>CAYRXX010000001.1:0-37169 GCA_964428375.1 Candidatus Woesearchaeota archaeon
GTTAAGGCTTGGAATTGGACTTTTGGGAAAACGAAAGCTGATTTAGCTAATTATTTATTGACGGTTGCTCCGGTTTTTGAGGGTGTTGGATTTATGATGGATGGAACTTCAGTTGCAGGTGCAGCTCTTACTATAGCGTATCTTGCCATGTCTCACTATTCCCAGAAAAGAAACAAAGAGCAAGAAGAAAGAGAAAAGAAGGTTTCTATGGATGGAGTTATGATTGCTAAGGATGATTATAATAATACTCGAAATGTAATGCTCGGTTATGGTTTTGCTGGGCTTTCTGCCACTGAGATTTCTGCCGCAAGCCCTGACATGGTGACGCTTGGCGTTGGGCAAGGAATAAGGGCGGTATCCCATTATGTTATGAGAGCAGATTATTTACCTCCTGGAAAAAATAGAGCAAAAGACAAATTAGAAGATTTAGTTGAGAAAACTAAAATAAGAAATTTAGAACCCGCTTTTAGTCGTATGAAATTATTTCCCTAAAAGGTATGCGTAATCTTTAATAATTCTCCACGTGTTTTTAGAAACCAATTTGCTAATATCTTTTCCTTCTTGAGATGCCTGACGGATTTTACTGCCGGAAATATTTGAGATTCCCAGAACTTCTATTAAATTTGTGTGTATTGTGAGGTTTTTCCTCGCCTCATCTGTTAATGGCATTTCTTTTCTATTCGCATATAATATGTTCGGAATTTCATATGGCTTGGACTTTTCCTGATATTTCTCTGCAATTAAGTTTAGGACATCTGAACCAGCGACGAGAACAGAATATTTGTTTCGGTCTAAATCGAGATTAGTCCCAGATGCAGTTATATTAAACTTGTCGGATAGTTCGTGTCTGATAATAAAATCCTGAATGGTTGTAGCTCTTACCTCTCGTGGTAAAGAATAATCATTTTTATCGATTCCGATATAGATGTCTGTGGATGTGCAAAATCTTTTAGACAATTGAAATAAATACTCGTGTCCTTCGTGTAGCGGGTTGAATGATCCGACGAGTAATCCCTTTTTGAATTTTAAGTTTCGGTGATAGCTCATTTTACCTTTCAATCTTTCCAAGCCATTTCAAACATATAAGACAAAGATGTCGTGAAGAAAGGCGAATTTATCCAGACACCGTAATCAAAATCCTCATGGACGTTTGTCGGTTTTATCGTGAAAATTAATTCTGTTCTGTCAGCGACGATAAACCGTGCGTTTATTGGTTTTGATTTAATTTTGACCCCAAGTTTCTTTGAAAGTTTCTTTGCTTCCTCGTCGCTGTCGCCAATCATAACTTTAATATCAACATTTCGTTTGTTTAATTTTGCAAAAGTGGATTTAAACATTTTCATTTTGGATGAAAGTTCGTAAGACGAGGAAACCAGATGAATGCTTCTGCTCGCCGACTCCATAACTGCTCGCATCTGTAAGTAGAGATTTGTTCTTCCTTTAATTGATGTTGAGAGTTCACGATTTTTAATTGGTTCGAAAATCGTATTGTGTAATTCCTTGAGTTTCTTGTATTCTGTGGTATCTTTTAATTCAGAGAGTGTTTTGAGTTTTTCTTTTGCTTCGGTTTCGGTATTATTTCTTAGTTTTTCGATTACAATCTCTGGATTAACCGCAATATATTTTACTGGTTTTCCAAGTTTTTGGATTACAAATCCTCGTTTCTCTAGGGATTCTAGAACATCGTAAGTTCTTGAACGAGGAACCCCAGAAAGTTCTGCGATTTCCCCTGCCGATGAGATTCCCTTTGACAATAAGGCTAGCCAGACTTTCGTCTCGTAAATATTCAACCCGAAATCTCCTTTCAGTTTCTTTATAAGTTCTGGTTTTAGTAACATGTTATTACTATTATATGACTAACAGCCTTTTATAAATCTTTGCGTTAGTTGTCTTTTGTAAGGAGTTACAGAGTTAAAAAAACATTTTCCAAATCAACAACCCCAAAAAGATTCCCGTCGTGATGTATGGCATGGCTGGATATGCCTTGCCTTTTTTGGAGAATAGGAATATGCTCAATAACCCGGCTAAACTTCCAACTATAATAAAGATTGCAGGGATTATACCATACGCTCTCATAAAAACTCCAGCTGTAATTATTGGGAAGATGACGTCTCCCCCTCCGAGAATTGCGAGATTGACCTTAAATTTTTTCTTCTTTACTGAACTTGGCATTTCCTTGTTTTTGTATTTTATTTTCAGATTTTTTATTTGTGCCTTGACTTTTTGGGACGCCGACGGTAAGAGAAACCCTCCAAATATTTTTAATTCATCCATCTGAAATTTTGCCATTTTTTGCATTATGCCAGATTTCCAAACTGCCCATGCGTCGTAAATTGAGATAAGAATTAAGAGAATTATTATTGAATATACTGTGAGGATTGGGACGAAAACTGCGGCTATCCCAGGGTAGATTAAAAGTTCTGTAATGTTGTGAAGATATAGATTAGGTTTGAATATTTTTAAGAAGGATAATGGGGTTGCTATTAGGAGAGCAATAAAAGATGCGTTTGCTATCGAGAAATGTTCGAAAATTGCGTTTAGTGAGATTGCCAGTGCCAAGATAACAACGAAGAAAAACCAGAGTCGGATAATCATTTTCCATTTGTATTTTGTTAATATAAAGATTAAGGCGAATGCGAGGGCGAATGATAGAATAAGAGATGAAAATGTTGGGGTGGATGCGTTTTGTGACTCTTGAAGTCCGAAAGGGAGAGGAACTTGGGTGTGTGATATTTTTCCTGTAATGGGATTCGTTATTGTCGAGGGGGAATAGACTTGCACGACAAAAAGCCCGATGAGTTGAGTCACTAAAAACATGGATAGAAGGAGGAGGGTTATAGATAGTTTATGTTTCATTGTTCGATAAATGTGAAGTGTTGGATTGTCACTTCTTTTTCTTTGGCAGTGTTTAAAGGTATATAAGAGTTTAGTTGGTGCGAAATCGCTTACCGCTAACTTTAAAAAGTGATTTTAATATTATGTTTTGTATTGTTGTTGATTCGCAATATAATTAAATTAACTAAATATAAAAGAAGAAAAATGGCTAAAGAAAAACCGGGAATTAATGTTGTCTTCGTTGGACACGTCGATCAAGGGAAGTCTACCTGTGTTGGTAGGGTATTCTTTGACGGTGGTGCAGTCTCTGATCAAGAGATGAAGAAGTTCAAGGAAGAAGCGGAAAAGAATGGTAAAGCTGGATTTGAATTTGCTTATGTAATGGATAATCTGAAGGAAGAGCGAGAGAGAGGAGTTACTATTAACTTATCTTATAAGAAACTTATGACTCAGAATTATGAAGTTACAATAATTGATGCTCCAGGGCATAAGGATTTTGTCAAGAATATGATTACAGGTGCTTCGCAAGCGGATGCTGCTTTCTTAGTTGTTGGATGCGAAGATAGTGTTCAACCACAGACGAAAGAGCATGTTTGGTTGCTTAGAACTATGGGAGTTAAATCTCTTGCAATTCTTGTGAACAAGATGGATGTTGTTAATTATGATGAGGCTAAATTCAACAAGACTGTTGAGGAAGTGAAAGCTGTTATTAAGCAGGCTGGATATAAACCGGATGAGACTCCGTTTATTGCAGGCTCAGCTTTGATGGGCGATAATATTGCTCGGAAATCTGAAAATATGGACTGGTATAAAGGTCCTACTGTTTTAGAGCAGATTGATAAGTTTCCTATGCCTGAGAAGCCAACCACCTTGCCTTTACGTATGCCAATTCAAGATGTTTACGATATCACTGGTATCGGGACTGTCCCTGTTGGAAAGATTGAAACTGGTATTATGAAGGTTGGACAAAAAGTTATTGTCTTGCCTGGTAGGTCTGGAACTGGTATCTCTGGTGAAATTCGAAGTATTGAGGCTCATCATGAACAGCTCAAAGAGGCCGAGGCAGGAGATAATGTTGGTATCAGTATTCGAGGAGTCGGTAAAAAGGATATGGCTCGAGGAGACGTTATTTGTGAGATTAACCACCCAATCAGCATTGTCGAAGAATTTGAAGCACAGATTGCCGTAATTAATCACCCTACTGTTATCGCTAAGGGATATACACCAGTTTTCCATATTCATACAGCCCAAATTCCATGTCAATTTGTGGAATTAAAGGCAAGATTGGATCCTGCGACTGGGCAAGTTGCTCAAGAGAATCCGGACTTCCTAAAGAACGGGGACGTCGCTATCGTAAAGATTAAACCAATCGGGAATATGGTAATGGAAGCTGTCGGAGAAAATCCGAATATGGCTCGATTTGCAATTCGTGACGCTGGAGTTACAGTTGCTGCTGGGGTTTGTAAATCTCTTATCGCTAAAAAAATTTAAGGTCTATTGACCTCCTTTTTTTATTTTTATAATATCGCCCACGAGGGAAACCTCGGGGCAAACTATTTTTTAATCTATAGTGCCTTCTGGCTTATTTTATTTATGAACAATATGCCCTATGGGGTTGAGTCTTGTCCGAGACAGTGCATGTTTCTTCTGCATGTAGGCGGGCGAGAGGAGAGCATATTGGAATAATATCAAGAGCAATTAGTTCTTTTTATCTAATCATATAAATTTTTAAAAAGTCGATGTGGTTTTGTTTTCTATGGCAATTCAAGTTAAAGAAAAAAGCATCAAAGAGATGGAGAGAAAGTTGGTGTCTATGACCACGAGTTTTAATAAAATTACTTATTTGGAAAGTGCCCTAAAACAGTCCGCATCCAACTTTGAGATTAAGAGATTCTTATGGGGAGAGTTGGCGTTGCTTTATGGTCGACGGAAAATGTTCGAGCGAGCTGCTAAAGCACTTGAAAATTTGGCATCTATGGAGCCGATGTTTAGGGATAGGATGGAGTCATATTTAATGGCGGCGGAGATGCTGTGTCGTATTGGCAAAATTGCCGAAGCTGATGAGATGTTTGTTCGTGCAAGTCGTGATGCTGGAGAGCTTGATAAAAAAAAGATATTATTGGCAAGAAAGAACATTTATTTTAAGTTCGCCAGAGAACTTGACAATGAAGGAAAGAGAGCAAAGGCTGTAAAATTCTATGAAAAACTGAATAAGATTAAATTAGAAAAAATTGAAAAAGAAAAAGTTATTGAAAAATTGAAAATTTCATATAAGGCTTTGGGCATGTTTCGCGAAGAGAGATTGCTGAGCGGTAATTAAATATCTTCTTCGAGGTCGATGTCTGTTGTTATATCATCGTATTCGTTGTTTAAATTGTCTTCTTCTGGCATTTTATTTTGGGTTATTCTTCATCCTCAAGTTCCTCGTCATCGTCGAAGTCTTCTTTGTCCTCATCTTGTTCTTCTTGTGGTTTCACTGCCATTTTTGTTTAACCACATTCGAAGGTGGTGGGTTTAAGAGGTTTTATGAAGTTAGGTTGCCCCTTTTTTATTTAAATTTTGTTGGATAAAATCTTTATAAATCTTCGCACTGCTTTCTGATAGGAGTGTTTTTTAGTTGGGGCAAAGTTTTTAAATAGAGTTTGGTTTTTAGAATCGTTAGAAGTAGCTGGTCAGTTTATTATAATCACATTCATGTTTGCGAGTGAAAGAGAAGCGTTCTAATAATTTATAACTAAATGGAGAAAAAATATGGCAAAAATAAGTCCAACGTCGATAAAGTATCAGATTATTGCTAAATTTAATGCAGATGGCCCTTTTCAGAAGCCTGATGTCATCGGAGCTTTATTCGGTCAAACTGAGGGGTTGCTCGGTTCTGATATGGAGCTTCGGGAACTTCAGAAAGAAGGGAAGATCGGTAGAATTGAAGTTGATTTGAATAGCGAGAACGGTAAAACAACTGGAGAGATTACTATTCCAACTGCTCTTGATAAAACCGAGACAACTATAATAGCAGCAGCTTTGGAAACTATAGATAAGATTGGTCCAACAGATGCTAGAATCAAGATTCAGGAAATTTCTGATGTTAGGGGTTCTAAGCGAGACTACATTATGGAACGAGCAAAGGCACTTTTAGCAGGTATTTCAGATCAGGGTATGGATTCTACTGAGATGGAAACTGAGCTCCGAGAGTCTGTTCGTGTTTCTAAGGCTGTCCAATATGGAAGCGAAGGTTTAGCTGCTGGTCCGAATATCGATGACGATAAGGAATTAATTGTTTGTGAAGGTCGAGCGGATGTTGTGAATATGTTAAAACATGGCATCAAAAATGTTATTGGTATGGATGGAACGCGGTTTCCGAAAACAATAACGAAGCTTGGCGAGACAAAGGAATTGACTTTGTTCGTAGATGGAGACAGAGGCGGAAAACTAATTGCTCAAAATGTTTGTAATAATGCAAAGGTTGTTTATATTGCGACTGCTCCCGACGGCAAAGAAGTTGAAGAACTTGCTGGAAAGGAACTTTTACAGGCTTTGAGGAAGAAGGTACCTGCTGCGGTTTTCTTGAAGGAGCATAGTTCAGCGTTTAATAGGGTTCCTTCTACTAGAACAGATAGAGTTATCGAGGAGATTCCGAGAAGAGCGTTACGAGATGAGGATATTCTAAAGTTGCGGGAACTTGTTTCAGAGATAAAGGGAAGGAATGTTTTGGTTATCGATGAAAACTTAGAAGTCGTGAAGAATGTTTCGGTTCTTAGATTGGGGTCCGTCGATGCAAAGGATGCGTTTATCTTGATGGCAGCTTCGGTCGGTGAGGCAATTATCAATTCTGCGGAACGACTACACTCTAAGGCTGTTGCGGCAAAGATGTTCGGGAAAATTCCAGAGACAAGGATCGAATTAATTTCCTTGTAAATTTATGCCTCTTTTGAGGCCTTTTTTATTTTTTTAAGAAGTTTTAAATAGTTAGATCTATTTTTATAAGCATGAAGGTAGAGGGTGATAAGAGTAGATTCTCGTGGGAGAAATGGCTGACGGTTATTGTTATAGTCGGAGTTATTTGGTCGGTTTGGTTTGTTTTCTTTAGTTATGATCATTGTAGAAATAGGTCATGCTTTGATACCCATCTTAAATCATGTGAAAGGGCAATTTTTATAGGAGGGAGCGATAGCATTTTCCGATATGCGATTAATGGAAAAAGTGGAGATGGTTGCAGCGTCGATGTAAAGTTGTTGCAAGGGAAATTAGATAATATGGATTCTATGAAGCTTGAGGGGAAAACTATGACATGTTTGCTTCCGTTCGGGGTTGTTGTTTCTCCAGAAAGTAATATTAATGTTTGTCATGGACTTCTTAAGGAGGGGTTACAGGATTTGATTATTAGAAATATGCATAGTTACTTAGTTCAAAACTTGGGACGTTTGAATTTGGCAGTTACTGGGTTACCGAATGTATCTTCCGTTGAGAAGGTTTAAATTGATGTAATTTCTATATTTGTATGGTGCTTATTAAATTTGGTCCAGGTGGTTTAGGTCCGATAAAAGGGGCAATTAAAAGATTAGAAGAATTTCATGAACGTGGACTTAGGGCGTGTGAAATTGAATTCACCTATGGTCCATATATCAAGAAAAAAGAGGATGCATTAATGATTGGGAAACGAGCAAAGGAGCTTGGGATTTTTTTGTCAATACATGCTCCATATTTTGTAAATTTAAATTCTAAGGATGCGGAGAAGGTTGAGTCATCTAAGAAGAGAATTCTAAAATGTTGTGAAATAGCGTCGTGGCTTGGTGCTAAGAGAGTTATTTTTCATGCTGGATTTTATACTGGAATGGACAAGGAGGACGTTTTTGAGAAGATTAAAAAAGAGACTATGGAGATGTTGGGGGTCATAAAGAAAAAAGGTTGGGATGTTGAGATTTGTCCTGAGGTTATGGGGAAGAAGAATGTTTTCGGTTCTATTGAGGAGGTTGGGAGATTGGTTCATGAAACTGGGTGCGGATTTTGTGTCGATGTTGCACATGTTCTTGCTCGGTATGGAAGATACGAATTTGAGAAGGTCGAGAAAGCATTTCCGCAGAAAGAATGGCATGTTCATTTTTCTGGAATAGAATATGGAGAAAAGGGCGAAAGGAAACATCTTCTTGTTGAAAAACGAGATTGGGAAGAAGTTTTAAGCTGGTTAAAGGGGGTAGATAAAGAGGTAGTTTTGGTTTGTGAAAGTCCTGATCCCCTTGGTGATGCTGTGAAGGGAGAGCGAATTTGGGAAAGTTTAAAATGAGAGAAGATATATATTAATATGAATTTAATTTTGATTGGTCCGCAGGGAAGTGGGAAGGGAACACAGGCGGGACGGCTTGCGAAAAGGTTTGGATTGTGTCATCTTTCTAGTGGAGATATTTTGCGAAGTGTCGAAGGGGAATTGAAGGAGGAGGTTAATGAATTTATGAAGAGGGGAGAGCTTGTTCCTAATGAATTGGTGTTTAAAGTTCTAAAGAAAAGTATGGAAAGTTCTAAATGTAAAAAGGGATTTATCTTAGATGGATTTCCTAGGAATAAAGCTCAGGCGGAAGAGCTGAAAAAGATTGTAAATATAGACAAATGCATTGAGATTGTTATTTCTGATGTTGAGGCGATGAAGAGGATTTCTGGGCGTCGGACATGCGCTAAATGTGGGGCTGTGTATAATGTGGATAGTTTGCGTCCTAAGGTGGAAGGTGTTTGCGATTTGTGTGGAGGGAGATTGGTTATTCGAGATGATGATAACGAAAGTGCATTGAAGCGAAGATTGCAACTTTACCACAGGGAGACAGAAAAGATTTTGCCTATGTTTAATTTTGTAAAGATAGATGGGGAACAGGATGCCTCCGAGGTTTTTAGGAACATCCTTAAGGTTTTAGAGTAATTCTTTTTCTTTTTCTAAATCTTCTTTTTGTCTTTTTTCGTCTTCTAACATACGTAGCCTGACATCTGATATTTTTTCGAGTACGAGCTTCGCTTTCTCTGGGGAATCTCGTGCTACATTGAGAACATATAGTATTTTACGTAGAATAGCGTCGTAGGATTCTCCCTTATTTTCTCTCAATTTTTCTAATCGCAATTTTGTCTCTTCTAAAAGTTTTATTGTTGTGATTTTTTTCTTATCTTTTTCTTCCATTTTGTTGTTACTCATTTTTACTATACAATGTATACCAAAGTATACTTTTTAAGTCTTTTTGTCTCTCCGTAATTACGACAATCATAAAGTTTAAATACCTTTTCTATTTATCTATTTTAACTAAATTCAAAATGAAAAATATGAAAAGAAATGTACTTTTGATTCCTTTTATAGCAGTTTTGACTTTATTCGTCGCTGGTTTTGCTTCGGCTGGATTAGCAACGGGTATAAGTACTGATTTTAATGGTGTCACCCTCGGCTCTAATGTTATTGTCGGAAACGTTAATAATGTTGTGCCAATTAGAGTAACATTCAATTCTATTTCAAACGCAAGCGATGTCCGAGTTAAGGTATACACTGAAGGCTCTAAAGACGCTGTTTCGACAGAGACTGGAAGATTTAACATTGAGGACGGGGTTTCTTATACGAAGCTCTTGTCATTGAAGTTACCTTCTGAAAATAATTATTTGTCTGACAGATATACTCTTTATGTCGATGTTATATCTCGAGATGACCGTAGCGAAAAAACATATACGATTAGTATGCAAAGAAACTCGTATACTTTCAAGATTTTGTCTACTGACTATTCTTCGAAGGTTAGCGCTGGGGAAGTTTTCCCTATCTCCGTTGTTGTAAAAAACACGGGTTACGACAGAATGGACGACACTTATGTTGTTGCTTCTATTCCAGCCTTAGGTATCTCTACCCGAGGATATGTTGGAGATTTAATCCCAACAGAGAAGACTAAGAAGTTTAACAATGATGAAGATTCAGTATATCGAACGGTATACTTGAAAATTCCATCTAGTGTTGCTAGCGGTATTTATGAAATGGAAATTGAAGCTTACAATAATGATGCAAACACCACGGTTAAGAAATTAATCAGTGTAGGCGGATCTGCTTCGACTAGCCTTTTGGCTACCGTAAAGAATCAAGATTTGAAAGCTGGAGAAACTGCAACTTATAATTTGGTTGTTGTTAATGCTGCAAAAGACGTTAAGGTTTTTAACTTGAAAGCTGTTTCTGGAAATGCTTTGACTGTGTCGGTGCCTTCGGTTATTACTGTTGGTCCAGATGCTACTAAGACAATTCCAGTGACTGTTACTGCATCTGATGATGCGAAAGTTGGAACTTATACTTTCTCTGTAGATGTTAATGGCAAACAAACTGCTTTTAGTGCTAATGTTGTGAGTGGATATTCTTCCTCCTCGACTGTTGCTCTAACTGCAATCCTTGTGATTGTGTTTGTTGTTCTCTTCGCTGTTTTAATTGTTCTTCTTACAAAGAAAGAGAAGCCAATTAAAGAAGTAGAGACTAGCTATTACTAATCTTGAATCTTATTTTTTTTACTTTTTTTGAATTTTATATTTTTAGCGACAGCACGTTTGAAATACTTTCTTGCATTGATACTCCGTAGAGATTTGAAGCTTCGGAAATGAGTGTGTCGTTGTGCGTTATAACAATATATTGTCCGGTTGTCATATATTTTTTTATTAAGGCGGCTAATAGTTCGGAGTTGTGTTTGTCAAGAGCGGCGTCAATTTCATCAAAAACGTAAAAACAGTAGGGCTTGTATTCTTGAATTGCGAATATCAGAGAAAGAACGACCATTGTTTGTTCTCCCCCAGAAAGAGAGGTGACGTCGAGGTATTTCCCCTTTGACATTTTTATTAAGATATTCAACCCCCCTTCAAAAGGATTTTTTTTATTTTCTAATTCGAGTAGTACGTCCCCCTTTTTGGACAACTGTGAAAAGTTCCTAGTGAAATATTCGCTTACGGCTGACAGCGTCGAGAAAAAAGACTTCTTCTTCTTCTTGTCTATCTCTTGGACTATTTTTTCTATTTGTATCTTTTCTTCCGATATTATTTTTACCTTGTCTTCTATTAGTTTTACCTGTTCTTCAACTTTCTCGAAGACTTCTAGGGCTCGTAAATTTACGTTTCCTATCTTTGATATCGCAAATTGGGACTTTTGAAGTCGTTCTCTTATTTTTTCTATTGGTAGGGCTATTGTTTCGAATGAGGAAAATTCGGTAAGTTCTGAATTTAGCGAATCTATTTGTGCGTTGATTTGAGCCTTTTGGATTTTGTTGTAATTTATTTTATCTTCGAAGTTTTTCACTGTATGTTGAAGTCCGATGATGTCAGTTTCTACTACTTTTTGTTGGTCTTGGAGGGAATTTCTGAGGTCAAAAAACTTTTGGGATTTCTCATAAAGCTCTTGCTCTTCTGTCTCTTTTTTTGTTTCTTCTTTCTTTTTTCCCTTTATTATTAATTGAATTTTTTTAAGTTCTATCTGGGAGTTTTCTACGTCCCTTTGGTTAGCTTTTAATTCTACAGTTAGCCGTCCTGCTTCTCTTTTTTTCATTTGTATCTCGCTATCAACATCCATGTCCGTAAAAGACAATTCTTGAAGCCCGAGTCTAGTTTCGTCATATTTTTCTTCTGTGTCTTTAAGCTCTTCATATTCTGTTCTTTTTATTTTTAATTTTTCATTTACTGATGATAAATCATCCTTGGCATTTTTCTGTTTTTCTGTTATTACTTTAATTCTTTCTTTCTTCTCGTCGGCATTTCTTAGTTTTATTTTATCTATCCTTAATTCTTCTATTTTTGTTCTTAATTCAGATAGGTGTTCTTTCATCCGATTTATATTTAAGGTGTATTCTGTTTTGGTCTTGATATTTTCGCTTATTTCTTTAGTTGCTGTTTCTATTTTTTCATTGGCATTAATAGAAATTTTGTGTTTGTGTCCTTCTCCCACATCTTGTTTGCAGATTGGGCACATTTTTAATGCAGTTATATCTGTTTTAAGTCTCTCTTCTCGCTTTACATCCATCTCAAGAATAGCATTCTTTTTTTCTTTCTCTAAAATTTCCTTTTCTAATTTTGAGATTTGTTCGGTTACATTAATTATTTTAGAGTTGGTTTCTAATTTGAGGGATTCGTTTAATTCTATTCCTTTCGCATATTTAATCTCATCAAATAGTGATGTTATTGTTTGTTCTATTAGCTGGACTTCCTTTTGAGATTCTATTAAGAATTTTTCGCTTTGGAGTTTTTGATTTTCTAGCGTCGATATGTCTGATTTTAAAATATAGAATCTTCTTCTTTGTCTCTCTAATATATCTAGTTTTTCTTGAAGAATCTTTTGTCTTTCTTGTTGTTTTTTTATTTCGGGGGATGCTGTGCGAGCTTCTGATATTTCCTTATTTAATCTTTCAATCTTGTATTCCAATTTTTCTATTTTTTCTTTTCCCTGAACGAATCTATTGTTAAAGTTTTCACTTCTTACCTCTAATCCAGCGAGAGTGGCCTTGATGTCCGAAAGTTCCCTATTGACGGTTTCCTGTTCGTTGGAGGTTGAAGACTGTATTTGTTTATTTACTGCGAGTATTTTATTTTGAAAGATTTCTGCCTGAACGAGTTTTTCTTGTATTACTTTTTTAATCTTGGATATTTCGTCATCGATAGTCTTGATGGATTTTTCTGCTTCTATGAGCTCCTGCTCTTTGCCATTCTTGGATTTTTCGAGGAGTGTTTTCTTGCATCGTTTTATGGTTTCCTCGAATTTCTGATAAGATAATGCCTCTTGTCGTTCTTTGTTTAGATTTTTTAGATAGGCTGTTCTCTCTCTTAGGACAGCAGATACTTCTTTTAGTTTCTCCTCGGTTTTTTCTAGTTCCTTTATAGATTTGGTTTTCCGGGTTTCGTAGATAGATATTCCAGCCACTTCTTCTATTATTTTTCTACGTTCTTCTGGAGTCGCTTTTACAAGGGACTGAATTTCCCCTTGAAGAACAATATTGAAGCCGTTAGGGTCGATACCAACCTGGGCAAGAAGTTCTATTATATTTTGTCTGGTTTTTGTTTTTCCTTCTATTTTGTATGTGGATTGCCCGTTTTTATTTACAATTCTTTTTATTGTGACTTCGTCGGATTCTATTGAAAATGTTCTGTCGGAGTTATCGAACGTCAGTTCCACATATGCTTCTTGGGAACCTTTATAGGTTTTATTTCCTGAAAAAAGCAGGTTCGCGGCTTTTGCGGCACGGATAGATTTTATCGAAAGTCTGCCCAAAACAAAACAAAGTGCATCTGTGACGTTGGATTTCCCGGAGCCGTTTGGTCCTACGATTACATTCATAGAGTTAGATAGGGGGATTTCTGTTTTACGTGCGAAAGATTTGAAGCCGTGCATGGTTATTTTTTTTATGAAGGTCATGTGTTATTTAAGGATGGGTGGTTTTTAAGGATTGTTGGGAGTGGGGCTCTGTTGAGCTATCCTGAGTATCCGCCTTTTTGCAGAATCCATAATTTGTAATATTCGCCTTTCTTTTTTACAAGCTCTTTATGTGTTCCATCTTCAACTATCTTTCCTTTTTTAAGCACGACAATTCGGTCCGAATTCATAATTGTTGATAGCCTGTGGGCAATTATGATTGAGGTTCTCCCTTCTAATAATTTTGACAATGCTTTTTGAATTTCGTGTTCTGTTTTTGAATCGAGTGATGATGTAGCCTCGTCCAAAATTAAGACTTTTTTATTTGCCAAAATTGCTCTCGCTATTGATACTCTTTGTTTCTCTCCGCCAGATAATTTAACACCTCTTTCTCCGACGATGGTGTCTTCTGTTTTTGGTAAATTTTTTATCACTTCGTCTAATTGTGCTAATTTTATCGCTCTCATTATTTGTTTTCTCGTGGCTTTTGAGTCTGCGAATTTGATATTATTATAGATTGTGTCGTCGAACAAAAGGCATTCCTGCGGGACTATCGCCGTTTCGCTTCTCAAACTTTGTTGTTTAAATTCTCTGATGTCTTTGTCGTCAATTAGGATAGAACCCTTTTGAACATCGTATAATCTGTTCAGTAACTTGACCAAAGTTGTCTTTCCGCATCCAGAATGTCCAACGAATGCTACTTTTTCCATCGGTTTTATTTTTAGATTGAAATTTCTAAAAAATCCATCTGATTTGTATCCGAAAGAGATGTTTTTGAATTCAATTTCACCGTTGCTGATTTTCAGGTTTTTCGCGTTGGGCTTATCTTTAATGTCGTTGGTTTCTTTGTTATATTGGAACAATCCCTGCATATCTGCCATTGCTTTATAATATCCTTTGATGCCGTACGTGAAGCCGAATAGGTTTCCGGTAATGTTTCCGTATAGTGCGTAAATAAAAACGATTGTTCCGAGGGTTATTTTCCCAGCTATAAAATCAACTAATGGGAAATAGAGTAATACCAAAACTCCCAATCCTATTATAAGTTCTTGTCCAGTGTTCATTTTGACGAAATAATTAAGGTATTTGAGATTTAATCTTCTTGTGTTTTTTAGTAATTTCTTAAATCTGTGATTTATCCTCTTCTCTTTCCCGAAATATTTGATTGATTCCATATTGCTAAAAATATCTGCGATGAATGAACTTTCTCTGTCCTTTGCCGTGTTCCATTCTACTTGGACTATTTTTTGCAGATTTTGTAGGTGAATGCTATATGAAATAAATAAGACAACTATGATAAATAGAACGATTGCGGGAGCGGTGGAGAACGCGAGGACAGAAAAGAAAACCATTATGAATTGCAAAATCAGTGGGCTTATATTAAATACCATTATGTCCATCATTGTTTCCGCAGCTATTGCCCCTCTGTCAAGTTTTGAAATCAATGAACCTGTTTTGTGATTTGAATGAAACCTGTCTGAGAGGATTAGGATTTTGGAGAAATATTTTTTCTTCATATCATAGATTATCTTTGGCTCTATCTTTGTCAATAAATGATAGGATAAAAATTCACTGAAACTTCTTATGATGACGATTGCAAAATATACAATACCTACCATTAGTAAAATATGAACGAACAGGTTTTTTGCCAAAGTTCCTGCGACATATTTTCCAGCGTCATCAATTAACCATTTGTAAAGAAATTTGTCAGCGACGAGAAGTGCCTCTGTGATAACTGACGCTAAAATCATGGTCCAAAATAATAGCTTATATTTTTTTACGAAACTGAAATATTCTTTTAGATTATACTTGAAATCTATTGCTTTTTTCTCGTCTTTCTTTTCCATAAAATATTGCCGTCATTGGTATTTATAAAACTGGTCGTTGATGTAGAATCCATAAGCTTTAAAATGATTGGGCTTTTTATTTTACAGAGGTATTATGGCAAAAAAAACGAGTGATTATGAAAAGGTTTCTGGGAAAGAGGTTATCAAGGATTTTGCAAGCAGTGGTTCTAAGGGATTATCTTCTGCCGAGGTAAAAAGGCGGTTGGTTAAGTATGGGGAGAATAAGATAGAGGAGAAAGAAGAGAGTTTTGCTCATCGGGTTCTTAGAAGATTTTATGGTCCTATTCCTATTATGATTGAGATTGCTGCCTTGCTTTCTGCGATTGTTCAGAAGTGGGACGATTTTTTTATAATAATGTTCTTGTTGTTCGCTAATGCTGGGATTGATATTTGGCAAGAGGGGAAGGCGTTGAGTGCTTTAAAAGTTTTAAAGAGTAAGCTCGCAAAGACTTCTCTGGTTTTGAGGGATGGCGAGTTTAAAACCATAAGAGCAGAGGAAATTGTTTCTGGTGATATTATTAAATTAGAGATTGGGAATATTGTCCCTGCCGACGCTAAATTGCTTAAATTTGATGAGTTACAAATTGATCAGTCCGGATTAACTGGCGAGTCGCTTCCCGTGAAAAAGAAGATTGGGGATATTGCGTATGGGAATAGTATTATAAAAAAGGGCGAAGCGATTGCGATAGTTGTCAATACTGGGATAGATACTTATTTTGGCAATACAGTTTCGTTAGTCGCTAAGGCCGAACGAAGCGAGAAAAGCCATCTTGAACAGGCAGTTACGAAAATTGGCAAGTATTTGATATTTGTTACGATGTTCCTCGTTGCTGTTATTCTTATTGTTTCTCTGCTTCGAGGTCAGAAGTTTCTTGAAATTTTGCGGTATGTTTTGATTCTGGCGATTGCTTCTATACCCGTTGCTTTACCCGCTATTCTCTCTATAACGATGGCTGTCGGTGCTTTGACGCTTTCTAAAAAAAGAGCTATTATTTCTAAGCTTTCTTCTATTGAGGAACTTGCTGGTATAGATACGCTTTGTTTTGATAAAACAGGTACGCTGACACAGAATAAGATGTCTATTTCAAATCCTATTAGTTTCGGGCGGAATAAAACAAAAGATCTTATGATTTATGCAGGGTTGGCTTCGAGTGAAGAAGAACACGACCCGATTGAGGTTCCTATATTTGATTATCTTAAAGAGAATAAGATTTATGAGCAACTTAGGAAATACAAGAAACTTAAATTCAAGCCGTTTAATCCTGTTGATAAAAGGACTGAAGCTATTGTTATGAAAGGTGCGGAGAGGTTCTCTGTTATGAAAGGTGCGGTGCAGGTTATTTTAAAATTATCCAAGACTCGGGATAGCAAAAAGATACAGGAAAAAGTTGATGAGTATTCTAAAAATGGGATGAGGGCTATCGCCGTTGCTGTTAAGAAGGGTTCTGAGTTTGAATTTGTTGGAATTATTCCATTGTTGGATTTGCCGAGAGAAGATTCTAAAGAAATTATAAAAGAGGCGAGAGGACTTGGGCTTAGCTTGAAGATGCTGACGGGCGATAATATTTCAATCGCAAAATATATTTCTTCCGTTGTGGGCATTGGGAAGAAGATTTTTGATGCTTCTATTTTGAAAAAAGATGAGGTTCGAACGGTTGTTGGTAAAACGCAAAATATGTCAATTCAGAATCCTGCTTTAATTAGGGATATTGATAATGCGAACGGGTTTGCGCAGGTCTATCCCGAGGATAAATATACGATAGTTGATAGTTTGCAGAAATCTGGGCATATTGTTGGGATGACCGGTGATGGTGTTAATGATGCTCCGGCGTTGAAAAAGTCTGATGGTGGCATTGCTGTTTCTGGTGCGACCGACGCTGCAAGGGCTTCCGCTGACTTGATTTTGATGGATAAGGGGCTCTCTGTAATTATTGACGCGATAAAGGAATCTCGGAAGATATTTTTGCGTATGAAAAGTTATAGCACTTATAGGATTGCTGAGACGATACGATTGATATTCTTCATAACAGCGTCGATACTTTTCTTCGGGTTTTACCCCGTTACTGCAATAATGGTTATACTTCTTTTAATTTTTAACGATTTGCCTATTATGACCATTGCTTATGATAATACCGAGATTGAAAAGAATCCTGTGCGGTGGGATTTGCGAGAAGTTTTGATTGTTTCGACGCTGATTGGTCTTGCTGGTGTTGTTTCAACATTTAGTTTACTTTACATTTCAAAAGTGTTTTTTGGATTCGGAATTTTGACGGTCCAAACTATAATGTTCCTTAAGCTTGCCGTGGCTGGAAGGACGACGATTTTTGTTACAAGGACAAAGAGAAGATTCTGGCAAAGACCGTTCCCTGCTCCAATACTTCTCTACGTTGGGATAGGAACTGAGGTTATTGCTACATTGTTCGCGGTTTATGGCTGGTTTATCGCTCCAATAGGATGGGCTTATGCAGGAGTGGTTTGGGGCTATGCTCTAATCTGGTTTTTGCTGAATGATGAAATAAAGATGATGGCGTATAGGTATATTGAAAAGAAAAAAGCTAAGGAGGTTCTTTATGGTAAAAAATGAAATTATCGCTATAGATCTCGGAGGAACAAACTTAAGAGTTGGGTTAGTGAAGAACAATCGAGTAATGAAGTATATAAAAAGAAAAACTCCCAAAAGTTCATCGGGCATTCTAAAAGAAATGTATGCTCTTATTGATGGTTTAATGAGCAAGAAGGTTAAAGGGATTGGAATTTCATGCCCTGGTCCACTTGAGAGAGGAGTAATAAAGAATCCCCCAAATATTCCTTTTAAAAATTTTGATCTCGAGAATGCGATTCGGAATAGGTTTGGATTGAAGACAAAGGTAGAAAATGACGCAAATTGTGTCGCGATTGCCGAGGAAAAATTAGGAGTTAAAAAGGCTAATTTCATTATTTTAACAATTGGAACTGGAATTGGGGGAGGGATTATTGTAAATCATGAAATTTATGAAGGACAAGGTCTTGGGGGAGAACTTGGGCATGTTGTTCTTACTGAAAATAATGATCTCGAAGGTCTTGCGTCTGGGAGAAGATTAAGACAGGTTACGAAGGAGAAGTTTGGGAAGTGGCTAACAATAAATGATTTGATTAATATTGATAATAAAAAATCTCGGGCGATTTTAAAAGAAATGTCGGGGTATCTTGGAAGGGGTATTGCATCTTTAATAAATATTTTTGATCCCGAGGTAGTTGTCTTGACTGGTGGAGTTTGTGAAACTGGAGATATTTTTCTTAATAAAATTAGAAAGGTCGCAAAGAGGCATATTATTATTCCTCGAGATGTTCCAATCCAATGGACAAAGCTTGATCATCCAGGGATATTAGGAGCAAGTCTTTTACCTAAAAATTAGAATTCGTCTTCATCGGCTACAAGTTTTCCCATCTGTTTTAACTTGCTAATTTGATTAGGGGTATATTTGAACAAGACATCTCCTTTCTCATCGTCGAATTCCCATGGTTCGATTATAATTGCGTCTCCTTCTCTTAGCCATAGCCCTCGACGTTTTCTCCCTGGAACTCTGCAATTTCTTGTTTTTCCGTCCATGCACGATACGAGCATTCTACTTGCTCCACATCTTTGTGCTATAATTCCAATGACTTCTTTTCCCCTAGGCAGTTTGACACGAACGATTTTTTCTTCTCCTGCTATGAATACTTTCGCCTTGTTGGGCTTTGACTTATCTTTAAATTTTCCAAATGCCATGTTATGAAATAATTTTCTCCCTATATAAAACTACCTTACAGTGTTTTTTTGAATATGTCTATAGATTTAGAATAAATTAATTACATAAGAACTAGTGCAAAGGGAATACCATCTATTTTTGTAACTCCATCCTCGTCGACAAGTTCCAGTTTTTTTGCAATTTCTACAGAGTTTTCTCCAACAAAATTAAAAGTGGAATCTTCCTTTGCACATCTCTCTATCTCTTTGGTTGCATCCTCTTTGCTCATTAATGTACCTTTGAAGAAAACTCCAGAGACATCTATTGTCCTCCTGTTCCCGATATTTTCTTCACCTTCTTTTTGGGGATCTATTAGTTTCTTTCCAAAGGTTTCTTCATCACATACTGCTACTACCCATCGATACGATTTATGAATTTTTAACAAAATTTTTCCCATCTTTAGAATAAAATTAATGAGTTTATAAAATGGTTGTAGTTTTTAATAAAATTATTCCCCGCCCTCGGGGAATTTAAGTTTTTTAAATCAATATGCTTTTTTCGCTTCGCCCGCCGATACAGCCTTTTCTGCATTATCCTTGGACATTATTCTGCACATTCCACATCCACAAACAGAACATTTTCCCTTTGCCATATATCCGCCTCGTGACGTCATGTGCATTTCAGCATCTTTCATTTCCTTATTTTCTTTGCATTTCATACATCTTCCTTCAATTGCCATTTTTTCCTCCTCTTCAATTTAATTTACTAAATTTTATGAACTTCTCTCTTATGCCCACAAGCCAAACATCTAATAAAAGTTTTCCCATTCTCTTCACTTAGCTCCGTGTCTGGTTTCCCACATTTAGCACAGACTACATACTGTCTAGAGTATTCGCTTATTTTTTCGTTTATTATTTTACTTGGCAATTTTCTTGATAAAATTAGTCTGTCTTTGGAGAGCTCTCCCTGTATCCCAAGTTCCTTTCCTAAAAATTTTAATAAGTGTTCGGGTTTTCTTCTCAAATAAGCCACGACTTTCCCAAAGTTTGTGATAATTGTTTTTGTTCCCTCGTGGTGTCCGCTAACTTTTATAATTTCAAATCTACTTGATTCTTCGTTGACGTGGACGGTCTTGTATGCTTCGTCTAATAATTTTTCGTAACTCATCTAATCTGGAAGCAATTCCCCTTTATAAAATTTTTCGGATGGCACAAAACTTCTGGCTTACCAAAAAACTTATAAATAGACTAAGTCTAGGCATGGTATAGATTCTAGAGGTATCTCTTGATTAAAATGGATGAGAATATAAAAAAGCATATGCTAAAAACTGGAACCACTACGTTGGGGATAGTGACGAAAGACGGAATTGTTTTAGCTGCGGATAAGAAAGCGACTTATTCTGGAGGGAGTGGTGTTCATTATATTGCTGGGAAAATGGAAAAAATAAAGGAATTTAGTGACGATATTATTTTAACAATTGCGGGAACTGCCACATTTGCTCTTCGAGCTATTCAGACTGCAAAAGCACAAATAAAAATAAAGGATCTCCGAGAAAAAAAGAAAAGCACAATAAAAGAAGTTGCAAGTTTGTTCTCGATAATGGCGTTGCAATCTCTTCAGTCTGGTGGAGTAATAGGTTTTTTAATGGCAGGCAAGGAGGATGGAAAGGTGTTTTTTTATAGGATTGGGGCGGATGGAATATTGGAGAAGGTAGATGATTATCATATCGATGGTTCTGGAATGATGCATGTGAATGCAATTTTGGACACGGGATACAAGAAGGGGCTTTCTTTGGATGAAGGTATCGCGTTGGCAAAAAGATGTATTATCGGATCTTCCGGGAGAGATCCAGCTTCTGGGCTTGGATATGAGATATGGACGATAACACCTGATAAAATCAAAAAGGTAGAAGACAAGACCTGGAAATTGGATTAATTATTATATTTAAAATGGCAGATATTCTGAAAACCATTAGTGAATCTCTCCCTCGAGGAGCTATCTCTTCGACAATATTCGAGGGGGCTAACATAGTTGCGTATACGACAGATATTGCGTTTTTTAAGAATGGAGATAGTAAAATTAAGGAAATTGTGAACACTATAAAAAAGCGTCTTGAATTGAGAGCTGATAAATCTATCTTGCTTAAAAAAGATTTAACCGAGCAAAAGATAAGACAAATAATTCCTCAGGAAGCTGAGATTACACAAATTATTTTTGATATTCAGCGAAGTATAGTTATCATTGAGGCCAAGAAGCCTGGGCTTGCTATAGGAAAAGCTGGGTCAATCTTGCGTGAGGTTAAAGTAGGGACATTATGGACGCCACAGGTTCAGCGTTCTCCGGCTATTACTTCTAAGATAACTGATAAAATAAGAGAGGTGCTGTATCAGGATAATTCATATCGTAAGAAGTTTTTGAATTCTATTGGGGAGAAGATTTACAAGGAATGGAATTCGGACAAGATGGAAGAATGGGTGAGAATTACTGCGCTTGGTGGTGGGCGTCAGGTAGGACGAAGTTGTTTTTTATTGCAAACTCCGACGTCGAGGGTTTTGATAGATTGTGGGGTTGATGTTTCTTCTCATGGGAAAGACAAGTATCCTTACTTGGAAGCTCCTGAATTAGATCTTGCTTCTCTTGATGCCATAGTTCTTACTCATGCACATCTCGATCACTCTGGGCTTATTCCTTATCTTTACAAAATGGGGTATAAAGGTCCAGTTTATATGACTGCTCCGACAAGAGACATTTCTGCGTTGATGGCACTTGATTTTATTGGGGTAGCTTACAAGCAGGCTGCGGCTCCGCTTTTCAAATCTTCTGATATTAGAAATATGGTTAAACATTCCATCGCTTTGAATTATCAAGAAGTTACCGACATAACACCCGATATTAGAATTACAATGTATAATGCTGGGCATACTCTTGGGTCTGCTATGATTCATTTTAATGTTGGGAACGGGCTTCATAACTATCTTTATTCCGGTGATATTAAATTTGGCAAATCACGTGCTCTCGAAGCTGCCTCTACTTATTTCCCAAGATTGGAAACTCTTCAATTGGAAGCAACTTATGGTGGAAGGGATAATAATTATCCATCAAGGAAAGATTCGGAAGAGAAGCTGTTAGAGTTTATTAACGATATAATTAAAAAAGGAGGAAAGGTCCTCTTACCAGAGTTGGGGACTGGTCATGCCCAAGAAAAAATGTTAATTCTTGAAGATGCAATGAAAAGTGGGCGTATTCCGAGGGTGCCAGTATATATAGACGGTATGATTTGGCATATTAATGCTATTCACACAGCGTACCCGGATTTTCTTTCAAATTCTCTGCGTTCCAATATTTTTACAGATAAGAACCCATTTACCTCTGAAATTTTTTCACAAGTTGGATCTGGACGGGAAAGGCGAAACGTTATAGAAGGAGGTTCCTGTATCATTTTGGCTACATCTGGTATGTTAGTTGGTGGTGCATCCGTGGAATATTTAAGAGAATTTGCCGATTCTCCGAATAATGGGCTTTGTTTATCTTGTTATCAACCTGCGGGCGGACTTGGCAGACAAATTAAAGAGGGATTAAAGGAAGCAAAATTCGATATTGATGGGAGGGTTGAAGTTGTTCCAATAAGATTGAAGGTTATTTCTATTGATGGATTCTCTGGGCATTCTTCCAGAAATGAGCTAATGGCGTTTGTTAATAGTATTAATCCGAAACCACGTAAGGTAATAATTAATCATGGTGAGCAGTCGAAGTGTTTGGATTTGGCATCATCCATATATAAGTCCCAGAGAATAGAGACTACAGTTCCAAAAAACCTAGAGACTATAAGATTGAGGTAGGATAAAGTTTAAATATTAATTAGTTGTTAATTGTTGATGGTAAAATCTAGGGAGAATTTGGTTGGAGCTTATGCCTTTTTGATTGGAGTAGTTCTCGCTGTGATTTTTGGGTTTTTTAAGGGTTCTATATCTCAAGCCAGTGGGATGTTCTATACTACTCTTGTTGTTATCGGGTTGATTATTGGGGCGATGAATACTAATGATAAGGATTCTATGACCTTTTTAATTGCGAGTTTATCTCTTGTTATAGTGGGTTCATTAGGGATGGATCCTCTGAAATATATTGCACTTAATAATTATGCTGTGACTGTATTGCGAAATATTTTGGGAAGTTTGTTATTGCTATTTGTCCCAGCGACGATAATAGTAGCATTAAAGACAGTTTTTTCGATGGCAAAAGTTTAGTTTATTTTAAAAATTGTATTATATCTCGAAGATTGATTATTCTTGAATCATCTCTTGCCAATCCAAAACAAGCGGTGTTTATCCAAATTTGGATTTGAGGGAAATTCTCAAATTCATTAACATTAATATTGTTGCACTCGAAAACATAAGCTATTTTTCCCATGTCTCCGATTTTCCTTTTTATATTCGATAACTGGGTATAATGCTGTCCGTGTTTTGTTGATAGGATAATTCCAATAGTTTTTGACATTAAGAATTTTTTTTGTTTTGCGAGTGTCTTCCTGTTGTGTGTATCAATGTTTTCTTGGGAGACTCTTTCTATTGTAAGTCCTGAAAAGACATAAATTGGTTTTTGGAGTTGGATTGCATTATTAATTGCGTGAAATTTGCCGTCGGTGATAATAATTAGCTCATCTGCTGTGGCGTCTAAGGCCGTTGAATTACATCCCAGAATATGTGCATCGTAATATGCACCCTTTTTTATTGTGACGGTTTTTCCCTTGGATTCTAAATATTCTTTTACTTTTGAAACCATATCTATATATTGTATCGTCGCTGCCACGGAAATTCTTTCCCCCCGAATGGAGTCTAAAAGTTGTAGATTTATATCAGAGTCACTAAATTTTCGTCTGGTTTCTATAAATAAGGATTTCATAAAATCAAAATCGTTCTATGTCGTCTGGCTGAGGTCTTCTGACTTCTGAGACGCCTTTACGAATATCAAAAACTTTTGATGGGGTAGCAATAATAGTGTTTTCGCCAAATCCTGCTATTTTCCCTTCTAATGCTTCAACTGTTTTCTTTATCTTTGAGATTGCTCTTTTCAATTCGATGACATCTTTAGATTTTAGTGTTTTAATGTCGATAACAGCGATTGAATATCCTTCTCGTAAGGAATTTAGAATCGGGTTTATATCTTCGTAGTCTTTTAAAACAAAAGTTTTAATCAAGATTTTGGAATCTGATTTTTCTTGTTCTAAGTCTATCTCTATGAATTCGGAAGAGACTTGCTCATCATTTCCCATCATTTTTTTAAACATATTGAAAGCCATAATATACTTTTGGAACATCGGTATTTAAATATTTATGTGATGGGAGATATCCTTTTGTTTTAAAATTTATTTAAAATCGGAGATTTGTCGTCGTGGGATTAGTTTTGAATTTTTTCCATAACTTCCTTTCTAAGGGATTCTAATTTTGAGGAGAATTCTCGTTCTTGTTCCTCGATAGATTTCATTCTTAATTCTATTAGCTTTTTCTTTTTCTCCATCTCTGCAAGAATGTCTTCCTTTGTACTTTTAATTACAACTTGCCCGCCAACAATTCTAGAAACTTCCGAATTTGTTTTTTCTACTTCTTTAATTATTAAATCTGTTTCATTCGCTTCCATAGAAAAAGCATTTTTTTGCATTAAAAGTTGTTGAAAAGATTGTTCCATCATCTGAAGTTCTTGTATTTGTGACTGAGTTTCTTCGTCGAGTCCATCAAGAGGATTAGCGTGATTATGCCCTATGTGATTTTCCTCGTCCATTTTAATCAGAGCTTACCGTCTTCATTTTGTTTCTTGGTTTGTAGAAAATTCTCGAGCCACACTCTGGGCAAACGAAACGTTTTTTTAGCTCCTCAGATTTTAGCTTATTCCCACAATGAAAACATTTGTAACTTGCCATTATTAATTATTCTTGGTCCTCTGGTTTTTTAAATTATACGTTCCCGATGCGAACTCTTTTCCACATTTTGAGCAATTCCAAATTGAAGTTATTTTTCTTTTGGCGTGCCCTTTGCAGAATGGGCATTCCTGCTTTACTCTCTGTTTCCTTTCTACAGCGACGAGCTTTTGCTTTATTTTTCCATAGCCTGCGCCAAATCTTCCTGCACTTCCGATTTTTTTTCTTTTTACTGCCATTTTATTTTTGTTTTGTATGGGGTTACGCGGATTCGAACCGCGGCCGCGAAGTCCCAAACCTCGAATCATACCAGGCTAGACTATAACCCCGTGAATTTGAGTCGAATTAAGGGTTAATAAACTTATTTCTTTGTAGCTTCTACAGCTTTCTTTTCTTCTTCTGCCGCCTTCTCTGCGTCTTCTTCCTTCTTGATACTCTCTTGTTTCTCAGCGACGATAACGAAGTAGTCATCTAATTCCTTTCGTTTTTCTGGGCTTACGTCAGTTTTTTTGGCATCAATTTCCTTTGTGAATTTTCCCTCGTTAATATCTTTTACAACTTCTTTAATCTCTTTGCTTTCTATCATAACTCCTAGGGATTGACATGTGCCTACGATAGATTTTAATGTAGCCATAAAGTCATTCGAAAGCATGGACTCATGTTTCATTTTTGCAATCTCAATAACTTGTTCTATTGCCAAATTTCCAACTCTTTGTTTTAATCTTGCTCCGGATGCCTTGGCTACTCCTAATTCTTTTTTTATTAGCTCGGAGGTTGGCGGAGATAAAACCTTAATGGAAACTTCTTTTGTCTCCGCATTTATTGTTAGATGAACCGGAAGTGTTACTCCCGAGAATTCTTGTGTCGCTACGTTCACGTCTGAAATAACTTGTCCTATGTTAATTCCCATTGGACCTAATTGTTGCGCTACTGCCGGACCGGGCGTCATCTTCCCGCCTTCTACCATTAATTTTATTACTGCCATTTTATTTTTTTGAGAAATTAGTTTTTAAAGATTCCTGTCTTGGACTAATCTGCTTCATCCCTCCTAATTACTCTTATATTGTCTAATTTTACGGTTACTGGGATTGGGACTGCTGCTCCTAATAAAGAAACTACACATTCGTTTTTGGGCTTATCTACTCTGACTACTTTTGCTTTTTCGTTTTTGAATGGCTCAGAGATTATTTCAATGATATCTCCCTTCTCTATTTTAATATCAGCAGCGACGGGCTCTAGCATTTGTTTTACTTTATCATACGTAACTGTTTCCCCTATTATTCCCTTTACATAAGGAAGATTGAATACGGCATCTTCTGCGTGTTTACGATCTGGAGATTCTAAAAAGATATATCCTCGTAGTCCATGTGGTCGTGCTATTGCATATATTTTAATTTCTTTTTTATTTACTTTGTCGGCAATCATTTCGAGAGCTTTGTCTTCTTTGTTGGTTGTAACTTTTACAATGTAAATTTGTGATCCAAATTCTCGTTCTGGCTTTGGTTCTTCTTTCGGCTCTGGCTTTGGTTCTTCTTTCGGCTCTTCTTCTTTGGGGGTCAGAGACGGTTTACTCGCTCCCTTTATGTCCGGTGCGAAAGATTCAGTGGATGCCTGGCTATCGTTCTCATCGTCGAGATAATCAAATTCATCGTCGTATCCAATTGCCATTTTGCTCCAGCTAGCCCTTAAAATCTAAGAACTAGATACTAATTAGTGAAAATTACCATTTAAAAAACTTTGGGTAGAGATTGAGTTTAAGTAATAAAAACATAAAGATAAGGGTTACGCCAAGAACTAAAAGAAGGTCGTCCTTCGATGGCAGATTATTTTTCTACGGAAAGTTTATAAATGGGTTGGACAACTCTTAATTATGGTCGCAAGAGTTATTGATGCTACGGAGATGAGGGTTGGAACCTTTCTTTTAATCGACGGTCTTGCACATCAAGTTAAAAAAATGGATATTTCTAAGACTGGAAAACATGGTCATGCAAAAGTTAGGTTTGAAGCTATTAATGTTTTTAGCGGGAAAAAGAAGGTCATGGTTATCCCTGGTCATGATAAGTTTGAGGTTCCAATGATTGATAAAAGGAATGCTCAAGTTTTATCTGTTCATGAAAATATTGCAAGCATCATGGATAGTGAGACTTTTGAGAACTTGGATTTGAATATAGGTGAAGGAGTTGAGGGCGTCAGCGAGGGAGTTAATGTGGAGTATTGGGACATTGAAGGCGATAAGCTACTGAAGAGAGTAATTTAATTTTTGAGACGTGCGGAAAGTTTTTAAAGCGATATTTTCATGATTAAGTATGGCTACTAAAATTCCAGCTGCACAAAATAGATTATATAAGAATGCGTTCGTTTGTAAGGACTGTAAACATAAGATGAAGGTCGAACCATTGAAGATTATTGCGGGTAAAGTTCGATGTCGTAAATGTAAAGGACGAGATTTCAGACCTGTTAGAAAGAAGTAATTTTTTAATATGATATTTTGGAATAGGAAAAATTTGGAAAGAATTGCGTTGCTTCCTGACGGTATGCGACAGCGTGGAGAATATATTTTAAGAAATCCTCGGATGGGGAGGCGTCCTTTGGGGAAGACTGATTCTGGAGAAAAATTTTGGTCAAATTGTTGGGGGACGACGGTATTTTTAGAAGGAGAGAATTCATATCAAGAGTGCAAGAGAATTTCTATGAAGAATCCATTTATAATAAGGGGAATACCCTCGGTTTATTGGGAAAAGAGAAACCGTCCTGGGTTGGTAGAAATTGACGTGATGGAAGAATTTTTGGATAATAATTATAAGAAGGTGGATAATCCAAGAGCAGGTGATGTCGTTGTCGTTGTCGGAGACTATAGAAGAAACTGGTTGGCACATACTGGAATTTGGACGGGAGTTGGGAACTACGTTTTAGGGCAGCATAATCTCGGAGGCAATTTTGGTTTGCAGGAATTTTTTGGACAGGGACGTAATCGTAGTTTTTATTTTGCCCGAAGAAGTAAATAGTTTTTTAAAGCCGATTTCTTTTGTGAGAAGATGGTGAGTTTTATAATTTACGATTTGACGTTTTTTATCTTGTTTAGCTTGGGTATCTTTTTCTTTTTACGGAGCAGGAGAGAAGAGCTATCCAGGGAAGGATGGATGTTTATGTGGAGGACTAAGTTTGGTATCAAACTGATTACTAAATTCACTAAGAAATTTGGTGGTATCATGCGAAGGATGCAATGGCTTATTGTTGCGATTGGGACTGTATTGATGGGGATTATGATTTGGATGCTCGGGAGGACTGTCGCAATTTACTTGTTCCATCCAGAAATTACAAAAGTGATTAAGGTTCCTCCAATTGCTCCGCTTATTCCCTATTTTCCGAGGCTGTTTGGGATGCAGAGTCTTTTCCCTCCCTTTTATTTTACTTATTTTATTATAGCCTTGGCTA
The DNA here is from genome assembly GCA_964428375.1 of Candidatus Woesearchaeota archaeon. GTDB lineage: Archaea > Nanobdellota > Nanobdellia > Pacearchaeales > GW2011-AR1 > JAGVXH01. Next base: position 28,117 of record CAYRXX010000001.1, read on the forward strand.
TTGTGGCTATTGCTCATGAATTTTCTCATGGTGTTTTTATGAAGCTATTCAAGGTTAAAATAAAATCTACTGGGCTTGTGTTCTTTGGTCCTATCTTGGGTGCGTTTGTAGAGGAGAAAAAGGAAAGTTTTCGTAAAAAGAAGACTCTTGAACAAATGACTATACTGGGGGCTGGTGTTTTCGCAAATATTTTAATGGCGCTTTTATTCTATGCTATTTATGTCGGATTCTTTTTTTCTAGTTTTGCGGCATCTGGGTATGTTTTTAATAGCTATGGCGTCGGAATAGTTCCTGTACAAAATATTACTGGATTCCAGAAGGTCGGTAATTTTACTAAGGTTATAACTTCTAACGGTAATTATTATTTGGATGCAAACCTGCGTCGGCAAATTAATGATACAAATAGAAAATATTTAGTTGCCTATCCAGAAGCTCCCGCTGTTCTAGCTGGGATGAAGGGAGCAATTATCCAGGCCGATAATGTCAAAATTTTAGGGCAAGATAGTTTGCGGTGGTTTTTGGAAAATAAAAAACCAGGAGATGTTGTTAAGTTTATCACTGAAAGTAAAACTGGTGATGAGGAATACGACATTATGCTTGGAAGGCGTCCTGATGATTCTGCAAAGGCGTATTTGGGGGTTGGGTACAAAGAGGCGGTTCCGAGAGGATTTGTCCAGAAATTTTTGGCTAAGTTTATGAGTTTCAAAGATCCCACGACTTATTATAAGCCGAGATGGGATGCTTCGTTAGTTTATTTCGCTTATTATTTGTTCTGGTGGATTATGATAATTAATTTACTTGTGGCAATTTTTAATATGATACCTTTGGGAATCCTCGACGGTGGCAGATTCTTTTATCTCGCTATGTTTGGACTTTCTCATTCGAAAAAATTTGCAGAAAGGACATATAGAATGATGAGCTATTTGATTATATTTATGTTCGTGGCGATGATGGTTCTCTGGGTTATCGCTATTCTGTAAATCTTAGATAATCAAAATAATTATAAAGCACAAATATCATATTTAACTATGAAAAAAAGGATAGTGTCTGCAATTTTGTTATCTATTATGTTTTTGTTATCATCGTTTTTTGTCGCTAGTGTTTCAGCGTCCTCTGGGAATCAGACGAACTCTACTGTTGTCTCTGGGGGTTCTTCTTCTGACAATGCCCAGTTAAATGAGTCAAAGATAGATAAGGGTTTTAGTTGCTTGGAAAAAAAAGTCGGGGATTGCTCTGGAATGACGACGAGGGAGATTGCCCTAACAATAATGGCAACACCAGATAACGTTCTTGACAATTGTGTGGATGAATTAAAGAAAAAAGAAAAATCTAACCACTGGGGTGATGTTCGAGACACTGCCTTGGCAATAATTGCATTAAATCACATGGGTAAAAATACAAGCGTAGCTGAGGGCTGGCTTTTAAGTCAGGAAAAAACTCCAACGAATTTAGTTTGGTATTTACAACAGGATTCTAATGGGGCGGTGAATTGCCATATTGGTTATGATACGAAGGACTATGCTATTCATGTTGATGAGGGGAAGAAAATTGATAGAGATGCAGGTTCTTGTTTGGCTAGAGCTCAATCAAATTTCTGGTTGCAGGTTGCTGATAGCTGTTATAATAAGAAATTTACGATAGATTGTGATAAAAATTTTATAGCTAATCTGGTTTATAAAAATAAAAATTCGCAAACGATTTATGTTCTTGGGGGAACGTCTTCTGCTCCTGCATTCGGTTCTGCCGAGTTGGAAATAAACTCGAAATGTTTTGGGGATAATGGATGTAATTACGAAGCTACGGCGTGGGCAGCATTGGCATTGCTTAAAACAGGGCATAGCGTCGATAAGTTTGTTCCGTATATCATTGCAATGTCCGATACTAATGAGAGATACCTCCCATCTTCTTTCATCTACATATTGACTAATTATGATGACTATGCAAATTCTTTAATTAAAGAACAACAGCTTGGTAATTATTGGGAGGCTACCTCGTCGGCGTATGGGAAATATTATGATACAAGCCTCGCTCTTTTGGCGTTATCGGATTCTAGTGCGGAACAGGTTAAGAAGGCTAAAGATTGGTTGTTATTTTCTCAGGGGTCTAATGGGTGCTGGAATTCTGTCGGAGAAACTGCGATGGCTTTATGGGCTCTCACAAATAGGGCTGGAAATCCTTCGGGTTCGTCGTCGGCTTCGAATCATTCGAGTATAACCTATTGCTCCGATGCTAATTATTTTTGTATTCCTTCTTCTGAATGTTCAGGTTCCGAAGACGTTGGAAATAATTATTTTTGTCCGTCGCTGTCTGATACTTGCTGTACTAGTGAAAACCTTAAAACTTGTTCGGGTTATGGAGGGAAGGTTTGTGTATCCGATAAGGTGTGTGTTGGTAACTCTAAGAAGGCTTCGGACACGGATAATTGCTGTGTTGGAAGTTGCCAAGTCAAGGTTCAGCAAACGGAGTGTGAGGCTAATTCTGATACTTGTATGGATTCTTGTTCTCAGTTCCAAGAACCTGCTTCTAATTATTCGTGTAGCCATGGGCAGGTTTGCTGTAAAGCGAAAACAGTAACTTCTTCTAGTAGCTCGTCTAATTGGTGGATGTGGGTTTTAATTGGTTTGATATTCGTAACTCTTGGTGCAATAGCCTATGTTTATAGGGAGCAATTGAAACTTTATTGGTTCCAGCTTAAGACTAGATTCAAAAAGGATAGTGGCAGTTCATCTTCGCAGATTAAGCCGGAATATCCTGGTGTCCCACCTCGTCCTGGGTTTCCTCCTGTAAGAAGAGGAATTGCTCCTCCACAACAATTACGTCCAGCAAGAGGGCGGACGTTTCCAAAAACATCTTACGATAGAAGAGATAAGGCTATGTCCGAAACTTTCAAAAAGCTTCGAGACATGTCTAAATAAGATGGATTATAAAATATTATTTTTGCTTATCGTTCTGTTGCCTTCTATATCGGCCACGGCTGTTTTACATATTCAAAATAATCAAACTCAGCCGGGAGAGACAATTCTTGCGACTATCACAACTCATGGAGAATTTGTTCAAAAAATAGCTAATTCCCAAATAAAGTTTTTTCAGGGGAGACGACAAATTTCTCTTGATTCGGATATTATGTTTTATAATGGGACTTATTATTTGTATATTTATACCAATACCGAAAAGAATTTTACTCTTAATGTGGAAAATGTCTTGGATGAGGATGCTGGGAAGATTGAGTCTACGACGTTGATTAGAAATATTAGTGTTTCTAGAAAAAATCTTATTAATGTAACATCTAATGTAACATATACGAAGATAGTTAAGATTACTCCAGGGTTCGTTTTTTCTTCGTCTCTTCCTGAGTTTAAGATAACCAATGTCGGGACATCTCCCTTAAATGTTACCTTTAATAATACTATAATTTCTCTTTCACCCTCGGAGAGTCATTTGGTTAAATTTCATCCAAATCAGACATTTTCCTTTGCGAAGTTTTCTACTTATAAAAATTTTTTAGTTCCTGTAGTTTATTTCATTTCGGAAGATAACACCTCTATAAATAAGTCTCGCTTAAATTTCTCGTCAGTAAAAAACTCGGATTTGCATGCTGTGCCAAAACTTCTTTTTGCTCAGGTTTTTGTAGGAGATAAGTCTAAACAGACAATTCAACTTTTTAATTTTGGAGATAAAAATTTAACAGATTTAAGAACTTCTACTTCAATAAATTTCATTAAGATGTGGAGTCTCGATAATATGGTAGGACGCGGAGTTCAGAATTTTACTATGGGATTAAATCCTGTAATATCTAGACATTTCTCGGGGGAAATTAATGTGTCTTATAATGAAAATGGCTCGAGGGAAGTATTGAAAATTCCTGTGAGTATTTTTGTTTTACCTAAAGGGGCATCTAAGGATAATTTTACGGTCAGTGATAAAAATTGTTCAGAACTATCTGGGGAAATGTGTGAGGCTGGGATGATTTGTAACGGGACGACTACATTTACTAAAGGTGGAGATTATTGCTGTCTCGCCTCGTGTGTTAATCTTGATACAAAGAAAGTGAAATCTGGTGGAGCTGGTTGGTTTATAGCAATTGTGATATTTGTGATACTTGGGAGTGTTGGCTATTATTTTTATTTGAAACAGAAGAAGGTGTCGTCGGCAACTCCCGCTGATTCTTTACATAAGATGACACAGAGATTTGAAAAACGGATGGCTGGTAAGGATTCTTTGAGAACTTCTGGCAAGTTAGATAAATCTTAACCTTTCTTTTTTGTTTTCTTCTTTTTCTTTGTTTGTTTTGAAGATAATTCGACTATTTTAAGATCTCTAACGATGATTGCCTTTTGCATTAATTGTAGTTGCTCCTGTTGTTGTCTTAGTCTCTCTTCTGCAACCTTAGCAATTTCATCATACCTGTGCATTCTCCCAGCGATATTATTCAATAGGTTTGTTACTTCTGCGGCTTCTAAAGAAACCTTCCCGGGCTCGATAACTTCAACAGAGCTGGGCATAAAATCAAATACGGTATCGCTAAGTCTTGCAAAACTAGGCACTTCAAAATCGCATTCTGCAAAAGCAGTAAACATTTCTGGAGCTGGTTCCGATTCCTGGTTCTTGTTCTCTGAGGGTATTACTTTCGGTTCGCTAACTCTAATTTCATGAACTGATAAATCCCTGACATCTCTTAAAATATTTACATGTTTCTCTAAACTTTCTGTTAAATGAGTAGCGGGTCGTCCCGCCATTTCAATAATCATTATTGCTCGTATCATGATTTTCATTATTAAGTTAGATATTTAAAGATATGGATGTTTGTTGAGATATGATAGAGGCTGTTGTGTTTGATATGGATGGTGTTTTGATTGATAGTATGAAATATCATATAAAAAGTTGGAGGCGTGCCTTTGGTTCGCTCGGTGTCTTGTTGGATTACAACGAGATAGCATTGCTTGAGGGAATGCCAAGTAAACAAATCATCGAGGATATTCTAAAAAGATGTAACATTAAATTAAAGGATAGCGAGAAGAGTAGGGTATATTCTATAAAACGAAATAGTATGCCGAGCGTGCTTGCATATAAAAAATACTCTTGGGTTCTGCAATTTTTAAGATTCTTGAAATCTCGGGGAGTTATGTTGGGATTAGTCAGTGGCTCAAATAGTGATTTTGTCGATAAGATTGTGTTGACATTTTTTAAGGATATCTTTAATGTGGTTATTAGTGGAGATGATACTCGTAGAGGTAAGCCTAATCCAGACCCGTACTCGAAGGCGATGAGAGGATTGGGGGTTTCGCCTAAGAAAGTTATAGTAATTGAAAATGCTCCTCTTGGAATTAGGAGTGCAAAAAGAGCAGGGGCTAAAGTTTATGCATTATCTACTACGCTTAACAAGGATTATTTGAGTGCTGCTGATGAGGTTTTCTCGTCTCATCGTGAGCTATTCGATTATATGAAAAGACACGAGCAATTGGTTATTGGTTAGAACTTGATTTTAGAAAATTTGGAAGTGTCGGAAAGCAGATTAGAGATAGTATCTAATAACTTATCCTTGTGAATCTTTATTTGTTTTGTGGTGTCTCTGTCTCTTATCGTTAAAATTCCACTTTTGATTGTATCATGGTCTATGGTTACACAATAAGGTGTTCCAATTTCATCGGCTCTTGCATATCTTTTTCCAATACTTCCAGACTTGTCAAATGACGCTATAATGTCATGCTCTATTAAATTGTGATATATTTGTTTGGCCGTATCTTGAAATTCTGGTTTGTTGAGAAGTGGGAAAATCGAAACCTTAATTGGAGCTATTTTTTTTGGGAGCTTTAATACAATATTTCCCCTTTCCTCGTCGTCAGTATAAGCTTCCGAGAGAATGGCAAGAAGGTGTCGCCCTATTCCAAAGGATGGTTCTATGACATGTGGTAGAAATTTCTTTTTTGTTGTTTCGTCAAAATATTCTAAATTAGTTTTTGAGTGGGATTGGTGTTGTTTGAGGTCGAAGTTTGTTCGATTAGCGATTCCCATCATTTCTCTAAACCCTTGCGGATATTTATAATCCATATCGAAGGTTCCCGAACTGTAATGAGAGAGCTCACTTTTTACATGTTGTCTAATTCTTAAGTTTTTATAACTTAGTCCCATTTCTTTTTGTGCCAGATTTAACATTGTTGCAATCCAATAACCATGCACCTTGTTTATCATTTTCGATTCTATTAGCTCTGCTATTGTTGCATCTCTTGTTTCTGAAGATCCTTTTTCTTGGGCTTCTGCCGAAAGATATTGAAATTTTGTTTGGAGTTCTTGTTTTGTTAATTTGTCAAAATCAGCGTCGGGATTGAAAAAATATTCTATTTCTAATTGTTCGAATTCTCGGCATCTAAATAAAAAATCTCTTGGTGCTATTTCGTTTCTGAATGCTTTCCCTATTTGCATAATCCCGAAAGGAAGTTTTTTCCTGCAAACTTCTGCTATTAATTTAAAATTTGGAAAAATACTTTGGCATGTTTCTCCTCTAAGATAGGCAATGGAATCTTTTGATTCGTCAGCTCCTACTCTTAATGGGAAGAGTTGATTGAATTGTTTAACTTTTTCAAAATCCTCTCCTTCATATTTCAAATCGTGTTTTTCTATTAACTCCTCTATTTCTTTGGCACTGATTCCATCGGCCGATATTCCTAGTTTCTCCTCGATAAAATGGTCGGCTCTTAATTTTGTCTTGGTCTTTTTCGTTATTAGCATTAAATCTCCGAAATTTTCTAAGTGTCCCGATGCTTTCCAAACTTTTGGGTTTGTTATGATTGAGCCGTCTTGTTCCACTATATCGTCTCGTTTGTAAACTAGCTCTTTTCTGTAAATATTTTTTATGTTGTTCTGTATCTCTGTCCCAAACGGTGCGACGTCGAAGAATCCAGAAAGTCCTCCATAAATTTCTGCTGCTCGGAAGATGATGCCTTTTCTTTTGCAGAACGATGCGAGTTCTTCCATTGTTGGAACTTTTGCCATGTCTTGTTTATGCGGGGGGTGTTTTTAAGAGTTGTGTCGGCTATAATTAATTTTATAAGTTTTGAATACCTCTTTTTAGCATGCTCATCAAGATTGTTTTTTTAATTTTGCTGATGATTGGATTTGTAGAGGCTGTTCATGTTAGTTTAATTTGTCCTACCAAAGTTATTGCAGATAAAGAATTCCAATGTTCGATTAAGACGGCGGGGACGAATGCCACCTATGATGTTAAGATTGAATTGGGGCAAAAAAGGAATTCGGCGTTAAGAGTTTGGAACGGTGAGAAAAAAGGATGGGCTTCTGGGTATTATTATTTGAAATCGTTTATTAGGGGTAATGAGAAAAAAGATATTAAATTAAAAATGACGAGAGTTGGCAGGTATGAGATTATATTAAAATTAAGAAGCAAGAAGAAAGTGAGGAAATTTAATGGGACATTTGTTTCTGTTGGGAACCTTGTCCAAAAGCATGTTGTTTCTGTTTCTATAAAGGCTCGAAGTAGAAAGCAGGATTTGCTGCCCAAGGTAGTTGCACTTAGTGGCGATGCGGTTTCTAAGAGCAAGGACGTTCGGCTGAATAATAGGCACTCGTCGTCGAGTATGCGAAAAGTTATTTTTCTTAATGCGAAAAGTGAGGAAGCTTCTCCTAAGTGGGATTATATTTCTAAAAATGGAGAAGTTGTTGATTGGTTGCCTTATGGATTTTGTCTTTTTTTGATATTTATGATAGTATTTTTAATGAGGGGGGATTATGCCTAATTTTATAAAGTTGTGGAACAGGGAAGGGTATGAGAGAATTCATCTATTACTCACGAAATGCCGTGACCTCAGGGAATCTGATAAAAGACAACTTAATGAAAGCTGGGCGAATGGACATCGTGTGTAATGTGATTATTTCTGTGTTTTTCATTTCTAATGCGATGCGGGAAGATGTTAGATTGCATTTAATTTTTGACGGACCACCACAAGCACCGAGGCATTTATTGTTGGAGTCAAACAAGGATTTGTCAATATCAAAAAAGAATGTTGTGGGATTGATTAAAAGAATGCTTTACAAATCGCCGGACAAAGAAGGGCTGTTGGAGATATTGCCCGGTGCTTCAATTGAGAAGAAAGGATTTGAAAAACTTGTAAAAGAGTTGGACAGCGAGGGAAAAGATGTTTTACTTCTTGATGGGAAAGGAAAGGATATTCGAGAAACAAATTTAGAAAAAAGACCTGTTTTTATTATTGGGGACCATGAAGGGTTTCCGAAGGACAAGGCTAAGTTTTTGAAGAGTATAGATAAAGTGTCGGTTGGTCCCAAGGTGCTTTTTGCGTCGCAGGTCGTGACGATTTTACACAATGAGTTGGATAGGTTTGGCGGCGGTTATGATAAAGAATAAAAAGTCCCACAATACATTAATAAAACTTCTTTACAATATAATTCTATGAGATTTAGAAAAGCAAAAAAGGAGGATATTCCTAAAATGTTTGAAATATTCAAAATCAATAGTTCGAAATATCCTAAAAATTTAGCTTTTCAAGAATTGAATGAAATGTTTTCTAAGTCTCTTCTAAAACCTACTTACATTGTTGCAGAAGATAAAAAAGAAATTTTAGCATTTGGAGGTTTTATACCTTCGTGGATAGATAATATGGTTTTTAATATTTTTTGGGTCAATACGGACCCTAAACACAAAAGCCGAGGAGTTGGTTCTAAATTAGTGAAGGATTTGATCGATAGAATAAAAAAGACAAAAGATTTCAAAGCAAAAATGATTATAATATCCACAAAGATACCTAATTTCTATAAAAAATTTGGCTTCAAAAAACTATCCTCAAAATATGATAGAGATTATATATTAATGTCTCTAAATTTGTATTAGCACGTTTTATTTTTCAGCAACTACGATCTCAAAGAATTTTCGAAAGTGGAAATAAAAGATGTTATACGCGTCGCTAGACCGAGCCATAGTCTGCAAGACGGTTTTTTGCTAAGCAAAAAAATGATGAAGAGGTAACTTTTCTTGCAGAAAATTTCCCCAAATTTGGCTACGCCAAACTTCTCATAATCCCGATGTT
>CAYRXX010000002.1:0-31081 GCA_964428375.1 Candidatus Woesearchaeota archaeon
CTCCACGACTAAAAAACGAACCCCATCTTAACAAAAATACCAAACCAAACCGATTAATAAATATTCCTAAACCTAACAAAGAGCAGGACAAGGAGCAACAAGAGCAGAAACAGGTTTCCCAACCTTCTCCCCATTCTTCTCAAAAGTCACACTTCCAGAAAGATCTTTACACGTCGCTGTATCGTTATGCGATCCATCCTTCAAAACCGTATTCATAGCCTGTTCACAAAACCCATACTTATTCCCAGTAGAACATTTCAAAGCACAAGACTGGATAACAGTCCCCGTATTTTCAGAACCAGCACCATAAGATGTAACCTTACTCCACATATTATTCCAACCAGTAGAAAAACCCCAAACCAAAAGAATCAAAACAACAATTCCTAACACAATGGCAATAATAGTCCCCAGTGTCATTTGCTGTCCAGCTTTATCCATCCTCTTCATAAGAAATATAACCCTTAAACGTTTATAAAACTTACTAAGCCAGCCCAGCAAGAGCCATCGCCCCAATCACACTCAATCCAATAACACTAAGACTAGCCACTATCAAATAAAGGGTCATCGTCCTCTTTAAATTCTTCCCGCTCTCTGCCGTAACCTGAACAGGATCTCTCCCGCTTTTAATCGTAACAAGCGTAGACGTCAAGATAAAAACAACCTCAATCAAATAAACGCCCACCACAATCTGCAACCAATAAGTTGGAATCATTTTAGTAACATCAAAAATAGAAAGAATCCCACTGACAGACGTCCCAGCACCAAGAGCAGAACCTCCGACTCCTTTAGCAAACATCCCATTCAGCGTCGATAAAATAACAGTAATCATCCCAGACAACCCAACAATAATCCCAGACAAAAGCGGTGCCAAAAATGTCATATTCGACTTCATATCAGAAATAATATCCGCCAACAAATCATTCAACCTGTCATTAATTTTCTTAATATTCTTTACATAATCACTAATTGACATCAAGCTACGTGCAGCAACCTGTAACCCTTTCTTAACCGACTCAACCAAAATTTTCATAGAAGTAGCAATCAACTCAGAAGGATAAAAAACAACAGCCCCCCGCTTTGGATCAAAAAGTGCCCTGTCTAAACTCATCCCGAGCTGTCCAATATTATCATTTACAATCTTAAAAAAGCCTTCAGTAGCAGTTCCCTTAACAGAACTCGAAACCTTACTAAATGCAACCTCCGCAGGACTACCATCACCAATACGATTTCCAAGCTGAAACAGCGACGACGTAAATTCCTTTTCTACCTCTTTGTATTTATTATTATTCACCAATATCTCTTCCGTCCTCTCTTTCGCCCCTACAATAAAAACAATAGAAATCGCAGCAGGAATTAACAAACTCAAAAGCAACGCTCCAGTCCCAAACGGACCAGACAACTCGCCACCAGAACTAGATAAAATTCCAAAAACTCCCCCGCCACCCAAAAAGCCCAAACCAAGCTGAGACCAAGAATAATCCCGAGTCGTCCCAATCCAAAGCGGAACATTAGTATATCTCCACAAAAAGGGAATTAGCCCAAGCAAAAAAACAGGAAGAGCGAAAAAGAAACCTTTCCAATATCCAGAATTACTAATATACTTTCCATAAAGCGGAGACCTTTCCAACAACCCACTCTCGCCATAACCACCTGGACGTTTCATTATAACATTCTCTGTAAGAGCAACAACCATAAACGGAACCAAGACATCAAAAATCAACAGCACGTGATACCACTTTATAGCACCCCCAAGCATCGTAGAAGCCAAAGGCAAAATAGCCAAAGCCAGCGTCGGCAAAACAATCCCAAGCATATAAACATTAGTCAATGGAGCCTTCGCCTCATGGGTATATTTCAACATCTTATCATAAACACCGTTCAAGATAACCTGCAAGCTCTTCTCTAATGTAGAAATTCTCCGAGCATCATCGGGTTCATATAAACTAGATTCAATAAGATGAAAAGCTTCTACAAACTCCATACTATAGTCTTTCCATCTCAACAAATAATTATCAACACTTTCCTTTATCGTAGAAAACTTCCCCACCTCAACATCCCAAAAAACCTTACGAAAATCCATACTAAGAGGCGGCCTCAAATGCTCCGACGCAAAAGCAATCGCCTTCTCAAAATTACTCGTATGTTTCATATAAATCACAATATACAAAATCGCAGGCACCATCTCCGCAGAAGCCTTAAGACGCCAACGCATAGCCAATCTTTCGGGAGTCTTCGAAGAGTAAAAAAACAAAAAAATAGCAAACAGAAACACCAAAAACAGAAACATAGTAGAAAAACCCCCAGTTAAAAGCCAAACAGCGGTGAGAAATGCAAGCCCACCAAACAAAGTAGAGAACAACAAAACCGTAGAAAAAACCACAACCTCACTCGCCGTGATATTCAAATGTGCAATATCAATCGCCTTATCAATCCTAACCTTGTCCTTGTCTCCAACTTTTATTTTAAACATTCCTCCTAATGATTTACACCATCTCTCATACCGAGAAAAATCAGGGCTCATTTCTTCACGAAACTTATTATAACTTTTAGAAAAATCCTGTTTATCTCCACCTTCAAACCCTCGCATCTGTTTTTCAATACGAGAACCATACTTCTTCAAAATATCATCTGTGCTCGCCATTTCACCTTTTAATTATAAAACAACATTACTCTTAAACTTTCCCTAATTTAACTTCTCTAACTAACCATCTCTTCCACTTAGAAAAAACTCTCTCGCTCTCAGGCAATCCAATATCCGCAACGACCTCATCGCTAATTTGATGAAAAGCATTGTTTGACTTAACCGTCCATTCATCCTCTAAAATCTCTGGCATATTTTCTCGTTCCGCAAAATCAACCATCTCCTGTTTAACCTTCGCCCTCAATATAACATTATCCCAAACCGCATCCCAATTTCCAGCCCAACCCTTAACATTAGAAACAATCTCTTTCATAATGTCCGAATCTCCATTTATCAAATCGTCTGTGGGCTCTAATTTATCTTTTTCTACATTATATCTAACCAGATCAACAAACCCACCCTCTGCCAACGGATCTTCTTTCCAAAATTTACGAACTTCAGTCACGGACAAGACCCTTCTCCACGAATGCAATCCATCCGCAGATTTTACGGGATTAGCAACGACGATTAAGTCTGTAGCCTTAAAACTTGTAACTGGCACGCCCAAATCATTACAAACCCTATCAAAAACAGAATAGGGAGACCCTCCATGAATTGTTCCAGCAACAACATTCGCCAACGCCCCAACCCTCATCGCCTCATACAAAGCCTTTGCCTCCCCCGACCGAATTTCACCGACAATCAAACTAGAATCACCCAAACGCAACGATGACCGAATACCTTCTTCCGCAGAAACCTCCGAAGATTTACCACCCAAAGCCGACCGAACTTTCATAGACAGAATATCATAATCCAATTTTCTCATCGCAGAAATAGGAAGCTCCAGAGTATCTTCCACCGTAATAATTCTCTTGTTCGGCATGATTTCCAACAACAACGCACCAAGCAAACTTGTCTTCCCAGAACTTCTTGTCCCAGCGACGAGAATTGTCCTCGCCCCATCAATTATAAAACTAAGCAACCCCGCAGTCAGAGAATCAATCATTCCATTCTTAATAAACAGAGGCAAAGTCCAAGGCTTACTTCTATGTCTCCTTAAAGTATAAGCAAGCCCCCCAGCAGAAAGCGGTTTCTGGATAATGGCGACCCTAGCCGAGATGCCACCCAATTCCAAATTAGTGTCCAAAATCGGATTAGCCTCATCCAACGCACGTCCAGACATCATCCTAAACTTCGCAGCCCAAGAATCCGCATCCTCTACTGACGGCACCAAATTTGTCACACATTCCCCAAACTCATTATGCCGAACAAAAATATTAGACAAACTAACTGGGGCATTAACCATAATGTCCTGCAACTTTTCATCCTGCAACAAAACCTCTAAAATACCAAAACCAATTGTATATCGAACCAAAATATTCGCCAATTTCTTCAAATCCTCATAGCTCAAAGGAACCTTTTTATTTTCCGCCAAATCGCTAATTAAATCTCTGGCAACATTAAAAAAAACCTGCCGAGTTCTCTCGGGATCACTAAACTCTTCCGCAGTAGGACGATGCTCAATCAAAACATTCCTTGCCAAATTAAGCAACATGTGATGATCCTCGTCGAGCAAATACTCGGGAGGAGAAAGATGATAAACCAACTTAGCCTTATTCGGACGGCGAAAAATACTAACCAAACTTTCCAATTCAGAATCTCCAGCAGAAACACCTCCTCCAATCTTATATTGTTTCACAATTTCAGCATCAGTAGGAATTTTCGCCACCATCCTAGTAAAGGTAAAGTTCGGCATAATGTCCGCACGAAAAACCTCTCCATAAATTGCCCTATCCCCCGCAGAATATACATCAAAAAAATTCTTTAACTTTCCAACAATCTCTAAACCCCCAAGCCACTCAACCATTTTTTCTATCAAACGAACATACTCAACACCAACTCCACGCCCACCCTTAGCTTTCAACCGAAACAATTTACCGCGAACCTCTCTATACGCAAATATGGGATCAACGGGCAAAAGTTCATTAACAATCCTATTTAAAAAACCATAAGCATCGGCATAATCGTTTCCCAACACAGCCAACCTCGCAGGAGAAACAATATGCTCTTGCTTGTTCAAAAAATCTATCATCCCAGCAACCCCCTGCAGCATCTGCACTTGCACAAAATCGTAAGAATAATTACGCTGCTGAACAAAAACAATCCTAGCAACATTAGACTCCTCTCTTAAAACATCAATCGTCCGACCCATAACTTCGGCATAGTCAGCAATAGACGGCACAATCTTATCCCCAAGATAATTCACATACATCACATTCTCACCACTCTCCCGAACAACCTCGTAAGAATGCAATTCCGCACCATCTTTAAACATCATAAAAATTCCAAGACAAGCCGATATTAAAAGATATCCTTTCGCTAACTATATAAACTTCCTATAACAATAATAAAAATGGAACAGCAAGAGAACACAGACTCCCAAATAAAATTTCTTCTCTCCGATTTCAATACAAGATTAAAGGACACAGAAGAAAGGAACAAGCTTATACGAGAACGTGTTTTACTTTTAGGGAAAAATCTAATTTCATCAAGACAAGAATCTGAAGACGAAATAAAGGCATTAAAGCAAGATAATGTGAAAATAAAACAAGATATAGAAAGACTAAAAAAAACATCCTCGGCATTACTCTCAGAATTCAACAGGTTTGTAAAAAAAGAAGAATTAGCAATGATAGAAAGAATGTTAAAAGATTTCCAACCCTTGGAGTTTATGCGAAAAAAAGACGTAGAAGAACTAATTAAGAAAGAAATAAATAGCTCAATAACCAAAGAATAATATGGCAACTTTAGATAAAGTAATTCAAATGCAACAGGCAGGAACATCAGACGTTGGAATTATGGCACAACTACAGAACGAAGGAATTTCTCCGACGGAAATCAACGATGCAATTAATCAAGCTAAAATAAAAAATGCAGTTTCTCCGACGGAAGAGCCACAGCAGATAGAGGAACAACCACAAGCGGTGCAAGGAATGCAGCCCTCACTAATGCCAAACACAGAACCTCAAGCTCCCCAACCACAAATTCAACAACAAGAACCCACAACCACACAGCCACAGGATCAGCAAGAATATTACACCCCACAACCACAGGCATATTCAGAACAAGGATATGCTCCCCAACAAGAAAGCTACGAAACAGAAACAATCTCTGAGATAGCCGAACAAGTAGCAACCGAAAAAATAGAAGACTACAAAACAAAAGTAGGAGATATTGCCTCGTTCAAGTCCCAAATACAAAACCGAGTAGATGATATCGACGACAGATTAAAAAGAATTGAAAATTCCATTGACAACCTACAACAAGCCATACTCGGTAAAATTGGAGAATTTGGAGAATCCTCAACCATGATACATCAAGACCTCGAAAATCTTCACGGAACAGTCTCAAAACTAATGAACCCCTTGATTGACAATATAAACGAAATGAAAAAAATAGCCAAATAATCCTAAACCTTACTTCTTAGTTAAAACAAAAGAAACAATTCCAGCGATAATTAATAACAGAACCATTCCAAACCAACTACTATCAACCCACCCCTGAATCATACTCCAATTTAACGCCCAGTTCCAGACATAAGCAGAGCTAACGATAAAGAAGGAAATAACGATAACAAACAAAATCCATGCGAACCAATTCCCCTTTCCAAAAAATGTGGATAAATCAATACCCGGAATAAACGCCAGAATAACAATTAAAAAGAATAAACCAATCACGAATGCTCCAAAACTAGCGGAACTGAGACGAATAAATTTAACAATGTTGGCCTCAAGAATAAAAAAACTAGACAATATGAAAGAAAGAAAAAGCATCACAGCAGGACTTTCTCCTAAAACTTTAGTTTTTGCAAAAAGAGCATACACGACGATAAAAACTAATAAAAACGCAAATATAGGCGCAAAATAACCAATTGAAGAAAGAGAAGCGACAACCATACTATTTGCCCCCCTGGGTAACTCCAATAATTGTCCCAACTATAACTATTAGAATAACTATAGCCCAATAATTATTAGTAAACCACCCGCCAAAACTAAATTGTGCCCATTCGCTCCAAGAATTAAGAGACCAAAAAACAACCCCCAACCCAATAACCCAACCAATCCACGCAAAACTCTTTTCATTCACCTTACCCTTTGGAACAAAAAACCCCACCAAAATAATTAAAACCAAAAACAAACTTAATCCAATTCCAAACCTTGGAAAAATAACAGAGAAAAACTTACTAACAAAATCAAACTGCAAGGACAAAAGACCAATGGAAACCGAAATAATAGCCAAAATACCATCATTATTATCGCCAAGAATTCCTGTTTTTTTCAAAATGGCAAAAATAATGGCAAAAATCAAAAGAAAGGGAATAACATAAGAAAACACACCCATACTATTCCAAGCATTCAAGACTCCAGTAATTGTAGTAACCATCCCCTTTATAGATAAATCTTATTTATATATCTTTCCAGTAGCCACTGATTAACCCTTCTTCCCACCGAAAACAGCGACGGACATAGCCGCCAAGACTAAAACAATCATAACAATATTCATCCAAACTTCACTAGACATCCCCAAAAATCCCCAAATCTTTCCACTCACACCACTAACAAACAAAACGACCCACAAAGTAAAAACTCCAGCCAAAATACCAAATCCAATCTTCATTTTTTGAGGCATATTGTTTCCGCTCAAATCTCCCGCTACAAAACCATACAAAATCAAAAACACCAAAATCACAGCGACGCCAACTGCCATCCACGGCATAATTCCAACCAAAATATCACGAGGACCAGGAACTCCAATCAAAATCAATCCAATAACAAGACTAACAATAGCATCAATCTGAGCCTTACCTTCTCCTAGAATTTTCGACTTCTGCAAAATAGCGAACACAACTACAAAAACCAACAGGAACGGCAATAACATTTCCGTAAAAAACGCATTCTCGAATATCATAAAAACAAACAGAAACCAACTTATTTAAACATTCCTAAACTAATTCGTCTTCTTCAAAATTCAAATCCTCTTCTTCTCTCTGAACAGGAACTGCATTCTTGTTAATAATAACAATATCCCCAATCGCCTTAATAAACTGGTGCGGAACAATTATTCCTCGAGCCCCGCCCAAAACCTCAGACATATTAGACTCTCTTGATACAACAATTCTCCAACCATCGATTTTATTATCAACCAAATTCAATTCCTCCACAACTCCAAACAAATCCCCCGAATCAGTATAAACACGACGACCGATTACATCGCTTATTCTTTTAATTTTTAACATGGAAGACTAACCTTATTTTCATTTAAATACATTTCTATAATAGAAAACCCATGTCCAAACACGTAGGTAACTTTATAAAAATACAAGACATCTTCCAAGATGGAGAATTCAACCACAGACAAAAAAGAAATTTTAGTAATCCTCGTTGCAACTCTGATTTTGGCATTAACAGTCTCCCTCGAGAATACCAAATTATTTTACCCAGCCTTATTATCCTTCTTAATTATAATTTCCGTAAATATTATAGCAAAAAAAATGGTTGGATTTAATCTAGAGACATCAGTAAAAACAAAATTTTGGGAATTTTACCAATTTGGATTTAGAAAAGATATGCACTTTAAGTCCCCCATTCCTATGGCATGGTTGCCCCTTGTTTTAACATTCATTACAAAGGCACATTTTTTTTGGTTAGGCATATTGGAGTTTGATATAAAGGCAAAGGCGGAACGAGTAGCAAAAAGACACGGACTCTACCGATTTACCGAAGTAACAGAGTGGCACATCGCATGGATTGCAATATGGGGAATAATAGCAAACGTAATATTTGCACTTGGTGGATATATCTTAGGCTTTGAGTTTTTCGCGAAACTTTCAATATACTTCATTGCATGGTCGATAATCCCACTCGGGCGCCTAGACGGAGCAAAAATATTTTACGCGAACAGATACCTCTGGACAGCAATATTTATAATAATAGCAGTCGTTTTTGGATGGGGAATAATTATCTAATGTCAAAACGATACAGTATAAGAAAATTAAAAAAAACAAAATTCTCACTCATACTATCGGGAGGCTCGTCATTAGGACTAGCACACATAGGAGCGATAAAATTCTTAGAAAAAAACAACCTTGAACCATCAGAAATTATTGGAACCTCAATGGGAAGTATAATCGGAGCACTTTATGCACTCGGAGAAAATACAAAAAACATACAAAAAAAAATACAAAATACAAAAACACAAGACTTATTTGAAGTCAAATATTTCCAAGGCAGGGTAGATTATGACAATGCAAAACACCTCCTAAAAAACTTATTTAAAGATACAAAAATACAAGATACAAAAATACCATTAAAAATAATAGCCACAAAACTAAAAAATGGAGAAGAAAGGGTATTCACAAAAGAGGATAATCTAAAAATATATGACGCCGTCCTCGCATCAATTGCAATCCCGGGAATCTTAAATGTGAAAAAAATTAACAATGAGGCATATATAGACGGCTGTGTTGCATCAAACCTTCCAATAGAAGTAGCACAAAAGAGTAATATAAAAATAGCAATAAATGTTATAAACGACAAGGAAAAAAATTACCACTACAAAAACCCGAAAAACAGCCTACTAAAGAACATAAAAACAAAATTTGAAATACTTAATCGTGCATTAGATTATTACAGAATAAACCAAACAAAAATAAAAACCACAAAAATAAAGAAACTGATTCTAATAGAACCCAATCTGAAAAGATTCAACTCCTTTAACCTTGCAAACAAAAAAAAGATAATTCAAGCAGGATATGAAGAAACAAAAAAACAACTTAAAACAACAAACAACAAACAACAATCCCCTCTAAAAAAAATAATATCTTTCCCCCTCATAAACGCACGGAGGATCATAAAAAAATTGCAAGCACAGAACTAAAACTAACGCCAAGAGAATATCAATCATCAATCTACGAAACATGTAAAAAAAGTGACTGCATCGCAATCCTACCAACAGGAACAGGGAAAACATTAATTGCAATAATGCTTGCAATTCATAGGTTCAAAAAATATCCACTTCAAAAAATACTAATTCTTGCACCAACAAAGCCTCTTATTGAGCAACATTTCGAGTCTTTCAAAAAGAATCTCCCAGAGGACTG
Organism: Candidatus Woesearchaeota archaeon; assembly: GCA_964428375.1. GTDB lineage: Archaea > Nanobdellota > Nanobdellia > Pacearchaeales > GW2011-AR1 > JAGVXH01. Next base: position 9,780 of record CAYRXX010000002.1, read on the forward strand.
GGCGGACTTACAGCTCTTCACGGGGAAAACAGCCTCGGAAAAAAGAAAAAAAATTTGGAAAACCGCAGAATTCGTTTTCTCAACACCACAATGTATTGCAAATGACATTAGAAAAGAAATATACAAGCTTTCCGAAGTATCTCTACTTATCATAGATGAATGTCATCGTTGTCTAAAAAATTATGCCTACAATGCAATCGCACAAAGATACAAAATGCAAGCAGAAAACCCGCGAATTCTAGGGCTAACAGCATCCCCTGGTGGAGACAAAAAAACAATTCAAGAGGTATGTAAAAACCTCGGAGTTTCGGCAATAGAAATCAGAACACGAGATTCTCCAGACGTAAAACCCCATTTGCAAAAAGTAGAATTTGAGAAAATAGAAGTAGAATTACCACCTTCCTTTTTAGAAATAAAACTATTACTAGAAAAAATATACAACAAAAAAGTATCAGAATTAAAACACCGCAGAGTCCTTTTTGGGTATCCATCCAAGACCATGCTGCTAAAAACCCAATCCCGACTTATGCAAGAAATTAGAAAAAAGAAAGATTTAAACAAAATGCTTGCAATCTCAGCAACGGCAACCGCCCTAAAAATTTCCCATGCACTAACCCTTTTAGAAACACAAACAATATCTTCGCTTCTCGCTTATCAAAAAGACCTCTTCAAACAAGCATCAGAAAAAAAATCAAAAAGTGTTCAAAAACTAACCGCATCACCAGAATTTGCAAAGGCTTTTTCACTAACCCAACTTCTAACACAAGAACACCCCAAACTCGACAAACTGGAAGGAATAGTGTCATCTCAGTTCAAAAACAATCCAAAGTCCAAAATAATAATTTTCGCCCAATTCAGAGAAACAGTAAGAACCATCGCCGAAAGACTAAATAAAATTCCAAGAATCAAAGCAGATGTTTTCGTAGGACAAGCAATAAAAAACCACGGAAAAGGAAAAACCACTGGGCTCAAACAAAAAGAACAAAAAGAGATGGTAGAAAAATTCAAACGAGGAGAAATAAACATACTCGTAGCAACCTCAATTGCCGAAGAAGGATTAGATATCCCAGAAGTAAATGAGGTTATTTTTTATGAGCCAATTCCGTCAGCAATACGAAAAATACAAAGGGCAGGAAGAACAGCAAGGCTCTCAAAAGGAAAACTCAAGATACTAATAACGAAAAAAACTCTGGACGAAACCTTTTATTATGTTGCACAAAACAAAGAGAGAAAAATGCACTCTGCAATTCAAGAAATTAAAAACGATTTTGAAAACCCCTCCAAAAAAGAGGAACAGATGCTACTATGATAAAACAAATAGAAAATATATTTACTAAAAAAAGAACCAAACATGAGTTAAAATGCCCCAATCCAAAAACAGAAATCGTCGTCGACACACGAGAATCGCAATCTCTAATTTCTGCAAACCTAATAGAACAAAAAGCAAACATATCACACGAATTATTAGAAATCGGAGACTATCTAATCAACGATACTATTATTGAAAGAAAAACATTCCAAGATTTCATAGCATCCATCATAGATAAACGATTAATTGAACAACTAAAAGAAATGAAAAAATACCCAAATCATTTTTTAATACTCGAAGGTTTTTATTACAACTACAACGACTTCAACATTCATGCAAATGCCATAAGGGGAATGCTCCTTTCTATAACAAACGATTTCGACATTCCCATCATTTATACAGAAAACGAAAAAGACACGGCAACCTTTCTTATATTAACCGCAAAGAGGTATGAAAGAAAGAAAACTGAAAACTCATTACGACAAACCAAAACAGCAAAAACAAAAGAAGAACAAAAACAATTTATCATTGAGGGTTTCCCAGGAATCGGCCCAAAAACAGCCAAGATATTACTTAAAAAATTTGAAACTCTAGACAAAATATTCAACCTCAATGAAAACAAACTAAAAACAATACTCGACAAAACCCAACTAAAACAATTTACGTCTCTTCTAAAGTCTTAAAGTACTTATGAAGTATCTCTTCTTGCTCTTCCTTATTAATCCAAAACCTACGAGAATGTGCCCCTTTAGAGTTTATAGAACCAATCTCAGACACATAAAAATTCACCAAACCACTATATTTTTCCGAAACAAAATCCTCTGCCCAACGAGAAAAACGAGGCATCATTCCAGAGGAATAAACACGAGCACCAGATTCTAAAATCCTTGACGCCAATTCCCTATCCATAAAAAACCATAGAAGGACGAATATATAAAAATAATTACAGTAAAAAATACTAAATAAAAAACCAACAATCATATAAACCCCTGCTATCTTGCTATATTATATTTCTCATACCCAACAAGAACCAACTCGCACACCAAATCCCAAGACAAAAAAATCACTCCCTTTTAACCACAAAAACACAAACAACCTATTCAATCAATTCAAGACATTATCAATAATCCAAAAAACATTCAAATGATTAGTAAAAACTACTTCACATTTTTTGTATTTTCTCGTCGTGTCTATATTCTCACAAAAAACATAAATTCGTTTCACCTTATTAGAATCAATAAACTTTTTCATAGATACAGTAACTTTGTCATCGCTGAGTTTTGATTTTATTTCAAACCCGAACACCCCTCGTTCACCCTCAACAACAAAATCCATTTCGTGCAGATTTTTATAATTCCAAAAATTAACTTTTAGACCTGCCTTAACAAAGGAATTTAAAATAAAATTTTCATATATCTCACCTTTGTCCTGCCTTAAATTGAGTCCATTAAAATTATTTATAATAGAATTCTTAAAACCCAAATCAAACAAATAAGATTTTGGAGACTTAATTAATTCTTTAGACTTATTAGACAAATAAGGTGCAACCATATTTAGAATAGTTGTTTTCTCCAAAACATTAATAATCTCACGGATTTTGTTATTGTGAATTCCCAAATCGACAGCGACGGAACTTTTGTTTAAAAGTTTCCCATCTTTCAGAGCGAGCTTTTTCAACACATTCTCAAATTCGCTCAAATCTCGATAATTCAAAACATCACGGATTTCTTTTAGCAGATAAGTATTTTTAATATTTCTTAATATTTCTTTTTTCATTTCTAAATCTCTTTCCAAGACCACCTCGGGATAACCGCCGAATTTTAAATATTCAAGAACCACCTTTCTTATGATTTTAAAATCATCTTGTTTCCGTTTTTTTGATAATAAAAACAGATTATCTTTAGATACAAAACTTAGAAATTCTCTGAAACTAAACGGATAACATTCAAAAATAAAAACCCTACCGACGAGATATTGCAAAGAATGAATTGCGACTTCGGATTTTGAAGAACCAGAAATGAAGATTTTAATCTTATATTTGTCATAAATCATTTTTAAAAATTTCCCGCTATTTTTTGAATATTGGATTTCATCTATAAATAAAAACTCTTTCCCGACGACGTATTTCTCTATAAAAAGTTTTATATTGTCGTCAAACAAATTTAAAACATCCAAATCATCAAAACTGATAAAATCGGACTTGTTGGTTTTTAAGTTCTCATAAAAATATTTCATAATTGTAGTTTTACCAACCTGTCTCGCACCAACTATTGCAATAATTTCTTTTCTCCTTATTGCCTTTTGTATTTTCCCAACTAACTCTCTATGAATAAACATACTCTCGCTAGTCCTTCTAAGTTTATAAACTCTTTGTAAATATCTCCAAGAACTTTACAAAACTATTATAAAACTATCAACCATCTCGATGAGATATCCTTGAAAAGACCTTGGCAAAAATGTTCTATTAATTACCAAACAACAGACAACCTGAAAAAGTAGACATGTAGCATCATTGCCAATTTGTCCTTTTTCGGATTTTTGTATTATATATAAACTCTCCTCAATTTCGACGACAATCTTTAGATAAGTTCAGTGATAATTTAGATTTTATTAAGTCCTTCAACCCCACCTTATTCAATCATTAGAAAATACCATAAAAAATAAAGTCATGCGGGATATTTGAAACTACACATTCGGTTTATAAAAATCCCCAACAACTCTTTTCGCCACTCCTATAATCCCACCGTCACTATAGTCCCCCTTAAATTTCAACAGACAATAAATCCCATCCTCGCGATAAACTAGACCACCAAAAACATCCTTAGACACATTTCGTCAGTGATAATCTTTTAACCCAATCTCAAGTTCATGACTATAAATTTACACTAACCAACTTTATAATCATGAAGTTAATCACTTTGAAAGATTATGAACGAGCAAATCTTCAAGTCTTTTTTCGGCATTATCCAACAAAGATAAACACCGAACATTCTCCACTACACTTAGGCACTTATACCCTACCTCTATTGCTATTCCAAGAAGGAATTTAACCCCATTTTTTTCTGCCATACATCCATTAGACATGTGCAATTCTAAGTGGATTATCTAAATGAGATATGCCAACAAACTGTCTAAGAATATCAGAAACAGAATTCTCTTCGCTACACCCTTCACTGACTTGAGAAGTTTTTACAAAATAACCATTAACACCAAGAGCGACAGTTCGGGCGGACTGAAACACGTTTTTATTTTCTGCACTTACCGGGTCATAAGAATTAATAATATTACTTAACTTTTTCCCATATCTTCTTACTTCTCCCGACCTTTGCAAATTATTAATATCGCTTATTATCTGGGACCCTTCCTTTTCTGACAATTTATAGATAGACAATTCTTTTTCCATTAATAAACAATATCATACTGATTTATAATTATTAGTATAATACAACAGATATTATACTAATAACCCCAACCAACCTTAGATTTTAATAAATTTCACAGCGTAAAAAATTTAGCAATGCACCCCCACAAGCAACCAAAACATAGAACTATTTTGGCTCAAGACTGAAACTCGAATACTCAACAATCTCCGCCAACCTCTCAATATCCTCTAATTTTACAGAATTAATTTTCTTTTCATACTTATAATAATCAAAAACATTCCCACGAATCTCTTCCATGAATAAATCAACACTAGTCCCACCAGAATCCTCCGAATCAACCTTCCAATTTCCTACAACCTGAATTTTTGCCGCTTCCAATTCAGCCTCGCTAATACTCCCCATTTTTGCAAACTCCTCCAAACAAACCCGCTTAACTTTATTTATATTTTCAGGATTGGTCCCAGCCCAAATCACCATATAACCATAATCCCTACCAACGTCCAAAACACTCTTAACACTATAGGCCAAACCTCGCTTTTCTCGAACCTCCTCAAAAAGTTTCGAACTCATTCCCTGTCCAAGAATAGCAGAAAAGACATCAGCCGAATAACGACTACGCTCATCAACAAAAGGAAAATGAAAACCTAAAAATACCTGAACCTGCTCTATTCCTTCTCTTTCCTCCACTGTCCTATGATTTCTTTTTACAATTTTTGGAACATTCATCGAAAGTGTTTTATCACCAGAAACATTAGGACTAAATTTCTCCGCAAGAGCCACAATATTATCAAAATCATTATTCCCAACCACGCAAAGAACGGAATTTTTCGGAACATATACCATATCGTGTCTTTTCTTCAAGTCCTCACGAGTCATAGACAAAACAGTCTCAACACGCCCAGTTCCAGAATAACCAAATGGCTCTTCATACAAGTTTTCCTTAATCACATCAAAACCATGCCTCGTAGGATTATCATTATACATCTTAATCTCCTCGCAAATCACACTCGCCTCTTTTTTTATCTCATCCTCTGGAAATTCTGGATTAAAAAAAATATCAAAAATAACATCCATAGCAATTTCCGCTTTCCCCGACGGTAACTTTGCATAATAAACAGTCGCCTCTTCATGAGTAAATGCATTCAACTCTCCGCCAACCTTCTCAATATCACCAGAAATTTCTTTTGCAATTCTCTTGCTCGTTCCCTTAAAACACATATGCTCAATAAAATGCGCCAAACCCTTCTCCTTAATCGAGTCATAACCAGAGCCATATTTAACTCCAAGCATTACACTGGTAACATCAACATCTCTTTTTTCAAACAAAATAGTCAGCCCATTATCCAAAACTATTCTGCGAAAACGAGAGGAGTCATCATTCTCTGATGATACATTATCAGAATTCATTTAAAATAACAACGAAACTAGTTTAAATATTTTTCGTAAAATACCCTTCAAGCTTAGGAACAATCTGCTTCTTCCTACTCATCATCCCATCATACCATCCATCTTTATTCTCCCCAAAAATCTTTTCCCTCAATCCATCCTCACTAGAAACACACAACAACTCACTCCCCTTCTTCATAATATCCGTCAACATCAAAAACACCGCAACTCTTTCATTGTCCTTTAGCTTCTTCATTTCCGAAACCAGATCGTTTTTAATTTTGGAAACCATACCCAACTCAACCAACTCCAACTGCCCAACTCCAATCTTATTTCCGGAAATATCAAAATCCTTATAATCCCTAACAACCAAATCCTTAGCAGAAACACCATCAACGGCAGACTTTACTCTAAACATTTCCATACCAAACTTCTCCAAATCATCAACCCCAGCAATAACAGCCAACTCCTTCGCAACAACCCTATCTTCGTCAGTAGTAGTAGGAGATCTAAAAATAACAGTATCACTCAAAATAGCACCAAGAACAAGACCAGCAATCTCTTTGGAAATCTTCTTATCATAATAATCAAACAACCCCTTAACTATAGTACAATTACACCCAAGCGGACGAATTAGTGCCTCAACAGGAACAGAGGTTGAAACATCCCCAAGCTTATGGTGATCAACAAGACCCACAACCATAGCTTCACTCATTCCATCAACGGCTTGTGATAAATCGCTATGATCCACAAGTATAATTTTCTTACCTTTCGCATTCTTTAAAATAGGCGGAACATCAACTCCAAACTTTTTCAAAATAAATCCAGTTTCATTATTAATTTCTCCAGCAACTCTCGCCTCACATTCTTCACCAAGTTGCCTCTTCAAATCCGCAACAGCAATCGCAGAACAAACCGAGTCGCTATCCGGACTTTTGTGACCAACAACATATATCATAATTAATTAAACCCAACTCAGCTTATAATCTTTTCGCAACAACCAAAACCCTTTCCCCATTCATCACAAAATCCTTCTCAACAACAAACTCTTCCCTCAAAAAATCCATAAGCCACTTTCTTTGAACCGCAAACTTCTTACGCCCGCCAAGACTCACCGTCGGCAAACTCAAAACAACCATCTCACATTCCTTAAAAATCTCGGAAATAAAAACCTTAGAAAAATCACGCTCCAAATTTTCCAACGCATCCACAACCTGAAACAAAAACACAACCCTTTTCTTTTTCTTTTTTTTCAATATCCTCAAAACACCACCAATATCAAACAAATCCATACTAACCGCCGTAGCCGGAAAACCCACGGAATTAAAATAATTATTCATCTGCTCAACCAACTGCCCAACAGCCTCAACACCGATATAATCAACATCACCCACAACCTCCGACAAAAACTCATACGAAAAACCATTAACCCCGCAACCCAAATCAATTACCGAACCAACATCACCAACCCCCTCAAAAATCTTCTCATAAAATTCCTCATAATTTCTTTTTCTCGACGATATATGAACAGATAATATCTCACGAGCAGAACACTTACTCTTCAAAATTCTATTCGTCAAAAATACACCAAAATATTTTCTAAGCAACGCTCTCGATTTTTTAACATCGCCCTCGGACACTTCAGAAGCCCTTTTAATAATAGAAATCGGCAATTCTGAAAACTCTCGTTTTTGCTTAATTTTTTCAACAGCCTTCATAGCCCAACAAACCTCCTAACCAAGTCCTTATTCCTAACCTCTGGATGAAACAAAACCCCATAAACATCTTTGGTTTTATGTTTAACCGCCTGTGGAATCTCACCGTCGGAATAAACCTCAAAATCCCCAGAAAACTCAACATAATTATTATGCAAATGATAAACCTCACACTCACCACTCAACCCCAAAAAACCCCTAATAAAAATCTCTCTAAAAAAACCAATCTCCAACTTCTTTTTCATCTCCCCACCATAAACCAAACCAAGAATCTGCATCCCAGCACAAATTCCCAGCAACGGCTTCTTTAAATTTTTAACCCAAGAAAAACTCTCAATATTTTCCAAAAACTCATCATCCATCAACGACGTCCCACAAATAATAACCTTATCCGCCCCCTCCACATCCTCGTTTCCCAACTCCTTATAATGTCTCGTCAAAAAACTCTCCCCCTCCGACGACAAAATATCCTCAATCGATTTCACAAATTCGAAATAATGCAACTTTTCCTTACAAACATTAACAATCAATATCATTTCAACATAACCTCCCGTCGCCAACTATTCCCCTCTCCAAAATCCTCATAACTATCAACAACTAATTTTCTATTAAATAAAGGACAACCCAACACAAAACTCTCAAACTCCCCACCTTCCCCCGCAGGACTAATTTTAAATTTGTTCTGTAACTCAATCATTTCCGAAATAAACCTCTCATCAATTTTTCTACCTAAAAACCTTTTATCAAGTGGATACGCAAAAACACCGACGACAATCACATCGAAATTCTCAGCAACCAAATCCTTCAATATCTCCACCTGCCCCTTCTGCCAAAGAGGATTAAAGCATTCAATTCCCAGCCCATTACAAATCTTCTGAACCCGAGACGCCTGATAAACCGATTCAACCGCTCCCGTCACAACCCCCTCAACACCAAACTCATTTTTAGCTCTCAAAATCCCAGATTTCAAATCTTCCAGCTCATCTTCTCTTTTGCCTTCGCTCTCAACTAAAATCAACGGAATTCCCATCGCCTTCGCCTGCTCCTCAACCCTTTTTATCGACGGAGTATGAAACATAAAACTCTCTTTATTTTTAGAAACCACAGAAACCAAACAGCTTATCTCATAACCATTTTTTTTCGCAACCCAAGTCGCCAAACTGGAATCCTTTCCCCCGCTATACAAAATTGCCAACTTCATAAAAACAGATAGAAAACCCGATTTAACAATCTTCCTAACTCACTCCCACTTATCTTTGGGACCACGAAACCAAAACCAAAAGAAAACACCAATAATAATTAAAATCAAAAAACCAAGCCCAACCGCAATATAAAAATTAAGCGTCCATATTCCACTATTCCCATCAGCAACAACCGTATTGCTTTTAACTGCCTGCGTGATATTCTGAACACCAGCAACGGAAGTATTATTGCTTTTAACCCCTACTTTTCCATTATTAAAATCACCCCAACTCCCCGAAGCAACAACACCCCCCAGACACAAGACAAAGACAAATACCAAAAATACCCTCTTTTCCATAACTTTCTTAAACATCCGACTATTAAAAATCTTATGGCATCAACAAACCAATCCCCCTTTTACAAAAAAGCAGAACAAGAATTTTTAGAAGCAACAACAAATGAAGAAAAAATAGCATGCTTAGAAATTATGATGAAAGAAGTTCCAAAGCATAAATCTTCTGAAAATATGCGAAAAAACCTAACAACAAGATACAAAAAACTAAAACTTTCTATGGTAAAACAAAAAAAATCAGGGAAGGGAAATCAATTTGGAATAAAAAAAGGGGACATGCAATCTGTCTTAGTTGGGTTTCCAAACACGGGAAAATCTACAATTTTTCAAACACTAACGTCCCAAAAACAAAAAACAACCCCACACCCCTTCACAACACAAAAACCAAAATTAGGAACATTTTATCACGGAACATCTCAAGTCCAACTTATAGACCAACAATCATTTCCAAACCACGATAAATCCATAACCAATTCAACAGATACTCTTCTTTTTGTAATAGATAAATTAAACCAGATAGACCAGTCTGAAAAATTTTTATACAGAACAAAGGCTAAAATAATTTTAATATATAATAAAGAAGACCTTCTAACGACAAATGAAAAAAGAAAAACAGAGGCAAGGCTAAAATCAAAATACAAAAAATTTGATTATGTTTTTTTCTCAAGTAGCCCAACAAAAATTCAAATAAAAAACCTAAAAAAGATGATATTCAAAACCTTCCCAATTATTAGAATATATACAAAAGAACCAAAAAAAGAAACAAGCAAAGAACCCATGATTTTAAAGGAAAATTCCACATTTAAAGACGCTGTAGAAAAAATCCTAAAAGGAATGTCTAAAAATATTCGACGAGCAAAAATATGGGGACCATCTTCAAAATTCGGAGGACAAATAATAGGACTAAACCATGTCTTAAAAGATAAGGACATTATAGAATTCCAAACAAAATGAAAATTTCCACAAAGGAAATAGCCATAACAATAACCCTCTTTGGAATACTTTTTCTGATGCTTCTTGCTCAAACAAAAACAACCCGAATTGGAACAATAAGGAAAATAACAAAAAAAGAAAATAGAATTACGATACAATTAAAAAACAGCACAACAAGCCTCATAATATTTGGACAGCCCTCTCTCGAATTAAAAACCCACGACAATCTAAAATTTAGGGGCAATAAAGAAACATACAAAAACCAAAAACAAATAATAATAGAACGTCTCTCCATTGCAACATAAAATGATTTCTCTATTCTTTATTATCTTGCTCGGGACAGCGGCTGGTATTTTTACTGGGTTAATCCCAGGTATTCACATCGACTTAGTAGCTGTAATAATCATTCCCTTTGCAATCACAAGCAAAATACCACCAAACCTTTTTGTTGTTTTTATAATTTCTATGGCAATCACACACACTTTCGTAGATTTTATACCCTCAATCTTTCTCGGTGCCCCATCGGAAGACACCGCCCTCTCAACATTACCTGGACACGAACTGCTTCTTCGAGGAGAAGGACACAGGGCACTACAATTAACGCTTATCGGATCAACAATTGCCACATCATCTCTCATAATAATCATCCCACTCTTTATTTTTATTATACCAAAGATTTTTCCAACCATACAAAAAATGATGGGTTTTATACTAATCTGGACAGCCATCCTCTTAATATACAATGACAAACACAACAAAATAAAAGCTACAACAATTTTTATACTTTCGGGATTTCTGGGAATAGCCTCACTAAATCTCAACATAAACCAACCACTCATTCCTCTTTTCGCAGGACTCTTCGGAGCATCAACAATAACATACTCAATAAAAACAAAAACAATACTTCCAAAACAAGAAATAAAAAAACTCTTCATTCAAAAAAAACAAATAATAAAACCAACTATATCATCCATAATTGTTTCACCCATTTGTTCTCTTCTCCCAGGAATAGGTTCAAGTCAGGCAGCAATAATAGCATCTGAATTTTCAGGCAAAACAACACGAGAACAATTCCTGATTCTTCTCGGCTCAATAAACACAACAGTCATGGCTGTTTCTTTCCTAACATTAATACTTTTTAAAAAATCAAGAAGTGGTGCCGCTTATGCCATATCCCAAATAACAAGAATAGCCACCATTAATTTATCAACAACTATCTTAACCATAATAATATCCTCTCTTATAGCAATTCCAATTACGCTTCAACTCTCAAAAATAGCAGCAAAGAACATTCATAAAATTCCCTACACAAAAATATCAATAACAACATTAATATTTCTTTCAATCATAATTACAATCTTCACTGGTCTAATTGGTTTTTTTGTTTTTATAATATCGACAGCCCTAGGAATAACTTGTATCGAATTTGGGACCAAACGAAGTTTTTTAATGGGTGCAATTCTTGTCCCAACAATTTTGTTTTATCTCCCGTTCTAATTTATAGCCTCACAAACCAAAACAGATTTAGCAATAAGTGCATCTCCAAATTCCTGACTCTCTTTAAATTTCCCAGCAACACGAACACCGTCCCCAACATGAACCTCGTTTTCACCAACACATTCCATAAAATCCCTAGGAAAAACTGTAACCTTCAAATCTCCGCTCCTGGAAGTCAAATCCATAAACGCCATATCGTCTCCCTTTTTTGTTATAATTTTAGTAAATCTTTTAACTAATCCAAAAACCTCAACATCTGAATCATCAGTTAGTTTATTAAAAGGAACAAATTCTCCCTCTTTAGACTCGGCCCACGCATCTGTTGGATGACCAGAAACACAAACCCCAAGAAGTTCTTCTTCCAAAGACAACCTTTCTCTCAAGCTCAACGGGGGCAAACTTGGATATTCAACTACATCGGCAACCCCTCCAAAAAGCGTCAATTGTTTTTCAAAGGAATTTTTACTTTTTCCAATTCTATCATAAACAGAAAGAAGACTTGCTCTATTAATCCCCAACTCATCAAAACAACCAACCGCAATCAAATTATGACAAACCCTTTTATTCACCTTCGACAAATCCACCTTATTGATAAAATCCTGATAATTTTTATATGGTCTATTCTCTATAATTTTCGCCAACGCTTCCGCTCCAACATTTTTAATTCCATTCAGCCCAACCCGAATAACCTTCTCATCATCAATTTCCTCAACGCTAAAATCCTCCTGAGACTTATTAATATCTGGATGCAAAATTTTAATCCCTTCTTGTCTTGCTGACTCCAAATAAAACGCCAATTTTTCAGGGTTTCTCACAGATGAAGAAATCGTGGCAGCATAAAATTCAACAGGATAGTATCTTTTTAAATAAGCCGTCCGATATGAAATCAGGGCATAAGCCGCCGCATGACTTTTATTAAAACTATAGGAGGCAAACTTCACAATATCATCCCAAAGCTGGTTTATTGCGTCCTTTCTCATTTTTGAAAACTTAACACACCCTTCTTTAAACTGCTTCTCCATTTTATTCATCAAGTCAATTTTCTTTTTTCCAATCGCCTTTCTTAAAACATCAGAATCCCCCGCACTAAAACCAGCCAACGCTCGGGATAACTGCATCACCTGCTCCTGATATACCATAATCCCATAAGTCGGTGCAAGAATCCTTTCCGCCTTCTCGTGAGGATACGTAGCAACCTCTCGACCATATTTTCTATTAGCATAAACCTCCAAATATTGCATAGGACCAGGACGATAAAGTGCAACAATAGCAATAATATCATCAAAACAAGTCGGTTGAATTAAACCCAAAGTCTTTCGCATCCCTTCGCTTTCAACTTGAAAAACCCCGATACTTTTTTGTTTTCTCAACATTTCATAAACACTATCATCATCGAGAGGAATATTCTCCAACCATCTCCCATCTTTTCCAATCACATCTAAAACTTTTTTAATAACATTCAAAGTTTCCAAACCCAAAAAATCGAACTTCACCAAACCATAACTCTCAACATCGGGACCTTCCACCTGCGTAATCACGTCGCCACCCTTTGCATAAGTTGGAATATATTCATTAATTCCCTCTTTTCCCCAAACAACCCCACACGCATGAACCCCTTTATGTCGAACACACCCCTCAAGCCTCTGAGCAACTTCAAAAATCTTTTTGTATTTATCACGAAAACCACGCAACTGCTCAGCATCAGGAATAAGCCGACCGTCTTTTTCAGCATCCAAACTTTTTTGAATAGTTTTTTCATTTACTAATTTTGTAATTGCATTTGCCTCATTAAACGGAATCCTAAAAACTCTCATAACGTCTTTCAAAACCGACTTTGCCGACATCGTCCCAAAAGTTCCAATCATAGCAATTTTATCCGCCCCATATTTCTTTCTAACATAATCTAAAACAATATCTTTATCCCCAAAATCAACATCAAAATCAGGCAAGGAAATTCTATCGGGATTCAAAAATCTCTCAAACAACAACCCAAGCTCTAATGGGTCAAGCTGAGTAATCCCCAAAGAATAGGCAACAATTGAACCAGCACCACTTCCTCGCCCAGGACCAACTTGACAGTGTTTTTTTGCGTCTTTAATAAAATCAGCGACGATTAAAAAATAAGTTTCAAATCCCATTTTCCCAATAACCGACAACTCAAACTCCATCCTTTCAATAGCCTCGGCATAATTTTCCTTCCCGCCATATATTCTATCAACACCCTCCTTGCATAAATTATACAAATGCTCTTTGTGACTCATCCCGTCAGGAGATTCAAAAATCGGAAAAATTGGCTCCCCCATTTCCAGTTCAACATCACACCTCTTCGCAACTTCGCAACTAATATCAATATATTCAGGATTATTTGGAAACGCTTCTTTCATTTCCTTTTCGTTTTTAACCCAATAACCCGAACCGCTAAATTTAAATCTATCCTCCTTATTCATGTCTCCATTCGTCTGAATTGCCAACATTACTTCATGCGCATAAGCATCGTTTTTTTTCAAAAAATGAGAATCCGTCGTCGCCACAATTTTCAAACCATACTCAGGTGCAACCTTCTGGTAAAAAGCAACAACCTTTTCCTCTTCTTTAATACCGTGGTTTTGAACCTCTAAATAAAAATTCTCCTTTCCAAAAATATCAATATATTCTTCAATCAATTTTTTTGCCTTGGTTTCGTCGTCGCCAATAACAGCCTGAGCAACATCATTAGCAATACACGCACTCATACAAATCAACCCGTCGGAATATTTTCTCAATATTTCTTTGTCTATTCTTGGACGATAATAAAAACCCTCGTCGTTAGCAATTGAAACCAGTTTTATTAAATTTTTATAACCCTGAAGATTTTTCGCCAATAAAATAAGATGAAAATTTCTATTTTTTCTGTCTCTACTTTTCCTGTCTTCTGTTACATACGGCTCAAACCCAAAAATCAACTTCACACCCGCCTTCTTCGCTAATTGATATTTTTTAATCATCGCCCCCATGTTCCCGTGTTCGGTTATAGCAACACTATCTTGCCCCAGACTTTTTATATGTTCAAATAATTCAGAAATCTTAGTCGCCCCATCCAAAAGAGAATATTCTGTATGTAGGTGCAAATGAGTAAATCCCATACAATAAAAAGGGAAACAATAGTTTAAAAAAATTTAGATACTACTTTATAATTCAATCCAATTTTTTTTGTTCGTCCTCTTTTCCAAAAATACTCTCAATATCATCCTTAATTAATTCCATACTTTCTCTTGTATAATTAGAAATATCATATTCTCGAGACAACTCTAAGGCGGGTTCTAAATATTTTCTAACACTCCCCTCGCTAATTGTAAAAATTAATTTACCACCACACTTGGAACAAACCCCAACCAATGGAGGACGACGAAATTTTTCACCGCAGCCCAAACACCTAAACTCTTGTTTCATAAATTTTCTTAAATTACCTCGAATATCCCGAATAAAATGCCTTTCTAAAACAAGCCTTGCAACATCATTCTCATCCACACCACGTAGTTTTTTTGCTAATGCCATCTGAGCCGCAACCTTGTTTTTCATAGTTGGTAAACTCTTGTAAATGCCATTATTATTTCCCAAATTAAAATCACTTGTATTATGACTAAAACCATTTCCAACAAATTCATCCCTACCTGCTTTTAATTTATCTCCAATTAATTCAATATCTGGACGAATAATACTAGAATGAAAACCCATTTCTGCAGATTCATAAAGACTTAATGGATAATTACCACAACTTTCAAAAAACAAAATCTGATCATCAACCTCTCCTGCGCTAATTTTAATATTTAAAACGAGGGGGGCGTCTTGAGTTCCGCCACGATGGCTTGGTAAAAATTCTTTAGAAAAATTAAGCAAAACATCCATTAATAACATTACAGAAGCCTCATCCCCATCACAATCCCGCCTCATAGCAGCGTGCATATACGGACTTGCCAATAAACCTTGCATATTTCCAAAACCAATAACACGCCCAATAACTCCAGCACAATTATGAGGAGCAATACAAACAATATTAACGCCAACCAAATTTGAAGAATCTTTAAAATTATAAAATCTATCCATCTTATAAAATCTTTCTAATTCTTCATCAATAAAATCAGCAATCTTCAAAAAAACTTTATCGGCACTATTTTCTCCCAAAACAGAACACTTCGGCAAAACAACATCATGAGGATAAAGTTCCAAAATCTGATTTTCATTAACCAAATCCAATCCTTTTATATCTTTCAAATAACCAAGAGCCCTAAGTTTCTTAATATCCGTCCCAATCTCCTTCGGTTTAAAATGCGTTAATGGAATTTCTGTTGCATCATAACGAATCGTCCCATCCTTATTAACACTTAATCCAAACTTAGAGCGCAAAATTCCTTTAGCTAAATTCTCTGGAACTCCGCCATCACTATTTAAATTTAAAACCCCTTTTACAGAAGAGAAATCATTAGGAACCTCAGGTCTCAACCGATTAACAGAAGAATCAATACATTTTCTAAAATCAATCTTTCTTAGCCATTTTTTATCCACCTCACCATGAATAGGGCATCTTTCATCTATAACTTTATTGCAATCCCTACAAAAAAACATTCTTTTGCTTTTTTTACCACAAACATCGCATTTCTCAAAAACACCCTCATTACCACAAACACATCTAAACATTGGAAAAACCGCCTTAACGAAATCTTTTTCTAAAGCAATTTGAACATTTTTTAATTTGCCACCAGAATTACCAATAGGAAACAAAACATTTGGACTACCAGCAAGTTTTCTAAGTTTTGCTTTTTCAGGACGCCCCATTCTTGCCCCAATAAAAGTTCCCGCTTTATCCTTAATTTCACAATCACATAGTTCATTAACAATATCTAATATACCCCCATCTTCTTTGTTTTTAACCTTAAAATTCAAAACCTCACCATTATAAAAATCACTTTTCCCAATATTAAACAATAATGCTCGAGCATCTTTACCAATAATTATATTATCCATATAAACTTCATGCTCTACTCCCAAAAGTTCTAATGTCCTCTTTCCTAAAGAAAAACCGTCACGAGTATTTTTACCCCAATTCAAAATTAGTTTCCCGCTCCTCCAAATAGAACCATTTAACCATTTTATCAAATTAAAAAATCCTTCTTTAGAAATCTGTGTCCAATAAAAAATAAAATCTGGATGCAAGGGAACCCCAATTTCTTTACTAAGTTTAACCGCCAATTCAAAATCTACATTTCCAACCTTTTTTCCAAGCTCAGCCAACCACCACTCAGAAACATAACCAGGTTTAATTAAATCAACATTTCTATCAATCATATCTCCAACAGAAAACAGAATATCACCCAAATAAATAATTTCTTCAACCTCTCCCTTTTCATACAAATCAAAAGCTTCTTGATATTCTGTTATTTTCTTAACCGAACCATTTTTTAATTTAACAATAGGACCTTCAATAGTATCACATGACGTTAAAATACAGCCTTTTGTGGGTTTTTCAATTTTCAACTGAGTTCCATTTGACAAAAAACCTCCAGTAATCCCCATTGTTGCTGGATGAATAGATGCCGCACTAAAACCACTTGTTCTACCTCTCCCATATCTAAAACGAAAACCGCCACTCTTCCCAGGATGTCCATAAACTGGACGTCCAGCAACCAGGTTTTCAATATAAGTAATACTGTCATTTCTCTTTTCTTTTTCCTTATGTATTGCCAAATATTCATCAACCCATCTAAAACCATGATAATTCAAATTTTCATTATATCCCTTCAAACGACCCCATGCCTTTCCTATTTTTTGAGCCAAACCCTCAGAGAAAACCAAACAAACTCCACCACGAATTCTATTTGTAGAAACCCTTTCTAAATCTTTAAAATCGGAAACCTCTATTTTTTCAGTGGGAGCCCCATCAATCTGAACAGATAAATTACGAGCCAAAAATTCCATTTCTTTTTCGGTGGGAAAATATTGTAAGTTTGCAACTCGTTCGTGAAAATCCTTATTTTCTTGAATATATCTTCCAATTTCTTCCTTAGTAATATCATATTTGGCATATCCAAAACTTTCACGCAAATAATCAATTAAAATTAAAAAAAGACAAACGGTGGTAGTTCCAGCACTACGAATTGGTCCACTAAAACCAACTACAAAATAATCCTTCCCTTCTTTGGTTTTTTTTGTAGTCAATCCCGTATATCCTTCAATTGGACTGGCAACAACGCCAAGTGTCATATATGCAAAGGCAATTCTAGCTCCAATATCAATTCTCTCTAATTCATTTTTAAATTTACCAAAACTCCCCTTTGAAATCTCAAAAGCAATCTCAAAACTAACTCTAACATCCAATTTCCCAAATTTATCCTCTAATTCTAAAATCCTTTCTACAATCTTACTAACTGGCAATTTTGGATAAATTGTTTTAATCAAATTAACAGATCTTTCTGCCATATTCAAAGCAAGTGGGGACTCAACAACATCAACAGGATCAAAACCAAGTTTTCTAGCCTCAATAGAAACAGAATAACATTTATCAACAGAATTTTTTAAATCATTAAAATATTTTTTCATTTAAAGCTTATTTCCCTTAATTTTATTATTACTAAAATCCAAAATCTTTATATTTTTAGTTTTTAAATTTAAAACAGGAACCTTGCATAAATTCTCATTTATTTTATCTTCTTTTTTAAAACCCAATTTGGACTGCCAAGACGATGTAGAAATCATTAGAATATTATTATAATTTTTAAACGTTGCATATTCCTGCCCTCCAACAACAAAAACATCAGGCAAAATATCCAAAACCAACTCATCTTCGTTTTTATTTAACAAAATATCCATTTTACCATAAACAGGTGCCAGATGCCTTCGCTTTAAAATCTCTTTTATAATATTTATATCAAAATTCTCTTTCTTTTTTCTAAACATAGGCATTTCATCAATAAATTTATTTAAATTACCCCCAGAATAAATCAGAAATCTTAAATCAGAAATCTTAACCAAAGAAGGATTTGGAATCATTCTTAAATTACTTAATTTATTTAATTCTCCACTCCATTTTTCTAAAATAATAGGCTGTGGTTCACCAATCCAAACAGCATCATAAAAACCTGGACACATTATAATTTCAACATCCTTCCTAATTAATCCTAATATTTTTGCTAATTTATCATACTGATTAATACATTCTTTTATATCTAATAATTTCTCTTGATTAGGATAAACCCCAACTCCATCAACATTATTACCAACCAAAAGTAAATATTTTATTTTTCCTGCTAAATTACGCTGCTCTTTAGTCCCAATTTCTCCATTTATCCAAAAAACAAACCTCATTAATTCTTTTTCTAAAAAATTATTAGAACCAACGTGAAAATCACTAACAAAAGCAACAAATTCATCACTATTTCCGTATTTTTCAACATTTAAATTAGCACCAGGATAAATAAAATCAATTCCAAACAATATTTTTGAAGAACCTGAACATTTTAAGGCAACAATGTCATCTAATAATAAGTTTTTAGCACGTTCAAACAGTTTTTTATTATCTCTATTTATTAAAACAATGATACGTCCAGTTAAATCTTCAAATTCTATCAATAAATTTTTATTTTTTGTAATCCTTTTACTATAAACCATACCAACAAACCAAAAAACCCCATTATTATTACCAATTCTTCTTATTGAAATAAATTTATCAGGGTTATTTTTAATTAATATATCCCTAATTTTCTCAAATCTATCTCTAAAACAATTAATAAAACAATTAATATCTACTTTTTTACATTTAATATTATTGTTATTTAAAATCTCCAAATTATTTATACTTTCTTTATTATATTTTTGTGGAAACCTTATTTTATCTTTATATTTTTCAAAAACATCTTTTGTTAATATTTTTTCTGAACAACCAAAACTTTTCAAACCCTCAATAATATTAATAATTTCTTTTTTTTCGAACTTTATAAAAAATTTTAACATATTTACATCTAAAAAAAACCCATTTTTAACACAAATCTTTAATATATCTTGTTTTTCCATTTTAAAACCAAACAATTTATCTTTATAACCCAAGTGACTCTACTAAAATAGAATCAATTTTCTCAAATAGATTACTAGGAACAACTAATCTAATTTCTCTAGTTCTTCCATGTCTACCTTTTGAAATAACTCGTGCGTTAATAATCCCCAACATATCTATTTCAGCAATAATATCGGAAATTCTTCTCTGTGTTAGAATATCTGTTTTTGTTTTATCACAAATACTTTGATATAAATTATAAACATCGCCCGTATAAAAATTATTTAATTTCCCTTTATTAACATCCTTAGTTAATTCCAAAATAGAATACAGTATCAATTTAAATTGTTTTGGTTCCCCTTCTATAATATCTAAAATCTTATCTTTTTCCATTTTTAGATTAGCTAAATCAATATATTCTTCATTAACCTCTTTTTTACCATCTCTCTCAGATAGTTCTCCAGCAATCCTAAGCAAATCAAGCGCGCGCCTAGCATCTCCATGCTCTCTAGCAGCATAAGCAGCACATTTTGCGATAACACCATTTGCAACAGTATTTTCTTTAAATGCTTCTTTACATCTTTCGTTCAAAATATCTTGTAATTGAATAGCATTATAAGGATGAAAAATAAATTCCTCTTCGCCCAAACTTGATCTAACCCTAGGGTCAATATTCTCCAAAAAAGTAACCTCATTAGAAATACCAATCAAAGAGATTTGCGCCTTACTAAGCTCCTGATTCAACCTAGTAAAGGAATATAAAAAATTATCATCCATTTTTTTTATCATTTGATCTACCTCATCAAAAACAAATACAATTAATTGTTTTTTATTATCAATTATCTCAATAAATTTAGCCCAAACCTGATCCGTTGGTAATCCAGTAGATGGTATTTCTCCCCCAAGCTGACGAATTAATGCAGCCAAAACCCTATATTCAGTATCTGCAACCTTCTTTAATTTACAATTTAAATATTCAAAATCAATATTAATCTTTAATTCTTTGGCTTTTTTTAATATTTCATTTTGAACATATTGAACAGAGAGTGTCTTACCTGTCCCTGTTTTACCATAAACAAACAAATTACTAGGTCTTTCTCCCCTTAAAATAGATGCAAGTATAGAAGCTATAGATTTAATTTGTTTATCACGATGTGGTATTGATTCTGGAGTATAACGAACCTGCAAAACACTCTTGTTCTTGAATAAACTATTATTAACAGCCATATCAAATATCCCATTAAGTTCAACTGCCATTTTATATTATAGATAGAACCCCATATTTTCATAAATTCTCAAACCTATTTAAACTTTCATGTAATCAAAAGACATTGTGATTTTATTTATTTAATCAGTTCTATAAATAGATAGCATCCCCTTCGTTTCCTATAGACAATATTTCATTCAAATACTAATATTTTAATTTATTTTATTAATTATTAGTCAAAACTCTTGTCGTAAATTATAATTTTATAAAAACAATCTTTTAGGGCTATGTTGTCATATTATTTATGTTGTAAAG
>CAYRXX010000003.1:0-15960 GCA_964428375.1 Candidatus Woesearchaeota archaeon
TGGGTAGCGATGTTGTGAGGTATAATGATAGTGTTGATTTGAATGTTAGTATTCCATGGATTATCTCGGAAAATAGTAGCTCTGGATATGGTTTGAGTTCGGTTTGGGCGGAGATTGCTAATCCAAATGGTTCTGAGGATAATGTGAGTTTGGGGTGCTATGCTAATCTTGGAATTTGTCCGAGCGGGATGGCTTACATAAACAAGTTGGGTGGTTACTGCATCGACAAATGGGAGGCGTCGATGCCGAGTGCTAATGCGACGGCGATGGGGAATTCTGCGGATGTGGCGAATGCGAATACGGGTAGTGCGTTACCCGCAGTTTCTCAGCCAGACGTAATTCCTTGGGTCTCTATCAGTCAAATTAATGCGGGAGTGGCTTGTTCTAATGCGGGAAAGTATTTATGTAATGATAGTGAGTGGATGGCTGCGTCGAATGTCCATGGGAAATATTATAATTTACCGACGGATTTAGCGGTTGCCCCTTATGGTTGTGTTACTGGTTCATCTATTTATTGTTCTGGTGTTTCCTACTCGAATGGGGATGCTTGTCCTACTGGGACGAATGTTAATGGTCCTTCGGGTTGTAATTCTTCCGAGGGTGTTTATGATATGTCTGGAAATGTTTGGGAATGGACGAGTGGAGTTGTGAGTTATACGAAGCCGTGTGATTCTACTTCGAATGGTTGGTGTTATTGGGATGGGACGGCATGGAGCACAACTCCGAGTTCTGTTTATGGAGATGATGGGGTTTTTTTTGCTGCTGGAAGTAATGGTGGTAAATCGGTTCTTCGTGGGGGCGGTTGGGGCTATGGGGCTACTGATGGGCCCTTTGCTGCGAGTTTGTATTATGCGCCGACGTCGTCTCCATATAATTGGATTGGCTTCCGTTGCTGCAGCGGTTGAGAGTAGGTAAGAAAAAATGAAGAAAAGCATGAGAAAAAATGGGAGAATGGCTATCTTGTTAGTTGGGCTTTTTTTAATCTTAAGTTTTAATCTTGTTTCTTCTGATCTTGTCTATAATACTGGCACACAGGTATATGACGGAGTAAATGCCACGGCTTCTAATTTTTGGAATTGTACGTTTCTTTTCTCTAGCACTCTTAACATTGGGAATTATCTTGTTACTTACTATGCGAATTTGACAAATGGGTTTGATTTTGTTCGTCTTGTTCAGAGTAGTTTCAGTGTCCAGAATACTTCGATAACTATTGGGGTGGTTCCAGATGCAGATACCACTAGCACTATTAATGTCGTGGGGCAGGTTTCTCGGACAAATGGAACAGATTTCTGGGATATTCCTAATAATCTTTTTACAATTAAATTAAATAATGTTCTGGTCTCGTCGGATAAAGATGTTTCCAGTAATTTTAGTGATGGGACTAGTGATGGGAATGTGAATATGACCGTGGGAGATTTGAGGTTGAATTTAACTACTACTGATAACGTGGTGAGTTATAGCGATGATTTTTCGACGACAAAATATACTACAGATGCGGAATCTTATAATAATGTTGGATGGAGTTCTGGGCATTTGTTTGATATTAATAATATGGTCGGGGATGTTGGGAATATTACATACAGGTTTTCTTCTCCGACGGAGTTTTATAATTCGACTGTCTATATGTCTACGGCTGGTTCTGTGATTGGGGGTGGGAATGATACTATCTATTATAGTTTTGATAACGTGAGTTGGAATTTATTGGCGGAAACAACATTGACGGGGGTTAGTGTCGGGGGGCTTATTCCTAATCTTCAAGGTAAAAATGTTTTCTATGTCCGGTTTGGTTCTGATAAAACTGCGGGCGATAATCCAGTTTCTGCGATAGAAATTAATCAGACGAGTTATGGATATTCTTCATTGGGGCAGTATCTTTCGGGAGCAATTTTTTTGCCTAATGTGACTTATACCACTCTGAGTTGGGACGAGGTCTTGAATGGGGGGACGGTGAAAATGCAACTTAGAGAAAGTGATAATGGAACTTCTTGGGATGCCTGGAGCCAGAATTGGACGAGTTCCTTTAGTAATGATATAACATCTTTTTCCAAGAGTTATGTTCAGTATAGGACTTGGTTTGTAGCTGGGAATTCTTCTTCGACTCCGATTGTCCAGAATGTGAATATTTCTTATTTGAATGCTTCGACAAATTCGACTGGTGGTTACAATTACAATATAACTATTCCTACAAATAGCTTGGGAGTATTGCCATTGGAGATTTCGGTTTTGCAAAACCCATCGTCGGGAATTGTCGGTTCAAATACCACGAATGTTGCGGTTTGGGCTAAAACTTCGACGCCATATAGGGTTGTGAAAAACTATTCTGGGAGTGTTTCCAATTATTCTGTTTATGCTAATTTTACTAGGACGGATATAAACACTTTGATTAATGGGACTATTAGGGTTACGATTTCTAATTCGACTGGGTCGTGGAGTCAGCAGTGTGTTGGTGTTAGTCATTGTGTCGCTTCGTGGGCTGTTCCGAATGATTTGGAGCACGGGAATTATACGATAAATATTTCTGGATCTAACGAGAGTGGATATTACCGTAATTCATCTGCGAGCTTTGAGGATTCTCTGGAAGCGAAGACGACTAGCGGGACATTGTATTCTGCTAATAAAACTATTGGTGATTATAGCTACGGAAATGAATATCAGTTTTATTGGAATGTTTCAGTTGATAATGTTGGGGGTGCACCTATGCGGGATATTTCGGCTTGGGCTCCATCTTTTGGGAGTGCGATTAAGAATGTGAGCGAGATAAGTTCTTGTGGCTATTTGGCTTCTGGCGAAAATTGCAGTGTGAGAATGTTGATAACTGTGCAAGATAATGCAGTCCCCGGTTCATATTATATTACATGGAGAGCTAATTGGACAGATAATGATGGTTCTGTCGTCGGCGGAGCGGGTTATATTCAGTATAGTGGGATGTATGTTAATATTATTGGAAATGCCACAATGCAGCTTTCTAACTATTCTGTTTCAAAAACGATTCAGCATGATCGCTCTTCTGGATTTGATTTTCAGGTTCAATCGGTTGGTTCAGATACGGTTACTAATGTTAATTTGAGCCTGATAAGTCAGAATATAACACCAAGTAGTTTTGCTATTCCTTCAAATTGGGTTGCAATTAATCCTTCTTTTGTATCTATAATTCCACAAGGGCAAGAGTCTAATGTGAGCGTTGGAATATCTGTTCCTGTCCAAACTTCTCCTGGAAATTATACGGGGGTTATTAATGTTAGCTCCGATGATGCTGGGTGGAAGATTTTGAATCTGACGGTGATTGTCCCTATTAATTCTTCGTGGTATTTGGTTCCGGAAACGAATTTTACCAATAATCATTCCTTTTCTTTAAATCAGATTGGGCAGGTTGGAAATTGGACTATTGTGAATGTTGGCAATGTTAATTTGACGATGGCTGTTAGTTATGCTCATTCTGGTGCTGATGATTTTACATTATATCCAGGGCTGTTTAGCGAGAATAATCCTGATGGGAGCAATCCTACTACGGTGAATGTTACGAAGGGGAAGAATGCTACGTTTGTTGTTAAGCAGAATGGTTGGAATGCGGAACTAAACGATGTGGGGATAATCATCGGGGTTTCGAATAATAGTGGCGTTCCTCTTGGGGTTTCTGTCGAGGATTCTTGGTCTATCAAAGAGCAACCCCCAAAGGTCACTGGTGTTTGGTTTTTTCTGGATGGGAATGAGACAAACATTGCCGAGCAGAACAAGAATTTTACTCTGAAGTTTAGGGCTACGGATGATGTCGCTCTAAATAAGTCTGGTGCCGTGTTTAATATTTCGTGGAGCGGGGGACAGACACAGATTCCTGCTGGGGATTTGAGTGCTGTTTATGGTCAATATAATTTGAGCGGTGCTAATTATATTGTTTTGAATTATAGCTCTAACTATATTCCTCTTACGGCAGATGTTTATCATGTTGTGGCAAGTGTGAAAGATAATACTGGGAAGGTTTCTTCTTCTGGGGTTTATAATTTTACTTCTTACGGTTCTACTTCTGTTGGGTTTGTTCAAAATTCATCATCTGCGAGTATTTCAAATGTGGATTTGACTCATGAGGGAGTTGCTTATGTAAATTATACCATAAACAATAGCGGATTAGTAACGGCGTACGCTCCTACTTTGAGTTTTGTGAAAGATCCCTCGATTGTTATTAATAGTTATACTTTTGCTGATTTGTCGTCTGGCACGGTTGAGAGCAAAGTTATTAGGATGAATGTTTCTGCTCTGACACCTGCGGGAAGTTATAATGTTAGTGCGAGTTTAAAATGGAAGAATCCGAATGGGATTTATTCCGAGAAGACGCTTATTTTTACAATTAATGTTGCGGAGAACAAGTCTTTTAGCCATAATCCAAATACGATTTCTTCTGTCGTTAATTCTGGGGCATCTAATTCAAGTCTTCTTGAATTGGGTAATACGGGAAATACTTTGTTATCGTCTATGAATTTGAATTGTTATACGGGGGATTTGTGTGATAATTTTAATGTGACATTCAACGACTCTAATTTTAATATTCCTGTGAATAGTTCGAAGAAAATAAATATTACTATGGTTGCACCGTTTGGGCTTCCTGCTGGGAATTATGTTGGGGCGATTAATGTTTCTGAAAAAAATATTTACAAAATTGTCGATGTTCAAGTTATTGTCCCACAGTCGAAAACGTGGGGAGTTGCCCCATCAATTATAAATATTACGCGAGGTATTTCAACTTTTGGCAATGTTGGTGAGGTTACAATTTCTAATAGTGGTAATGTCAATATGACTTTTAATATAGCAACCACAAATTCGTCTTTGATTTCTGCCAATGAGAGTTCCGTGATGGTTCCGCTTAATAGTGCGGTAAATTTTTCAATTAATTATACTACTCCTTCGGTGGAAGGCTATTTCCCAGCTAAGGTTGTTGTAACCAATTTGGATTCGGGTGCAACACCAATTCAATCAAATATTTCTGTTGGGCTAACAGCGACGAAGCTAAAAGTCGAGATTATTTCTCCTATGAATTCTTCTGTGTTGAGCGGAGTTCTTGTTGGACAGAAAATTCTCACTGTGGCAAATGTGACTTATCATGGGGTCATAATCTCGGATAATTCGACGTGGTCTGCAAAGATTGGTGGAAGTGAATGTTTGAACGTTAGTTATTTTTATAATCCTTCTACTCTTTATTGGAATATTTCCTGTTATTCTCCTAATCTTTCTGACGGGGGGACTTATGATTTATCTGTTACGGTGGATAATTCTGTTTATGGTAAGCGGAGTGCTACGGAAGTTGGAGCGATTAGGTATTATGATTTTTCATCCCCCGTGTTTAATTCAGTCCAAAGGAATAATATTGAAAAGGGGAGTTATATTGACTTGAAAGCCAATATCAGTGATAACGTTGCTGTCGATAGTGTAGTCGCTCGTGTTCAATCTCCGAATGGGAGCATTGAAAATTATAGCATGACTTCAGTTGGTGGGTGGTATAGTTTGTCGTCGGTAATTCTGGATGAACCAGGGGAATATTTAGTGAATTATAGTGCAAATGATACGACTGGGAATTTGGCTACGGCTTCGAGTTGGTTCGAGGTTTATGACAGATATTATTGGAATATAAAATTGTCTAGTGAAAATGCACATCCGATTGCCAATGTTAATATTAGTTTGAATCGTCCCGAGACTGCGTTCGTTTTGCTTAATGGTTCTACTGATGTAAATGGAGAGTTAAACTTGTTTGTAAATAAGAGATTTTATGATTTGTATGCGAATATTTCGAGGGATAGGTTTGTCGTTAGAAATGTTAATTTTACTAATATCAGTCAGTCTAACATTAGCTTGAATTTCCACGAAATGGCTGGGACGGATTTGCCAGGTATGGTGCCGTTATTCCGTCCGTTTGTTGGAATTGTTTCTAATTCTACTGGGATGGATTCGAATGCTCTGGATTTGGTTTTTAATTATTCTGGGTATCCTTATGATTATTCGGGGGCACTTAAAATTATTAAGTGTCTTGGTTGGAATTGGTCTTTGGGAAAATGTGGTGGGACGTGGTCGATTGTTAATTCTTCCAGAGATGTAAACACAAAAATTCTTAGTGGTAATACTATTGGAGTTGGGACATACTTTTTGGCAGAGAATGAATGTGGCAACGGGTTGTGCGAGGTGAATTATGGGGAGACTACATCTACTTGTTCTGCTGATTGTAAGGTTTCTGGAACTGGAACGGTTGTCTCTTCTGGTAGTAGCGGTGGCGGAGGTGGTGGCGGAGGAAGTAGCTCTATCAGTCAGACGGATTTAAACAAAATAGAAGCATTAATTAGGAATTTTTTGAATGTGGGTGGAGTTAAATTGGAAACGAGTTCAATTTATAGAGAGTTATTTGCGGGAGATACAGCGACGCTGACGATAAGATTGAAAAATACCCTTAATACTCCAACCACACTTTCCTTGGGTGCGGACGGTGACATTAAATCATTTGTCTTTTTTGCTAGTCCTAAGATTGTATTGAACAAAACAGAAGAAAGAACTTCTTTGATAAAGGTGGTTATTCCACGAGATACGAAGTCTGGGAGTTATAATGGGAACTTAGTTATTAAATCTGCGAAACAGACAGGGAAAATTCCTGTTACAATTCGTATTTTAGAACCTCAGGGAAAACTTTTGGATGTTAAAATTCAGCCACTAACTCCGTCTGTTGCCCCCGGTAAAATTTTGAGATTACAGACAGATATTGCGAATTTGGGAAGGACAAATAGGGTTGATATACAGTTTAATTTAGAGTTAATGAATCTAAAAACTGGTGAGATAATTACAAGAAGTGAGCAGGCTTTTTCGGTGAAAACGAGTTTGAGTGCGGTTAAGAATTTGACTATTCCACAAGATATTGAACCTGGGAAATATATGATTAAAGCTACGGCTTATTATTCTAACGTGGAGTTTAAGAATATGCATGCGACTTCTCTTGCTTATATCGAGGTTCAGTATCCATTTTTTAGCAGGAAACTATTTAGTGTTCCTTATTGGCTTTACTCTTTACTCTTTTTGATAGCTGGTGTTCTCGCTGGTGGGTTCTTTTATTATAGGTGGTTGGATTATAAGAAGAAAAGATTTAAGATTAAAGTTGATTTGGCTAAGTTGCCACAGCCTACTGCACATTCTGGCTTTGTTGGTAAAATAGCAGAGACGGGCATTCGGGCATTTGTTGATTTGAATAAGTTGCAGATGCATACGATAATCGCTGGGGCTACTGGTGGAGGTAAAACAGTTGCGGCCCAGGATATTGTCGAGGATGCGTTATCCCATAAGAAGGGTGTTATTGTTTTCGATCCTACGGCGCAATGGACTGGATTTTTGAGGAAGTGCGAGAATGATAATATGTTGAAAAGGTATAAGTATTTCGACATGAAAACTGGCGAAGCGAAGGCGTTTAATGGAAGTATTAAGACTATCAATGATCCTTATGAATTAATTGACTTGAAAAAATATATGGATTTACCTGGAGAGATTACGATTTTTAATGTTAGTAATTTATCTCCTAAGGAAATTGATATCGTCGTGGCGAGCACGGTTGAACAGCTGTTTAAGTTAAAATTGGAGGAGGCTTCAGAGTTAAAGACGCTGATTGTTTATGACGAAGTTCATAGATTGTTGCCGAAGTTTGGTGGTTCTGGAAAAGGGTTCGTTCAGCTTGAAAGGGGAGCGAGGGAGTTTAGGAAGTGGGGAGTTGGTTTAGTTTTGATTTCGCAGGTTTTGAGTGATTTCATTGGAGATATTAAAGCGAATATTGGGACAGAAATTCAAATGGGAACAAGGTATGAGGGGGATTTGGATAGGGTGAAAATGAAGTATGGTGACGATGCTTTGAAGTCGGTCGTTAAGGCTCCAATAGGAACTGGGCTGGTTGTTAATGCCGAATATAATAGTGGGCGACCCTATTTCATTTCGTTCCGTCCTTCGTTGCATAGCACAAAAAGATTATCTAACGACGAGTTGAAAAAATATGAGACTTATTCTAATATTACGGAAGATTTAGATTATCAAATTATGAGAATGAAAGAGTTGAAGGCGGATGTCTTTGATTTAGAATTAGAGTTGAAGCTTGCAAAGGGAAAGATTAAGTCTGGGCAATTTCAGATGGCAGACATGTATCTGGATAGTTTGAAGCCTAAGGTGGCTGAGCATTGGACGAAATTGGGGAAAGCTCCAGAGCATCTTGTGAAGCGGAGGGTGAGCGAGGATGAGATATTATCTGGTGTTGAAAAGGCAAATCAGGAGAGAGCAAAATATATAAAGAAAAATCCCGAGAAGAAAGCATCTTTTGAGCAAGAAATTTCGGAGTTGAAAAAACAGGCTCAGAAGAAAAAAGAGGAGGGCAAGGAGATTTCCAGTGTTGAAAGTATGATTGCTGGATTGGAAGAGCGGGTTAAGAATGATTCCGACGATGATTTGTCCAAAGATAGTGATGCGGTCAAAGAAGAAATGGATTCGATTAAAAAAGAGATGGAAAAAATATAATGTCGTTTTTCAAAAAGGGTGATAACGGAATTCCTCCTGATGTTGGGCAGGAAGAGAAGTATGATGCTGAACATAGTGATAGTGGGAATTCTAATGATGATGCTTTGGCAAAAATACCTGCTCCGATTAAACAAGAAAGTAATGATAGTTCGGATTCTGCTGGAGTAAAGCTTGAAGGAGGAAATATTGAAATAGAAAAAATTAATGTGAAAATTGAGTCGGTTATCTCTTGGATAAATCAGTTTTATGAGAGGTTTTCTTATGTGAGTGAGAATATTGGAGAGTTGCGGGCGATGAATTTGGCAAATGAGAAAAAGATTTCTGAGTCCATGAAAGATGTGACACGAGCTATTGATGTTGTTAAGGAAGTGAAACCTGAAGAGTTGAGAATAGATTATCAGAAGGTTGATATGAGAATTAATTCGCTTGAGGAGAAACTTGCTGCTAATAAACAATTTATGGATGATGTTATGAAAGAGGTTAAGGACATAAAAGCGAAAGCGGAGATTTTTATTGGTATAGATGGTTTGTTAAAGTTGAATGATGAGGTAAAGCAGGATTTAGTGGGGATACAGAAAATAAATTCCAAGGTGAAGATGCACTCTGATAAGGCTGAGGATATTTTTATTGAACTTCAAAATAAGTTTTCTGGAATTGAAAAAACTGCGGATCTTGTTAATAATTTGGATGCGAATTATTCTGGTTTGAAGAAGGAGGTGGAGAGGTTGCAGTTGGATAGGAGCAATATGGTGAAGCAGTCTGATTTTTCTAATTTTAAGAAAGTTTTTAATTCTAAGGTGAGTTCTATCGAGGAGGAAATTAGTAGTTTTGATAAGGTAAGGAGTAAAGAGCTTGGGATGGAGGATTTGGTTGAGATGGCTATTTCTATTGGGAAGAAAAATGAGGATGAAATTGAGGATATTAAGGCGAAGTTTGGAAATTCGGATATAAAAAAGATTAGAAATTACGAGGCTGAATTAAAGAGGGTTCTGGATTTGGTAGGGCGTCTTACGGATAAGGTCAAGGTGCTTGAAGGGAATCATGGCAATGTCCCTGCTCAGAAAAAGGAAAGTCCTATTGTCGAGTATGAGAATTCTCTCGATGGGGCTTAGTTTTATTTTAGTTTGTCTTCTATTTCTTTGATTTTGTCGTCTATGTTTGTCATTCTTGGAGCTTCTTCTTGCTGTGGTTTTTTTTGTTTTTTTCTTATGAAGTTTCGTAGTGTTAGTTTTTTGTAAAAGAAATATATTATTGCTACGATTAAAATTGCTACGATTAAAAATAGTGCCCATATTATAATCCATTTCCAATTTGTTTTGGTTGTTGTAGGTTTTGGTTTTTGTGTAAGTTTGTTTTTTATGGTTTTTAAGCAATCGTCGGTTTCTTTTATGTTTTTGTTTGCCTCTGTAAAATTGTTTTGCTGTATGCTGAATTTTAAATTTGATAAGTCATTTTCACATTGTTTTAATTCTTCCTTTAGTTCTATATTTTTAATTGTTTGATTTAGGGAGTTTATGTTTTCTTCTAGTCTTTTTAGTTCTTTTGAAAGGTAGTCCTGCTTGTTCATGACTACGAGCTTGAAGGAATTGTTTTTTTCTAATTTGCCGGTTTTGATTTTGTATTTTACTGTTTTTTCTCCGATAAAATCGTTTATTAGTAAGGTTATTTTAAATTGGGCTGTCGTCGCTGGTTTTAATGAGGCTATTTTGACGGGGGTGAGGATGTAATATTCTGTTGCGAGATTTTCTAAGGAGAGTGAGGTGTTTGCTAATGTTGTGTCTCCTGTATTGTTTATTGTAAAGTAAATTGTTTTCGGAGTGTTTTGGATTAGATTTATGACTTTATTCCAACTAACTGTAAATGCCGTTTTATTATTTTGGAGTGTCTGGGGCGTGTTGCTTCCTCCTCCACCGCCTCCACCACCACCTATGTTTTGTGGTGGTGTGGTTGGTGTTGTGTTCCCTAATGTTGTGCTGAATATTTTGTAAGCTCCTGCTTTTTCTGTCCCAGAATAATATCCTATGAATGTTATTTTGGTTTGCCCAATGTAGTTTGTAGATGGATAAACTGTCCAAATCTTTTCTGAATTTGCAGGAACCATGAAGGTTTCCGATCCCGAGTCTAATTTCCCGTTATTATCTGTTTCTGTTAAGTTCCATACTAGTGTTAAATCCTTGTTTGCTCCCCCTGTGTTTTGGGTTGTTACTGAAATTCCTAACTGTGGAACGGTGGAATCGTTTATTGTTATGTTTCTTACGTCGAATGGTCCGCCTACGACATTCCAAAATTGGTGGGCGTAGTAAGATGTTCCAGTTTTTGTTGCGTTTATAATTGTCTCCCATGTTCCTTCGTTTGGTGCTGATGGGACAGAATAGTTGTAACCATAAGTTCCTGTTGAGTCCTTGGTCATAGATATTGGTCCTACGACTAAGCTTCCTGTTGAGTCGTATATTGTTGCCTGCATTGAGTCTGCGTTTGCTGGGATTCCGTTTTGTTTGAAATAGGACTTTACTCTGTAATCATGGGAGGATTCTACTTCGGGGTATCCAGCGACGGAGATTGCATAACTTCCAATTGCAGAGGTAACCTGAATACTTGTGTTTGATGAGTTCCATGAATCGGAGTATCCGTCGGTATATTTTATGTTTAAAATATATGTTGCTTCTTGAAGAGGGACGGATAGAAACCATGTTGCTGTTTTTGATTGGTTGGCTGTGAAGTTTCCCATTGGGAGGTTTTGTGGGTAGTTTGAAAGGAAGGTGAATCCTGTCGGAGTTGATAGGTAGGCGTGGACATTTTTTAGGGAATCAATTGCGTTTAGAATTCCTTCTACTTTTATTACATGATAGGGAAGTGCTATTGAGGGGGATGATATTGTGCCCGCTGTTGCGTTTGGTTCTGTTGTTTTGAATTCTTGCCATTGTATGGTGTCATTTATTTGTCCGAGTCTGTCTTCTGCATAAACCTTGAATTGGTATGTTCCTGTTGCGGGTGCGTCGAAGTTGGCGAAAAACGAGGTTGCCGTTGAGTTGGACATTGTTAGGTTTATGGAAGTATAGTTAAAATCAATCCATGCGGATTTCATATTGTCGTCGGTGATTGTTGCGGTGATTTGAGTTTGTTCTCCTGCTGTTAGGTTTGGGGTTATTTGGACGTTTGTTATTTGAGGGGCTTGCGTATCTAAGATGCTTTTGACTTCAAAACTGGAGTTGGATGAATCTAAGTTGGTTGAGCGAGAATCATTTGCTATTATGGTTAGATAGTATGTCCCGTATAATCCAGAGCTATCCCATGAATAGGTGCAGTTGTTTGTCGTTGCTGTAGTTGAGTCTGGGTCTGTGCAGTAATTTGTGAGATTTAGGTTGGAGGCTATTAAATTTGTCGTCGCGTTTTGTGTTGTTCCGTAGTAAATGTTTGCTGTTAAGGGGTCGGATTCTTGGTCTGATACGTCGAACTCTATTGGGTAGTTTCCTTGCGATTGGTTTATGAGTTCTCCCCCATTTGGTTGGATTATTTGTATAGAGGGCTTGTGGTTTATATAAAAATAATTTTCTGATGATGTTAGGGAGCATCCGCCAGCGTCACAAACTGCTACCCAAAAATAGGTTGTTGAATTGTCCAATATAGACGTGGTGTATGAACAGATTATTGGGTTTGTGCTTGCGAGGGCTGTTGAACAGAGTGTCGAAGCTGAGCATCCCGAAGTCGTTATGTTTGACGAATTACAAACGTAGGCTTGTGAGTTATCTGATTCTATGTCGCTCCAATTTATGGTGAATGTTACGGGTGTTCCTGCTTCTTTTGGGTTTGTTAGGGTTGTGTCGGTGGATATTGCGGTTATTGATGGATGTGCGTTTGGGACGTGATTTATTGTTATTACTGGTCTTTGGATTGCGGTTGTTGAATCGGATGAAGAGATTTGCGAGAAATTTCCTGCTGTGGCGGTTGGGGCTGTAAGGATTATACCGTAGTTGTTGTATGTCCCGTTTAGCCAGTTTCTTGCGAGGTTCGTTATGGTGAAGTTGTAGTAGTGTCCCGAAGAATTTAGGAAAGTTTGAGAGTCAATTGGCGATATGTCGTAGTTTCCACCTGCTGTTGTCCATAGAGATGTTGCTGTTCTGTTATTCCATGATGCTCCTGTGTCTGTCCATGGCGATGCTATTCTATATGCTGTAATTGTTATGTTTGATGAGCCCGTCGCAGATTCTAGATAAACTTGGATTGTTGCGTTTAGGATGGTATCAGTTGTTGGGATTGAAGATATGTTGAAATTTAAAAGTGCCCTAAGGGTTTTGTTTTCTGCGGTCTTTCCTATTATTAATCCTGTCGCTGTTGGGAAATTATTATTGGGATAGTCTTCTCTTATGTATGTATCTGTTCCATTGGTTTGGTCGGGTTGAGAGGTAAATATCGCGAGTCCTGTTATTTTTTGGGTGGTATGTATAGAAAATATAAAAAATACGAATGCGAATAGGAAAAGAAATCCTGCGATAGTTAGAAATTTTTTCTCCATTTGTTTTTAGAGGAGAACTTCTTTTAAAGATTTTTGTATATCGACGGCTGGGTAGATTTATAATTCTTGTTTCGGTTTGTAATATATGTTATTTAGGACGCATTTTGTTTTCGGGTTTTTGTCATGGATTGTTCTCGAGCATTTTTTGAATATGCCATTTTTTGTTTTGGGTTTTGTTTTGCTTGGGAGCGTTTTGGTTGATGTTGATTCTTTGAATAGTAAAGTAGGCAGGAAGCTTTGGTTTTTGTCTTGGTTGTTTAATCATCGAGGGGTTTTGCATAGTTGGGTGGGGTGTTTTGCGGTGAGTTTAGGTTTCGGGTTTTTTAGTTTGTGGGCTGGTTTTGGGGTTTTTGTCGGGTATATTTCTCACCTGTTTTTAGATTTATTTACTAAGAGAGGAGTTGGTTTGTTTTGGCCATTTAATTTTAGGGTTCGTGGCTTTGTTAGGTCTGGGTCGTGGGTAGAGGATATCATTTTTTCTGTAATTGTGCTACTTGCCGTTTTGGCTGTTTGGTTTGTTTTAATTTTCTGAACCGGAAAAATTCCGTAGGTTTATAAAAACTGAATGCTAATTATTTTGATGAATAAAAATGCCCTTTCTTCTGTGGTGGCTACGGTGTTGATAATTTTGATAACGATTGCTGCGGTAGCTATTCTTTGGATGAGTATTCTCCCTATGATTAGGGATAAGTTGTCTTTGGGGGTTGATTGTTTAAATGCGGATGTGTTTGTTGGGAGAGACTATACCTGCTACGATGCTGGGAAAAAGATTGTTGGTATTCAGGTGGTCAGGGGTTCTGGAGATGTTAATGTTTCTGGGTTGCAATTTCTTGTAGATAATCTCGGGGATACCGCGAGTTTTATTAGTCATGTTGGGTTAGGAGGATATAATTCCCAGAGAATGTTCTATATCCCGGTTAAGGAGGGGGCGGAAGATATTAGTATCGCTCCGATTGTTAGGGCGGGTTTGATGGAGAAAGTTTGTGGAACTGTTAGCAAGGTTAAGTTGCATTTTTGCAATCTTTCTTCGACGGTAAATTTGAATTTGGTGACTTCTGAATCGTTGATGAATTCGAATTCTTGGAAAATAGGAGTTGGTAATGAAGATGGTTTTTTGACTTTTGGGAGTCCCTCTGCTAATTCCAGAGTAGCTGGGGTAGGTCCTTATGGAAACAAGGTTTTGCTTTGGAAGGTTGTTTCTTCTCCTGCTGGTTTTTTGGATGGAGGGTGGTATAGTTCTGCTATTAAGATAGATCCTACCAAAACATATCGAAGTACTATTTGGATAAAGAAAGTTGGAAGTTCCGGCGGGACGACTTATTTTGGGTGTAGCGGGGTTAATAACCTAGATGGGACAATAAATAATAATCCGTATTTTTGGACTGGCAACTTGCCTAATTTGAATAGGTGGTATTTGCTTGTTGGCTATATACATGGAAGTGAGGATGGTTCAATGGTAAGTTATGGTGGGGTTTATGATGGGGCGACAGGCAAGAGGATTTACTTTACTACCGACTTTAAAAATAAGGTTGGTTCCAATTTGCAGATACATAGAAGCTATTTGGCGCATGACGGAAATAGTTCGGATATAGAATATTTTTGGAATCCTACTTTTTCTGAAGTGAGTGACTCTCGGTTGCCACTCGAAATCCAGTGATTGATTATCTGTTTTTAATGATATAAATCCTTATAAAGTTAAATACGATTTTTCCAATATGGTTGTTAAAAAAACTAAGAAAGAAGATGAGGGCGTCCAGAATTCTGTTGCTGAAGAATTAGATACTAGGAATAAAGCACCTAAAGTTAAATCAGAGAAAGAACCAAAACTAATTGATCTTCCTGGTGTTGGTCCTGGTGCTGTAGCCAAGTTGGAGGCGGCTGGGATTTATGAATTGATGGGATTAGCGGTTTTAACTCCTGCACATTTGAGCGAAACGGCTGGAATGAGCGAGGCTGTGGCACGGAAGGCTATTCAGGCTGCTCGTAAGATGATGAATATGGGTTTTATGAGCGGGTTGGAGCATGAAGAAAAAAGGAAAGAGTTGTTTCATATTACTACTGGTTCTAAAAATTTAGACAATTTACTTGGGGGGAGAGGTTTAGAGACGAAGTCGATAACTGAGGCCTTTGGGGCATTTGGTTCTGGCAAGACTCAGTTGGCGTTGTCTCTTGCCGTCGGTGTCCAGCTACCTTTTGATCAGGGTGGTGCAAATGGAAAGGCGGTTTATATTGATACAGAGGGGACGTTTCGACCTGAAAGGGTTAGGCAGTTTGCGGAAGGTATTGGTGCAAATCCTGAAAAAGTTTTGAAAAATATTTTGGTTGCTCGGGCGTTTAATTCCGACCACCAAATGTTACTATTGGACAAGGTCGCTGAATTGATTAAGGAGGGGGAGCCGATAAGGTTAATGATTATTGATTCTTTGACGGCTCATTTTAGGGCTGAATTTTCTGGTCGTGGGCAGTTGGCGGATAGACAGCAAAGACTGAATCGGTATTTACATAATTTAATGAAAGTGGCGGAGCAAAGTAATTTGGCTATTTATGTTACTAACCAAGTTATGAGTGATCCTGCTCAGTTGTTTGGTGACCCTACGAAAGCGATTGGTGGGAATATTGTGGGGCATGCTTGTACTTATCGTATGTATTTACGACGAGGGAAAAAGGATTCTCGTGTTTGTAAGTTGATTGATAGTCCAGATTTACCTGATAACGAAACGGTTTTTATGATTGAGACGGGCGGATTGCGTGATTTGGATTTGTAATTTTAATTCTTAGCGGTTGATACTTCCTCAAAAGAATGCTCGCGTATGTCTATACGCCACGCAATCTTCTTCGTCGTCTAAACCTGCTAAGAATTAAAATTGTTGGGTTGGGGACTGGGCGGTGCTTTGGGTTTTTTGTGGATAGTTCTATGGGGAGTTGTTTTA
>CAYRXX010000003.1:16060-25326 GCA_964428375.1 Candidatus Woesearchaeota archaeon
GGGACTGGGCGGTGCTTTGGGTTTTTTGTGGATAGTTCTATGGGGAGTTGTTTTAGAATTGAGGCACTGGGTTGTGAGCGGGGGTTGTTATCTAACAGGATACATATTCCTTTGAATGAAAATAATTGGCTTGAATATTTTCTCGAGAATCCTCTTTCTCTTCGTCCTACTCAGGAAGAGTTGATGAAGGGACTTCTTTCCATTTGATAAGTTTTATTAAGGTTTGATGGTTGGGTTTTTTATGGAGTCGAATAAAACTTCCGATGAGTTTAATTTTAGGGAGGCTGCTTTGGTAAAAAGGACCGAGTTGTTTAGGGACTGTACGAACTTGGTCGTCGGTGATGGGAGTTTAGATGCTAATATTTTGTTTGTTGGGGAAGCTCCTGGTAGAAATGAGGATTTGCAGGGGTTGCCTTTTGTTGGGGCTGCGGGAAAAAATTTGGATAAATTATTGGAGAATGTTGGGTTGAAGAGGTCGGATATTTATATTGCAAATATTTTGAAGTGTCGTCCGCCCCTGAACAGGGACCCACGTCCTGATGAGATTTCTGCCCATAGTCCGTGGCTATTGAAACAAATTCGGGATATCCGTCCGAAGGTCGTTTGTTCTCTTGGTAATTATGCTACGAAGTTTTTTTTGGCTGGTGGGAAGGTTAAAGATATGTCGAAACAGCCTGGTATTACACAGGTTCATGGGAGCGTTAGGGATGTGGAGATTGATGGGGTAGGCTTTAAGTTGATTCCCTTGTTCCATCCTGCTGCGATAATTTACAATAGGACTAAGCTAACGCCGTTGTGGGAGAGGGATATGGGGATTGTAAAAGATTTTCTATCGTCTTTTGAAGGGGGCTGATCTCGGCGGAGCGTTTCTTATTTTGGGGAAGATATAGTGTGCAGATTCTGTTTCGGTTTTACAAGTTTTGCATGAACTCTTTATGGTGTAGTTTTTGCATTTGGGACATTTTTTTAGTTCCATCCTATTTGTCTTCTGTGGATGAAAACTCGCAGTTATTTTCTTTTGCTCGATTTTCTATTTCTTTTAGAATATCATTCATTTCCTTTTTCCCTTGTTTGAAGTCGTCTACCATTAATCTCAAAGAGAGGTGCCCTGCTGAAATGTAAATTACTTTTATATTATCGTTTTTTAAATTAAATATCTTTTTTATTCTATTTACTCCGTCTTCTTCTGTGCATTTAATTTTAATGTTTTGTCGAAGCTGTGATTGTTTCCTTTTTTTGTTTATGATTTTTTCTATAGCTTCTCTTTGTTTTTCTGGTATGTATTGCTTGATTATTTCTGGGAATTTTCTTGCTTCTTTTGTAAATTGAAGTAGGCTTTCGAAATTATCGAGAACATATTTTTTGACTTCTGCCGCGTCTTCTTTTAAGATTTGTCTGAATGCTACATCGACAGCTTGTGCCTGTTTGAAATTTTGCATTATCTCCTTTTTTTCTTTTGAAGTTACTCTTCTTAATGATAGGTGGATATTATCGCCCTCTATTTTTAGAATTTTACATACGATTTGTTTGTTTGGTACCACGTATTGTCGCATGAATTTGATTCGTCCAGCTGCGATTTCGGGAGAAATAATTGTTCCCTCTTCTCCGTTTGGTAGCTCTACTGATGTTATGGTATTTGTTACTTTTTTGACTTTGCATAGAACTAAATCGCCTTCTTCCATTTTAACTTGTCGTCTCGTCTTTATTTGTTTTCATTTTTGTTTTAAGAATGTTATTTATTTAAGTCTTTATTCTGTTATGAATTATAGGACTTCTTCAACCTTTGCTCGTATTTTTGCTTTTCCCGACGATGGAAGTGCAAGCACGGTGTTGCAGCTTAAGCATCTTACTTTTGTTGATGCTTTCCCGAAGATTGTTTGGGATTCTTTGCATTTAGGGCATCTTACCTTGATGAATTTTCCTTTTCGTTCCATGGTGATTGATGAAGAATTTGGTTTTTAAACTTTGGGTTTGGCTCTGAAGTATATCATGGAGTATAATTCTGTTTAAAAGTGAGGTGTCTTTTTGTATTTATGCATAGAAAATATATTGTAGTTACTGGTGGGGTTCTCTCTGGATTAGGCAAGGGGATTGCTATGGCGAGTATCGGAAATATTTTATCATCGTCGTATAAGGTTGTTCCAATTAAATGTGATGGATATTTGAATGTTGATCCTGGTACTATGAATCCAGTTGAACATGGGGAGGTTTTTGTTTTGGATGATGGTGGTGAGGTTGATATGGATTTTGGGCATTATGAAAGATTCTTGGGGGTCAATTGTAAATTTGATTGGAACTTAACAATGGGTAGGGTTTTTGACGAGATTAGAAAAAAAGAAAGAAAGGGGGATTATCTTGGTAAAACTGTGCAGATGATCCCACATGTTTCTAATTTTATACGTGATCATTTTTTGAAAGTCGGGGAGGATTCTGGTGCGGATATTGTTTTGATTGAGGTCGGTGGCACTGTGGGGGATATGGAAAATGAATTGTATTTGGATGCCGTCAGGAGCTTGTCTCGCAAGGTTGGACGAGATAATATTTTATTTATTCACCTTACTTATGTTCCCATTCCTCATGGGGTTGATGAGCAGAAATCAAAGCCGACGCAACAGAGTATTAATTTAATTAGGCAGAAGGGGATTGACCCTGATATTGTGATTGCGAGATGTAGCGAGATGCTGACAGATAAGGTTCGTGCGAAGATTGCGAAGTTTGGTAATTTGGATTTTGATAGGGTTCTTACTGGGGTGGATGTCGATGATGTTTATAAAATTCCGTTGACATTCGAGAAGCAGGGCTTATCTCAGTTAATTGCTCGAAGTTTGAATATGCCAGTAAAGGTCGATTTGGAAGAATGGAGGAATTTGGTTTCTAAGCGGGATGCTTCTACGAATAGCGTAGTTATTGGGATTGCTGGGAAATATACTTCTCTGGAAGATTCTTATGCAAGTGTTGTCGAGGCTTTGAATCATTGTGGGGCTTCTCTTGGGGTTAAGATTATGGTAAAATGGATTGATAGCGAGAGTGATGGGGTTGATTCATTACGGGGTGTTGATGGGGTTATCGTTCCTGGTGGGTTTGGTTCTCGGGGGACGGAGGGAAAAATTAAAATAATTCAATATTGTAGAGAAAACAAGTTGCCTTTTTTGGGGATTTGTTATGGATTGCAGATGGCTGTTGTCGAATTTGCTAGGAATGTTTGTGGGTTAAAGGGGGCGAATAGTCGAGAGATTGAGAAGAGTTGCGAATATCCTGTTGTAGATATTTTAGAAGAGCAGAAAGGGATTGAAAACAAGGGTGGAACGATGAGACTTGGGGCTTATGAAGCTGTCTTGAAAGAAGGGACACGTGTTTTCGATTTGTATGGATCTTCTCGGGCTTCTGAACGGCATCGTCATCGATATGAGGTGAATCCGGATTACCATGAGGTTCTGGAAAGTCATGGGTTGATTATGTCTGGAATGTCTCCTGATGGTTCGTTGGTTGAGTTTATTGAATTGAAAGATCATCCTTATTTTGTTGCTACTCAGGCACATCCAGAATTGAAAAGTTCGTTGCTGAAGCCTGCTCCCTTGTTTTTGGGATTTGTTGCCAGTTTGTTATCTTAGTTATATAAGTGGTGATTGGGAATTGTATTTTAAATATTGAAAATGAAATTATTTGAGAGGGGGAGTGGTGTCTTGATAATTATATTTTTACAATCTCTACTTCTAGTTCTTTTTTTAGGGTTTCTATAAAAGAGTTTTCTTTTTCTTTTTCAATTAGGCATCCTGCTGCGAAGTGATGTCCTCCTACTTCTGCTTTGGTTTCTGGGTTTTTTTCTTTGAAGATGGTTACTGTTTTTTCTAAAACTTCTTTTAGATTTCTTCCTTCGTGCCCCACTATCCTCGCGGATACTTTAATTTTGTCGTCGTTATATGCCATTCCTATTAGAATTGTTCCCTCTTCATATCTTGGAGAGCTTGAAAGCATAGAACAAATTGTTCCTACGATGGCGTCTTTTATCTGATTTTTCGCATTTAATATTACGAAACCTTTTCCTTTTATCTTGTCCATCTTTTCTGCGACCTTTAATCCTGATACGAGTTCTTGCTTGTATTTTGTGTAAATATCTAAGGCTTGGACCTTGGCTTTTTCGTTCTCTAAGCAGTAGGATATTGCGATGTCTGAATATCCGAGACGTGAACATGCGTTTATTAAAACCGATATTTCTCGAACGTCTTCCTTTGTGTTGAAGAATTTTAATATATATAGATTCCCGAGAACGTCTTCTTCTTTTCCATTTTGGGCACGTCGTATCATTACTGCGGTTATAAGTTTGGACATTTCGTCGTCGGAAAGCTCCATTAAAGTTTTATTGTAGGGTATGCCAGTTTCTCTTAGAATTTCCATTGCACCAGGTCCAGAGCCTGTAACTCCTGGGATGTATGGAGAGGTGGACCATTCGAGCGCTCTTCTTAATGGTCTTGTCGCTGGGTAAATCGCAATTCCCTTTTTTATATTTAGGTCGTTGGCGTCGCTGACTATTTGCTGATTGATTTTAGAGAGATTTGTTTCGTATCTGTCTCCGATTAGTCCGACTATTGCTAGTGATGCCAAATCTTGATTGTCTTGGGATATTGCTTTTGAAAATAGGTAGCAAAGCCCTGCTCCTGTTGCTGCATTGTCGTCGGGAAAGGGGGTTAAGTGGGGATTTATGATTTTTGTATTTTTGTTTAATTTTGTTTTATCTATCTCGTGGTGGTCTATAATAAAAACTGGTTGTGATATGTCCTTGAAGTGATCTAAATTTGACGACGCTAAATCCGAGAATAGAATGATTTCTTTCGGTTGTCGTTTTAATTCTTCTTCTATTATTGAACCTTCTAATCCTTTTACAATTCGAATTGAAAATTTTTTATCTAGACGTTTAAATGTTTTTGCAAGGATGGATGCGGAAGTTATACCGTCGGTGTCGTGGTGAGAGATAATTCTAATGGGTTTATTCTTTGAAGATTCTAAAAAATCCTTTGCGAAATCACCAATTTCTTTT
Source organism: Candidatus Woesearchaeota archaeon (assembly GCA_964428375.1). Lineage (GTDB taxonomy): Archaea > Nanobdellota > Nanobdellia > Pacearchaeales > GW2011-AR1 > JAGVXH01. The sequence goes on from CAYRXX010000003.1 coordinate 21,096, forward strand.
AACATTAATCAAATAACTCTATTTGGCTTAAAAAGATTTAGGTTGTTTTGGGTCGGTTTATTTGTTTCTTGTGACTATGATTCAGCGACGACGATGTGAAGAAGATTGTGTTTATATTGCATAGATTAGGTTTGTAAATTAATAAAAAGGCGGTGATTTTAGAATTATTTTTTCTTTTTTCTATCTCGGATTGCAATTCCGAAGTATTTTTTTATAATATTAAGTCTTGATTGTGCTCTTTGAAGTTTGTGCTTTGTTTTTCTATCTGTTATATTATTTTTTAGATGTTCTTTCATTTTTTCTACCTTTTTGGTTGCATTTTCTAAATCTTCGTTTCTTTCAATTCCAAGTTCGTTGAGGTAGGCTTTTAATTTTTTTCCAAATACTCTCGTCGTTGGTATTCCGTATCTGTCTCGTAGAATTATTCCAATTTTGGATGGTGCATTTGTTTCTGATAGTTCTAAGATTACCTTTTTTAGTTCGGATTCTTTCATCTTGACCCATGTTGGTTTTTGTGTTTCTGTCATTATTGTTGATGTCGGATTGGGTTTTTAAAGGTTTTGAAATTGGATTTGAGGAGGGGGATTTCCAAACTTTTATAAACTCTAAATATTAAAAGAGAGGATGGTGAAAGTTAATTTTAATTTGGAAAAAAAATACTTATATTCTTTTGCTGGTGTTGTTCTGCTGTTTTGTGGATTTTTTATTGTAAATGCTTTATCTCCCGGAATTGCACCAAACCCTGGTCACCTAATTAGCGAGGTAGCTCCCCCAGCTGGTTGTATGACTGGGCAGGTTTTGCAATGGGAAGGCTCCTCTTGGGGATGTGTGAATTTGCCGTCCGCGGCGACATCAACAATCAAGTGGTTAGGCGGGAAGAAGGTTCATACTATAGATTCTTGTGTTCCAAGCGGGGGAGAGATTGTTCATGACGGGGTTACTCCGTTTTGTAAATTCAAAAAAAGCTCCTGTACTGGTGGATGGTTGCAATATAAAAATTGGGCAGCGGCACTGCCTCCTAAATATGTGCAAACAGGTCAGTGGAATTTTCCTACATACTTTGTTAGTTTTGGAGCCGTGCCTGGGTATGGTCATTGCAGTTCGCGATGTTTATCTTTCTTGGACACGCATTTTGGTGGTGGAGGATTATATGAATATTCATATAAGAATATTGGATGGTCTAATTGGAATACAAAAGGAGATAATGTTTGCAAGTATCCAAGTCAAGGCTGGACGCATACTTGTATGGCTGTTACAACTCCGATAACAGAGATAGGTTGTTATTAGGTGTATTTTTTGTAAAGGATAATCTGGAACTTTCCACAAGGTATAAAAAGATTTGTTTACAAATAATGTTATGGTAAGTTTAAAGAGGCTGATTAAAAACGGGAAAGTGTTTTTTTTAGCTTATGATCAAGGGATTGAGCACGGACCGACGGATTTTTCTGAGAAGAACGTGAACCCAGAGGATATTATTCGTCTTGCTAAAAATGGGCCTTTTACGGGTGTGATTTTTCAGAAAGGAATTGCAGAGAAGTACAATTCAGAGATAAAAAAGGCAGGGGTTCCATTAATTGTGAAGTTAAATGGGGAGACTAAATTGGGAGATGGTGAGCCTTTTTCGAGGAAGATTTGTAGCGTGAGCGAGGCTGTGAGATTGGGAGCTGTCGCTGTCGGTTTTACTATTTATATTGGGAGTGCTTTTGAGGGTGAGATGTTGAAGGAGTTTGGTGTAATTCAGGAAGAGGCGCATAAAAGAAATTTGCCTGTGGTGGTTTGGATATATCCTCGTGGGAAGTCTGTTGCTGGGAAATCTAAAGAGGAGTTAATGGCGTATGCTACTCGTGTGGGTCTGGAGATTGGTGCCGATATTGTTAAGGTGAGAGGGGTTGGAAATGGACAAGCTTTGAAGTGGGCTATTGATTCTGCTGGGAGAGCTAAGGTGGTTTTTGCTGGGGGGAAGAAGAAGGCAGAGACAGCTTTTTTGAAGGGTATAAAGATTTCTGTTGCTGCTGGGTGTTCTGGATTTGCAATCGGGAGAAATATTTGGCAGAGTAAAAATCCGTTAGAGCTTGCTGATAAAATAGGGAATATTATTTGGAGCTGATGTTGAATGCGGTGGAAGTTTTATTTGATTCTGGTTTTGATGATTTCGTCTGGAGTTTTTTATTATAGGTGGGTTACTCCTGGCGATGATGCGGGACAGAAGGTTTTTGTTACAAGAGTTATAGATGGGGATACTGCTGTTCTGAAAGGCGGGGAGCGTGTTCGGTTTCTTGGGGAAAACTCTCCTGAGAAAAATCAGCCTTTTCATGATGAAGCTATGAATTATCTAAGAGGTCTTGTCGGTGGAAAGTGGGTTGTGATTAAGAGGATGGGAATTGGGAAGTATGGAAGAACGCTTGGTTATGTGTATATTGATGGTAAGTTGTCGAATGAGGAAGTTTTGAGAAAGGGGTTTGCGAGCCTTTATTATTATGGGAGGGACGCTAATTATGATAGAATGCGGGATGCTGAAAAGGAGGCACGGGATAATAAGAAGGGGATATGGAAACCGTCTGTTAATGCTGGTTGTGTGAAGATTTTGGCGTTTAAATATAAGGATGCTGGGAAGTGCAGTAATCAGGAGCGATTGGTTTTGGGTAATTCTTGTACGGTATTGAATGTTACAATTAAGGATGATAGTTCGTCTCATATTTATCCGAAGATTTTAAAGACGGGTAGAACTGTTATGAATTTTTCGTGTATTTGGAATGATGAGGGGGATAGTATTTATCTTTATGATAAGTCTGGGATGATTTTATTTTATAGATATGATGAGGGGTAGGTATAAAAAGTTCTTGTTGTTTAAATATAAATGAAGGTGGTTTTTTTTGAGGTGGAGGATTGGGAGCGAGAATATTTGGTGGATAGATTGGGGGCGGGGGTTGAGTTTTCAAAAGATATTTTAGGGGAACAAAATGCAGGAGAGTTCGGTGATGCGGAGATAGTTTCTGTTTTTATTTATTCGAAGATTGATGCTGTTGTCTTGGATAAGTTTCCTAATTTGAAGGCTATTGTTACTCGTTCTACAGGTTTTGATCATATTGATATTGGAGAGTGCGAGAAGAGAGGTATCCGCGTTCTTAATGTTCCTTATTACGGGGAAAACACCGTCGCTGAACACACGTTTGCCATGATTCTTGATTTGTCCCGGAAAATTCATAAATCTCATGAGAGGACGGTGAGAGGAGATTTTTCTTTGGACGGATTGAGAGGTTTTGACTTAAAGGAAAAAACTATTGGGATTATTGGGCTTGGGCATATCGGGAGACATGTTGCAAGAATTGCTCATGGTTTTGAGATGAAGATAGCTGCTTATGATTTAAGCAAAGATTTAAGTTTCGCTAAAAAGTTTGGGATAAAATATTTAGAGTTAGATGAGCTCCTTAGGAATTCAGATATTGTAAGTATTCATTGTCCTTACAACAAGGATACACACCATTTGATTAATGGTAAAAATATCGGGTTGATGAAGAAGGGTGCATATTTGGTTAATACGGCGAGGGGTGGGAATGTTGAGACGGAGGCTCTTGTTGGGGCGCTTGCTCGAGGTGAACTTGGTGGGGCGGCATTGGACGTTTTGGAGGGGGACGGTTTGATTAAGGAGGAGATTCAATTATTATCGAAGAATTTCCCTAGAGAAGAGCTTAAAAATCTTCTCGAGGAACACCTGCTTTTGACTTTTGAGAACGTGATTATCACCCCTCATAATGCTTTTAATAGCAAGGAGGCATTGCAGAGAATTCTTAATACGACGGTTGAGAATGTTGAGGTTGTTTTGAAGGGGGCTAAGAGCGGTAATTTTGTTGGGAGTAGTTGATTGGGTTTTGGGGGAAATTTTCCTTAAACCTATCGGTTCGAATCATAGCCCCGCTCTCATAATTCACTCTAAAATTTTTCAATCATATTTTTATTTTGTTGAAAAATTCGAGCAAATCATTCGGAATTCGACGCGAATCCTATATTCATAGCCCCGCTCTCATAATTCACTCTAAAATTTTTCAATCATATTTTTATTTTGTTGAAAAATTCGAGCAAATCATTCGGAATTCGACGCGAATCCTATATTCATAGCCCCGCGAGGATTCGCCTTCGCTTTAGAAAAGCTCGGACCCCAACTCCGTTGGAAGAAAAATATAAATATTTTCCTTAAACCTATCGGTTCGAATCATAGCCCCGCGAGGATTCG
>CAYRXX010000004.1:0-6158 GCA_964428375.1 Candidatus Woesearchaeota archaeon
GTACATTCAGAAACTCAATACCCTCTGGCGGAGCCTCGATTAGATATTTATAATATGGACTGTCGGGAAATTTCCATGGATACTGAAGATAGACCCTGAATTTTCCCATTCTATTACTAACAGCAGAATGCTTTATATGGTTTGCTGTCAATTATTTACAAGATAGACGGCGTTAGTAATAAATCATCTTTCCCATTTTTATTTCTGTTGTATATGTGCGAAAAATACGCCACCTTCAGAAATTAACAACAAGAGACATTATTCTATTCATTAGAATCCAAGACTGTATCGAGTTCCTTTACAAAGTCAGTAGTTTTTATGCCTCTCTTCCAAGAAACGATCCTCTTTTTCTTAATAAAACTCTCTAAGGATTTGGCTACTTCTTGGACCATTGCTATTTCCTCATGCTTCTCCTTTATTTTGTAAAAATTTGGATTCTTATTAAGAATTTTAACGTAGCCACCTTCGTCAATTGCCAATAGGGGTTTCCCGGCTGCCACAATTTCAAGAGGGACCATCCCAAAGTCTTCTTGATACCCCAAAAAGATGCCAGCAACAGAACGCCCTAAGAGTTCCCTCAATTTTTTATCAGAAACATCCGTCATTATTCTTATATCTTTATTATTTTTAGAGAGTTTCAGAAGTCTCCTATAATACTGTTTGTTCTCGGCAGTTCCTATGATTATTAATTTATATCCATTGTATTTCTCGGAAAAAATATTCCATGCCTTAATTAATATGTCCTGTCTTTTTGGGGGGTTTAATCGTGAATAGTATACAAATAGTTTTTCAGTCTTTTTGCTATCTAGCCTTCCAAACTTAGACACATCGATAGGCGGATATATTATCCGACTGTTTCTTTTAACAGGGAGATTGCTTTCAATTGCCCGAGATAGGCTTAGCTCCGAATTAAAAACAACAACATCCAATTTCTTCCATGTCATTTTTTCAAGAGCACGGTAAACAAAGACAGAGGCAATATATGCCATTTTTTTAACAGGATGCCTTCTATATTTATTTTTCAAATTCCATTTTATTATTTTATCATTGGCTTCTCTAAGCGGAGTATGAATATATGCATAAGTTTTCCCTTTCTTATAATTCCTAAAAGTTATAAATTCAGCAACCCCCGAGGTGGAAATTAGAAATTTATCATATTTTTCCAAAGGGATTTTTTTTAACAAAGTTAGCGGAAGGAATAACCCTCGAAGGAGATGAAGCCTTGCTAGTTTTTTCCCAAACCCCGGGGCAATAAGATTTACTTTATACTTCCCAAACTCACTGAAGGTTTTCTCTTTATCATAAACCCACGTATATACTTCAATATCATGTTTGGATTTTTCTAATAATTCAAGAATAACTCTCTCTGCTCCTCCACGAGACTTTATCCATGGATGAAATAATGCAACCTTTTGTTTTTTCATTGTTTTTATACTTGTATTTTGTCCCTGTTCATCTGCGCGAAGTTTAGAAGAGGTTTTAATAACTATTCACAAACCCCCAACTAACTCCTCCCAAAATCCGCATCATCCATCCCCCCATACTCACCCGTAGGCGGTGCCCGAAACTCCTCAACCCTTTTAATCCCAGCAGGAATATCAGAAACATTCCAAATCTTAATAGGTCCCCTGAATCCCTTATAATAAAGAAAATGCCCAAGCCTAGGGTCTTGCATTCTTAAGCTAGCAACTATGGGGTCATCCTCAATATGTGCAATCTTTAATGTTTTATACTCCCCAAAACTATCATTCAACAAATACATTTGTGCAAACAGCCCCTTTGAAACCTTTTGCGACAAATAAATAGCGGCTCCCATACGATTAATACGTGTTCCGCTAAATGAGGGGATAACATCAATGACAACATCTAATCCCTTTTTAAAATCGATAATCTTGCCATCAAAATAAACATATCTAATCGGAATCCGAGTTTGCACGTTATTATAAATATAGACAGCCTCGGGTTGTTGCAAATGATCATTCTCAACCTTCATGATAATGCCAATAACTGCAGCCTTCCCAGCTGGTAAAAACACCCCACTCCCATTTCTACGGTAATTAATATCTTCGAATAAAAACATTCCACCATTAAATACCAATGTAGTTCCATTGGCGGTTTCCCTAGTTTGTTTCGGGTCATTCTGCATAACTGGTATCGCCGCATACCTGTCTAAAGCCTTCCCTTCAGAATCATTACCCCCGCCGATTTTAGAATAGGCAGAATACTTACCCAGGTCAGTCTGGTCAATCAATAGGTAAGATACATTCATAGTCTTGAAGAAACTAAGGGCTGTGGCTGGATTAGGAGTAGTCAAAACATACCTTCCTATTTTATAATCTCCGTTATATATCTGTTCTGCATGTCCTCCATCTGCAACAGTTCTTCTCTTCCCGAGAGACTGAACCCAATATCCATAATCCCACCAATGAGCAAAAATAGCATTTTTAGGGGTGTCGTTTCTAACCCATTTCATCGCACTTTGCCATTGCATATTGGCCGACGGACCAAGATATTTTGCCTGTTGAGAAATAGCAGAATAAGCCCTATATCCTCCAAACATTCCAGCCACGACGGAAATTAACAAAATCCCAATTACAATAATTTTTACAGCTTCATCTGATTTATTTTTTTTGACAAAATCCCACATCTTCACAATAAAATATCCAGCCAATAGAGACACTAACGGAGCAATAGCGAAAAAAAGACGAGTAGTAGATCGTCCAACAACCAACATAACAGCCATCCATGCAAACAAAAGAACCAAGAGAGAATCAACCTTTATTTTTTTGTCAAAATAATTTCTTAAAAAAGCATAAGCAAAAACTCCAACCCCTCCCAAATAAACCAATCCACTAAGTGTAAAAATTCCACTACCATTTAAAATCGAAGAAGAAGAGATACGGCTAAACAAAATCCCAGAAACCATACTAACAAAGCCAAAAACTAAAAGATACCTGTTCGTCTTGTTTTTAATATTCTTGGAAAATTCAACCCCAAGGAATACCGCCCCAGCGACGAATAACCAGAAGAGTTGCACCCCCATATTCCCAATCCAATTCATTAAATAAGGCTGAGCGTTTTCAGCAACAGTAGAACCGACCCTTCCACCATGCCAGTCCGGATTAAGTAATTTATTAAACAAACCCCACACTATCCCAAAAAAATTCTTTCCTATAATTGGTAAAGCAAAAATTCCCAAAACCGCCAGAATACCACCACTATAAGCTATTCGATATTTCTCATTATAACCACGAACCGATTTCCCAAAAGCAATGACTATCCTATCAATTATTATAAAACCTAAAACTGCCAAACTTACAATGTCGTTGGAACTTGTAATATACCGATGCACAAACCCAGACATACTCATCCCAATCAAACCACTCCAAAGAACGCTTGAAATAATCCATGACAAATAAAACGATAATCCATTATCTTTAAAATGGTTTTCAACATCTTTTAATTTTATTATCCAAATAAGAGCAAATGCGACGGGGACAATCATGAAAACGAAAACAGCGACGCCTCCCCAAGAGATGGCTGCAATAGCACTGAAAAACCCGACTAAAATACCACCGAATCCAGACCATGCAAGTTTCTTGTTTTTCAGTTTATCCAAAAATTTCACAGCTAAAGCAAAACTCAGCATTGCGGCAAAAAAGCCCACCATCCCAAGCGAATCATGATCCGCAAATCCGCACATCGTTCTGTATAAATAAGCTGGAGTAAAAGCCAAAAACGCCGCCGCAATAACACTGGCAAGTTTGGATTTTGTTAGAACATAAACTAAAATAAAGAAGAGTATTAGCCCCATCCCATAAAAAAAGACTGGAGAAAAGATATCAACAGCCTGTATGGAATAATGCCCAAACAACTTTGACGTTTCCCACATCCAAACGATTGCCCGAGGCAAGAGTTCATGACTCCACTTAATATTAAATCCCGGGACTCTCATACTATCTACCGACGGCAAAACTCCATTGTTACCGACAATAGCTTCGGCTTCCCGTAGCCAGTAAAACGGATCCAAAGCCAGCGGGATTTTCTCCCCTGTCGTGTGGTCAGTTAAAAGATTCCAATTGGAAAGGCGAATAGAAGAACTCATAAACAAAATAATTGCGAAGACAAGAATAGCCACAGCCCACTGATATTTCTTATTAGAGGCAACTCTTACAACGGAGCTTTTAACTTCTTCATAATTCATAAATAAAAATGTCTAGCCTTCTTTAAAAACTTTTCATCATCAAAAAGCCAATTAAAATAAACAAGATTTGAAAGATATATATCAAATAAACTACCTTTTTTTCCGTCGCCCCATCTCCGAGAATCTTAATCGCCAAATGTTCAAGTCCATAAATCTTATCATAAGGCATTTTTAATCTCCCGTTTTTATCAGGGATTCCAAAAGAATGTTTTTTTAATCCACCTCGTAGTTTTAGAACAACTTCTAAAATATAAGGAATAAAAACCACGACGGCAATCTTTTCAAAATTCCCCAAAATAGCCATTCCAACAATAAGTGCCCCAACCCCATAGGTCAGCATATCCCCAGGGAAAACCGACGCAGGCGTCTTGTTAAATATCCAAAATCCAATAAGTGCCCCAACCATACAAAGCCCTACTATTGATAGCCAAGCCGAACCAGTGACGTAAGAGACAAAACTCAAAAAACTCAAAATCAAAATTCCTTGCCCTGCTTCAAGCCCATTAAAACCAGCTAAAAAATTATAGGTTGTGCTTGCTCCGACAACGCCGATAGGGATAATGAGGAGCGGGTAAAAAATTCCAAAATTAACATTTCCCAAAAAGGGGACATCCATAATGTGCGTCCCTGCGTTAATTACAACTAACGGGATAGAAGCGGAAAAAGCAAGTAAAAGCCGAACTCCCATGGATAATCCGCCATTTTCCCATCCCAATAAATCATCAACAAGTCCCACGATTCCCAGCATTAAGATAACACTAAGTAATGCGAAAATCTCCAAGGCCTTAATTTGTCCCCTGAACAAAAAGGTTTTCAAGGCAAGATAGCTCAAAACACCGAGGACAAATGCCATAATAACAACAACTCCCCCGCTGGAAGCAACATTTTTTGGGTGCCCAAATTTATTCATATCTTCCCACAACAGCCCAAATTTCTTACAGATTCTAATCCAAATCGGCAAAACCCCAACCACCAATCCAAAACTAATCAATACCGAAATTAATAGGATATATTCCATAAACATAAGTATAAAATATAATTTAAAAAGATTTATGTCTTAATCAGCTAAAAGAAAAGCGGGGTGAGATAAACCTCCATTAGGGCGGCAATAATTAAAATTACAACAGCAATAATAATCATCAAAAGTGCATCTTGCAAAATACGCCATTTACCATTACCCCTTAAATCCTTCCTAATAACAGCGACGGAAATAATTCCTCCCGCTAACGCCCCGATAAAATAGGCAACAATCTCAGGCACTCCGTGAATCATGTATCGAGCGAATCCTGATGGCAGCCCAGTTAGACTTTTTTTGGCAAATATTCCAATAGCAGCCGCGATGACGGAAGCATTCCAGACCAAAACAAACATTGCTCCAGCCCCAAAAGCCAAAGAAAACAATATAGTAAAAATCAAAACATAAAGATTGTTAGTAAAAATCCCAAGAAGATGGTTTGTCCCGATAACATTTCCGGTTCCAACAGAAACCCCATATTGCCCAAGACAATCTTTGTAATTTGAAGGACTATTTATTGCACAAAAAGTTCTAATCTGAAAATTAAAATTATTGTTAGCTCCCTCTCCTATCACACTACCACCAATATGAAAAGGAAGGACTATATACCAAAAGGAAAACGCGACGAGAAATCCCAAAAACAACCATGTCAAAGCATAAATCGCCTTGGAATGTTCCCTTATCAGTTTCCCAGAACTACTTATCTCAACATCCTTCCCCTCTTCCAGCTTAATTATATAATACATAAATGGCAAGCACGAGATAACAGTAAAAATTACCACGAGCAACCCACCCCCAGCCTTCAAGACAGCATCTTTATCAAAAACAAAAGTCACAAGCAAAATCGAAACCGTCGCCCAAAACAACCCCACAAAAAACATCTCCCACGGTCTCCTCTCCGCTTTCTTAGGTTTCATTAGAAGTTCAATCATTGTCCCG
>CAYRXX010000004.1:6258-15263 GCA_964428375.1 Candidatus Woesearchaeota archaeon
CTCCCTTGGACTTCTCCACGAACCAAACCCTTGGTACTTTAGAAGTTCAATCATTGTCCCGCTCCCTTGGACTTCTCCACGAACCAAACCCTTGGTACTTTAGAAGTTCAATCATTCCAACACCATACTCACTCTTTTCATCCATGCAAAAACTAACATATCTTTTTAAAGTTTTATTAATTCCATATATTATGAAAACTCCGTCGGAAAGTCAAGATTTCAACAAAATTCTTTCAGATATAAAATCAGTCAAAATACAGGGAGCTGAAAACGTCTGCAAATTTGGGATTCAGGCATATCTACTTCGCCCAAACAAAAAAGCAGCAAAAGAAATATTGTCAATAAGACCAACAGAGCCACTTCTACAAAATGCTATAAAATTCTTACAAAAAACCGAATCTCCAAGTTCAGCGTCGAGAAAATTCCTTTCAAATCTCAAAACTGCCCATACCAAGACCATAAAAAGTGGTTCGAAATTAATTAAAAACGGTATGAACATTTACAGCCATTGCCATTCCTCGACTGTAATTGACATTTTAAAATACGCCCATAAAACTCAGAAAAAAAGCTTTGTAGTTTATACAACCGAAGTAGAGCCCCTTTTACAGGGACGCATGACCGCAAAAGACTTAGCGAAATCAGGAATAAAAACAATCATTGCCCCAGACCTAGCAGCAGAGCAACTACTCGCAAGATGCGACCTCTTTTTATTCGGTGCCGACGCCTTTACATCTTCCGAAGTAGCGAACAAGATAGGCACAAGCACACTAGTAAAACTTGCTAAATTGCATGGAGTCCCAAGATATTCGTGTGGCATTGCTTTGAAATTCGCGAAGAAAATAAAAATAGAAAAGCGTTCGGCAAAGGAAGTTTGGGACGAACGGGAGAAGAATATCCAGCCAATAAATCCTGCATTTGATAGAACAAAAATAAAAGAACTTTCAGGGATTGTTTCCGAGTTTGGGGTTTTGCCATCGAGGGAGTTTGTAAAAAAAGCGAAAGCGAAATTAAAAGAGTTGTAATGTATATTTCAAATGATAATTATGCTTAAAAACCACATTGCAATATATGAATATGGAAGATATTTCACATTTAGAAACTCTTAGTCAGAAAGGCTACTCATCATTAATAGAAAAGATTTCTGCAGTCTATAACTTAAACAGAGATTTTGCATACTCGGTTAGCGAATTAAACGAGCTTACGGATAATGAATATAGCCTTCTTAAAAGAAGGGGAAAGATTGAGAGGAGATTAAACGAGGCAAGATTCCCAAAAGTAATGTTGATGAAAACATATCTACCAAAAAACAACAATACATTTGTTTTAGCAGAAACAGGTTACAGAATAGATGATTTCCTAAACCGTTCGGATGAAGATTTAGGCTTATTTATTATAAATGACGATGTTCTTAGAAGAACAACGGGACAATCTCCTAGGACACTAGGAGTAAGAGCAGAATTGGCACAGATAAGAAACAGAAAATTAACCCCGATACCACGGAATAGAAGTTCCCCCGTAATTAATCTCTACGGGATCAAGGAGCTTTACGTTTCTCAGGAGCAAATCCTCTCTCATTGCATAAAAGATAAACTCGGCTCCAGACTCTATTCAAAAATAAAAGAACTAACGTCCCCAGAAACCAGACACGATTTATTGCAAGGAACAAACACAAAGAGAGGGTTAGACGGAAGAGACGTTAAAAGAATTCTAAAAGGAATTATTTAATCCCGTCATCTATAAATCTCAGTTTAGAATATTTAAAATAGTCCCAAATAACAGAAACCCTATCAAACCTTCCACCATTAATAATTTGCCGAATATAATCCAGCCCTAAATGAAATCCGAATCCCAACACTACAAAATAAAACACTTCAGAAATCATTCGTCCCAAAATCACAAACAAAACCAAGCTTTCCGTTCCATGCAAAAAACAAAATGCAGTATAAATTTCTCGACGCTTTCCTCTGTCTATCTTCTTCATTATCTCCCCTGTGGCGAAGAACCATTTTACTGCCCGAACTAAATTCCAGTCCCGCTCTCTATAAACGTAATAAAGATAGTGATCCACATCAATTAAAACACTCGCTAACAAAAAAATAAATACATTCAAAATACCGATAGTTGGGAAAAGTAAAAGTAAAATTAGAGAAGCAAGAATTCCAATTAAAAAATGAGTTCGTGGTAACATTCAAAGAAAAGTGAATAGTCCTTTTTAGGTTTATCCAAACTAAACGACATCCATTATCTTTCTAAATACCATACTGGCAGCGACGCTGTATCCTATATAATACCAAATCCAACTCCCACCGAGAACGGGAGAATAAACTCCCTTTAGCCAAGCAAACAAAATCAAAAAGGGAATAAGGGTAACAAACATTGGCTTCATAGAACTCTTAAACATTAACCCTGTCAATTGTAGCATTTCAGAATTCAACTCTTTCATCAAGTCTGGCTCTTTCGTCTTTTTCAACTCTTTTTGAATTTCCTTTTGCCGATTTTTCAAACTTTTTAGATGTGCTTGGTCGGTAAACTTTTTCTGGACAAGAGTAGAAACAAGAGTAACTGCAACGGAAAAAACACCAATAGAAATCATCGCAGTTCTATGCGTTGCAACCAAAATTTCGCTAATCACCATAAAATAACCTATTATTTTAGCTATATAAACTTACGCAAATTTATCCCGTCCCAAAGAATCCTTTTAATGCAGGATTCATATCAACCGCATGTTGCTGTGCAATGTCTTGGTATAATTGGTAAAGAATCATAATCGCTAAAAGAATAGCAGTCCCACCAACCAAAGCTCCCAATAAATTAGCAAATGATGCAAGCATCCCAATAGCAGCACCGCCCATAATTGTCAAAGGGCCAACGTATCGCTTCAAGATAGATTCCAAAACTCTTTCATCTTTTCTAAACCCAGGCATACTCATCCCACTACTTATAATATTTTTCGCCTGACTTCGAGCGTCCATCCCCGAAGTTCCAATCCAGAAATAAGAGAAAATAATAGAGAAGACTGTATAAAACAAAACATAAGAAACAGCCTGTGCCGCATAAATCCACCTAAAACTTCCAGTGATAACTGCTTCTAATAATGGAGTAGAATGAACCCAAAAAGCTATCCCGCTAATCGGTTGTCCTCCAGAGCTAAATCCACCTAAAAATGTAGCATGTCCAACCCAGTTTTGTAACAGCGACGCAAATAATTGCAAATTCGCAGTTAATGCGGAAACTAAAATAACAGGGATAACACCAGCGTAAAAAAACTCTAAAGGCCATTTTACAGAATGCCCACGAATTCTATCAAAAGCAAGAGGAATTTCAACCTTTAAACTTTGTGCAAAAACTACAGCAAGAAAAAGAGCAGCCGTAGTTAAAATAGGAAATAAAGCGTTCGCAGCTCCAGTCCCATCACCAATCATAACGGATGCAACGATAGCAAGAACTTTCCCGCTAGCAGCGAATGCTCCCTGAGGTCCGATAAATTGAAACAACTGACTAAATAATCTCCATCCTATCCCTGCTGCGATGAATAGCGAAACTCCAGAGCCAAAGCCCCATTTTTGAACAACCTCGTCCATAAAAAGAATCAAAATACCACCGATACACAACTGGAAAATAACTAGTCCAGTAAATCCAGGCTTAGCAGCAATTCCATTCATTAAAACATAAACCATTGCCTCAAACAGAATAAATGCAAGTGTCAAAACTTTTTGTAGTCCCTGAAAAAACTTTTTACCCTCGTCGGTATTCGTGTCAATATTCAAAATTTGGGCACCCTGTAATAACTGTAAGATAATTGACGCCATAACAATAGGTCCTATACCCAAAGTAATAATGGAGCCGAAACTTGTTCCCAACAAAATAGCCAAATACTCAAACCGGGAGAGACTGCCAGAATTAATTCCAAATAAAGGGATATTCGCAAGAATAAAATACCCAACAAGAATAATCAGCGTCCATTTTAACTTAACGTCAAAACTAACTTTTTTCTCCGTCGGGGCTCGCACTTCTGGTAGGTTATGCAACAAATCTCTCAAAGCCATATATTATATCCACTAAAATGTTTTATAAAATTATGCCTTACCTCTTGTTAAACGGAACAATCTTTTGAGCTACAAAATAAGCGAAGGCAGTTCCTCTTCAAATGGATTTATACAGTTTTTAATTCTTTAATTTATTATGGAACAATTAAAAACCCTTTTTCATGGAAGTTCAAATAAACTAATTGGTGAGAAATTACAACCCTCCCAAGGTGATGATTCGAATGAAAGACCTGAAAATAATCAACTTGGAGTATATGCAACAGATAGAAGAGATTTAGCAATAGTAATGGGTATTCTTGGATGCAAAGATGTAATTGGAGGGAGTATAGATGAATATCAAGAAGGGAAATTAAATGCAAGAATTTACGGAGAATTCCCAAAACAAGAACATATTTATTTGTACCAACTACCTGTTGAAACATTTAAACAAACCCAAATTGATAAACACCAATTTGTATCTTTAGTTGCTGTTAAACCAATAAAAGTTGAAAAATTGAAAGTAAAAGAATTTACACATTTAATTAGAAAAGCAACAAAAGAAGAAATGAATTACTGGATGAAAAAATATAAAATATAAAACCGTTCTTTAATTCTTGTTTTTGATGTATTACATTTGCTCATCTTATAGAACGCCCAAAGAATTTATGACATTAACTAGAAAATATTCGTGAAAATACCCCAGTTAGATTTCCCTTTCACAATGCCAATAAACCGCTTTCCACCCTCACAACCACTCCAACAACAACAAACCCAAAATCCCACCCTTTAGAAAACTTTATAAATCGCTGTAACTTAAAAATTACAACATGAAAAAACAGACCTTCGCAACTTTAGGAATCTTTCTAATTTTAATATTAGGATTAGGGCTAACAACAGCGAATACATCTTCCAAAAACGGGGTTACTCTTACCCTAACACCTAATGCACATTCCGGAGACGTTTGCGTAGTTAATGCCACAGTTAAAAATTCCAACGGCACGGCACTATATATTAACTTTGAAAACACAGGTTGGGCATCATGGACGTCTGGATCAAATATCTCCAGCGGAGATAGTAAGTTTTTCACGGGAGCATCGTCTTCATGCCCAGAAACAGCGATGGCAGAAATCTATAATGCTTCAAACAAAACACAGAAACTATTCACACTTTCCATAAATTCAACAATAATAGTTGCGCCCACCGAAGAAAACACATTATGCCAATACGAGAATTATAATGAGACCAGCGGATTGAGAATTTCTAATTTTAATGTAGATAACCAAGGGCAAGGCTCAGACAGCTCGTGGCAATATCTCGACCCAATTCAGATTAAAGTGGGAGTTGAAAACGAGAACAGAACAAAGAGCGTTAATGACGTAGACGTAGAACTTGTTATATTAGATAGCCCAATTGGGCAATCAGGAAACGACATCACAAGCGATTTTAACTTAAAAGATGACATAGTCACGACTATCGGAACACTAAGAAGCAGGAATACAGAGACAGCAACATTTAATATTGACAAATTGCCAACCGACCTATCTCCAGGAACATACTATATGTATGTCATGGCATACGGGAATACCGACAACGGAGACAAGTGCGTATCAACATCAACAAGATTAGACAATAAACATTATTATGAATTTGATATAGAGTCTGTTGATTATGATAAATCTATTGTTGCAATGCCTTCGAGCGACGAATCAACAGTAGATAGTTATTGTGGGCAAAAAGACGTGCAGGTTTCTTTTCCTGTTTATAATCTTGGGGACAGCGACGAAGATAGGGTTTTGGTTAATATTTATAATAGCAAATTAGGAATTGATAAATATTTAGTTCTTAATAATTTAGATAGCGGAGACGAGCAGCCAGTAACGCTCTCCTTCGATGTTCCAACAAACCTAACCAAAGATTATTATGATTTACATGTTACGACGAGCTTTGATTGGGACAGTAGCAAAGATGCAAGTGACCCATTGTCCTATGACAGAGAAACTTCTGATAAAACGATAAGAGTAAATATATTGAGTTGCGAAGTTAAGGCTCCAACTATTAACGCAGTTTTAGAGTCTTCTTCTGAAATAGGAAAAAACATAGTCGTCCAAGCAACAATAACAAACAACGGAGAAAACAGCGCGAATTTTGTAGTAGCACCAATGGATTTCGATTCATGGGCAGATTTGGTAAGTGTTATGCCTCCAAAAATGACAATCCCTGCAGGTGCCTCGCAGAATGTTCTAATAACTTTGTCTCCAAAAAGTTCAGGAGAACAAACATTCAAGGTTAGCGTTGCCAAGAACGGGAAGATATTCAGCCAACCAGTTTCCTTAACAGTAGCAAAAAAACCAGGCATATTTTCTAACTTCAATATCAGCGGAACCACAGCCTATCTTTTGATTGCTATTATAGTAATGTTATTCTTAATTTTGCTAATTGTAATCGTGCGTTTGGCACGACGTCCAGTAGCAAGGAATTACCAATCCTAGTTAATATTATAAACCACGACAAACATCAGTATTTATGAGCAACAGCAACAAGAAAGTAGTATTTTTATTTTTGAGATACGCCATTATTTTAATTTTTGGAGTTGGGAATTTTTACATTCTCTATAAAATTCTCACGCCAATTACTATTAATTCCACAAACGTTATCCTTCGTCTTTTTACCCTAACTACTTTATCGGGAGATGTAATCCACTTCGGGCAAACGACGATAAAAATCGCCCCGCCCTGCGTCGCTGGTGCAGCATTTTTCTTACTTTTCGCGCTCCTACTTTCCATCCCCAACATAAAAATAAAAACAAGAATTTATGCAGTTCTAACAGCAATGGCAACACTCCTAATAATAAATATAGCAAGAATTCTAATCCTCGCTCCCCTGACCACAGCCAAATACTTCGAGATAATTCACTGGATTTTTTGGAACATTCTATCGACCGTTTTTGTGGTGGGAATATATTTCGCCACAATAAAATATTACAAAATAAAAGGTATCCCCGTATACTCCGACTTAAAATATCTCCGAAGACTAACGTGAAGCATTAATTGGATTCGCATCTCGAAAATCCTTGACAGCCCTAACCATAAATTTTTCAACCGATTTAGAATCCTCGCAGTTATCCGCATAAATTGTATAACAGTAGTGATTGTTTGAATCTTGCGCTACATTTTCTTTTCCTATCCTGACCACAACGACAGTTCTATTGAAAGTGTTTTCACAAGTAATATATGGTCTTCCAGTCCTTTTAGCGATAGTTTGATTATCCGAAGCACTGAGAATTGGGCCAACTCCGACGCCTTGTTTTAAAAACGCGCTCAAATCCAGCATAACCCTTGAAAGGTCTCCTCGGCATTTATCGACGCTGGGACTCAAAGAGATTGCACCGCCATATTTATAGCTATTTAATTTTCCCGACACGCTAACGTTATTCTCCCTCGGATCAGTTCTCAAAAAAATATTGTAGTGCAAGTTAGGAATTGTTAAGCTTAAAAATCTCCCATGAAAGATATGCAATTGCCCCATATCTTTAACTTGCCAATCTATGCTATCGTAGGTAAATGTTTTTGCAGACTGATGTATAAAATATGGAATTAAAATCGCCCCAAACACGATAGCGACGACGACAAGCACCCAAATTAGTGTTTTGTCCTCTCCTCTCATAACGACCTCCTTGTTTTCATATTCCTCGTCGTTGATTTGTTCGTCCCGTTCCTTTTCAACCATGATTAATCCCCAATATTTTATATAAGAACGCGTCGCTGGACTTGGACAAATCCCCACTAATAAACACACAATTTTCTCTTTCATAAACCCTCGTGACATTCGATGGAACAAAGACAATTAAGTTCGAATAACAGTTTTTTACAGGGAGATTTCCCTTACACTTCGTCCCGTTTCCGTTATTCAAACACGCTTCTTGATACCTCAAAACATACTTCCCAATATTGTTCAAAATTTCCCCCATTCCATCACTTGGATTAACAAAATAAAGAGGCTTCCCAGCATACGTCGTAAGATTGGTCGTAAGATTTACAGAAATATTTTGAACCTCCGACGGCAAATATCTAAAAGAAAAAACTCCATTCCCTATCTCCATCTTCCATATCCCATCACTTCGAACAAAGCTAAGTCCCCTTTCGTTTATCTTATTCGGGTTATTGTCTCCGATTCGGCTCATTATCGAGTAGCCTCCCGTAGAAACCACAAGCAAAACAATCATCGCAATCCCAAGTAATATTCCATTTCTACGACGAATCTTTTCATGTTCCACTGCACTTTTAATTCTCTTCATATACAAAAAACACTTTTGGCAAATATAAACTTTGCCATTGCTCCCTAACTACTAATTTAGTTTTCATTAGTAGATTTTAGTATTTAACATACCAGAATCTTATCGAAGAAAGAAAAAAGAAAAAAAAAGAAAAAAAGGGGGAATCCCCCATATTTTAAACTTATGCAGTAACAACAGTAGCTGAAGTAGCAGACGTGCCTACCATCTTGTTTCCAATCGTTGTATTAACGTTGTTATTTAACAAGTAAGTAGTAGCCTTCTCTGTATCAGCGGCGTTATAACCAGCGACGAGCAAAGCAGTATTTCCATTCCTATTAAAGGATTGGATTAAGAACTGACCAGCACCGACACCTGTAGCGGATGTAAACATCGCACCACTATAAGCACCACCAAGCAAACTTGCAGCAACAGAGTTGATAGCAGAACCACCAACAACAACTAAGTTCTTTCCAGCAACACTTGCAACATTACTATCCTTAACAGTCATGACACCAGCCTCTCCACTCGAAGACGAGGAAGAAGTAGCAGCAGCAGAAGTTAAGTAAGCAGTGTTGTAAGATTCTCCACCATGATATGTTATCTCAGCGGTTTGCTGTGTAGGACCTTCGTCTAGTTTTATGACAGAAGCAAGGGCAGAACCAACCATGTATTCGTATACATTTGTGTTTCCTTCCTCAATTCCAGCA
>CAYRXX010000004.1:15363-24126 GCA_964428375.1 Candidatus Woesearchaeota archaeon
GGCAGAACCAACCATGTATTCGTATACATTTGTGTTTCCTTCCTCAATTCCAGCAAGAGTTCCAGATACGCTATTAACGCTAGTCTGATAACTACCAGATGAACCTACATTCGCAACAACAGCTGCGTTGAAGGATGGACCATTTGCAATGTTCCCATCTTTATCTTCTTCTGCAAAATTTACGTTGTAGGTAGAAGGATAAGATGAACAACTAAGTGCTGTGGTATTCTGAAGAGTCAATGTTGCATTGTAACCTAATTCTCCTGTAGCCAATGTTCCATAAACAGAGTCGCATGTTGAAGAATTATCTGCAACAGTCATGCTAGTAGTATTTACCCAAGGCAAATACATTTGCATACCTTCCGCAGTATAAAGCTTGTTAAAGCTAGTATAAGAATCACCACCTGTTAAGGTGATAGTCTTAGCCACTTTATCAATAGAACTTACCGCAAGAACAATATTACCTAAAGTAACAGAGTCTCCATTTTGAACCTGTTGGTTGATGTTTCCACCATCCTTGGATACTATTGTTGCCTTAGGGGTACCACTATCATTAACAAAATTGTTAACGGATAGCATGTAAGATTCAGCGTCCTTACCGTTAGCCCAAGATACAATAAACTTACTTGTGGAACGAGTTCCATCATAACTAAGAACATTGCTGTTGTTAGTTTCAAGCAAATTACTTGAATCCTTACCAATTGTAGTAAAGTTACCAGTTGTTTTGCTACTTCCAAGAATATCGAAAGTTACAGGACCATTCTTCATAGTTGTTTTAATCTGAACAGCAGTATTCCCATCATTTTTAATGGTGGTTTTTTCTGTTGCCGGATATGTCATATCGCCTAAAGACAATTTGACAGTCTTGAAGACTGGCATAACCAAACTATCACTGGAAGTTATAGCAGCATCATCGCTTGTATCCCAGATAAGCCTAAGTGATTCTATCTTATTGCTACCATCAATACCAATAATAGAAGTAATTCCATCAACGGAATCTCCATTTACTTTGATATTAGTTCCATTGTTTAATTCAAGTTTCCCAGAACCAATACTAAACTCAACCTTACTAACTCCAGAATCCTTCGATGAATAAAGAATATTTTTTATTCCAACATAAGAACCATCTGATAGTTTATAAGTCTCGCCTTCGTTCATGGTATTTGTATTCTCACCATTTATAGTAAGAATTACCTGACCTGTGCTAACAAAATTAATTGCTACGTTATAAGTTTTGGAACCAACATTGACAGTCTTTGTTGCTCCTTCGGCAACGATTGCGTTGCTTCCAGAATCTAACATAGTCATAGAAGTTGTAGTTGCAGATAGAACATAATACTGCTTTCCCATTATATCCAAGTCTGTATTAGTCATTTTACTGGCATTAACATTATCTTGGAAGGTAAGAGTATAGTTCAAAACATTATCTCCAGAAGATAGTGGCATACCAATCGTTGGAGTGGTATCACTAACATTTGAATTATATTGACTCAAATCAAAGTTCTGAAGAGACATGTTTGCAACTGCTATCTTCTGTGTATAGTCATGGTCGTTATTTGAGGAATCTCTGTAAGTCCCATCTGCCAATAAATTTGACATATCGTCGTTAGTAATAGATCTTCCAAAAACAGTAGTCAACCCGTCTCCGATGTGGAGTAAGGTTGAAGGTCTTTGAAGCTTAACCGCGTTTCCACCAGTAAAAGTAACACTACCTCCATTTGTCCCAGAACTAGCCGCATTAGCGTCTAAATTGGAAGCAATAGAAGCGGCTGCGATATTATCAGAAGGAGCAGCATTAGCGCCAACGACAATTGCAGTATTACTTGTAAAAGGTGTTGGATAGGATGCAGCAGCAGCCATACCCGCAGTAGCTCCAACTAGTAGAGCACTTCCCAAAACTGTAACAGCTTTTTTAAACATTTGTTTCATTATTTTTTTAAACCTCCTTTCAGTACTATTAGTTTAGCCGCCTTCTTCAAGGCTGTGGAATCCACATTCAACTTTTCTAACAGTCTGGCAGGTCTTATAACAAGGGAGCGTTATAAGTTGTCATCACTAGGATCCCTTTATGTACACTGACATCAGTGCATTATTGATTAACAATAACGCTGGACATACAATCCATTATCCCTATATAAAGCTTACCATTTCTTCCCATAAACAGCCTCGATAGTAGGTGATTTTTGCTGGTTTGCTTTTAAACTTTTCGTTATTACATAAAAATGCAACAAAATTCCAACGGAATTTTTATAAAAAATAAGAGTAAAGATAATATATATGGGAAAGAATAACCCATATACAGGAAACATAAGATTTAAATATCTAAATATATCTACCCTATATATAAAATGGCACAAAAATCCAAAACAAAAACGCTTTACGTAGATATAAATGTAAATAAAGATAATTTTGTATCGAGGCTGATTTGGTCAGAAAAGGCTCACGACTTTTCAGATGTTAGATTATTAAGAAGCCTTCTATCGAATGAGAAGTCCAGAATTTTATACATATTACGACACAGACAACCATCGTCGATATATGCACTTGCGAAGATGTTGGGGCGAGATTTTAAATCAGTTCGGGAAGACGTAAAAACTCTCGAGCGATTCGGGTTTATTGAGTTTCATGCCGAAAAAGTCGGGAAAAGAGAATCCTTAAAACCAATCCTTATTGCAAACAAGCTTCAAATCATTATCAACGTCTAATAGCGATTCCTATTCATTACAAATCTTTATTCTAACTATCAAATTCGTCGAGCCTGACATAATAGTTCTCTGTGCTCCTTCGGTTGAACCAGTGCAATTATCGACGCTGGAACCCCACTTCTCCATACCTTTGCCATCTTGAAGAAAAAACGCCCCTTCCCAGCCCTTAACTGAGGCGTCACTACGAGCCATAGCAGAAACTGCACCGAAGAAAGTTTTATTTAAATAATTACAAGCGGATTCATTAAGATTAACACACCCCTCTTTCTTAAAACAACTTTTGAAAAGTTCCTCGAAGTTGTCATAGTTCGGCTCATAAACAATTGCACAATTCGTCGTCGTGCTCATTAGGGCATCCAATATGTTTGAAACCTTAGCACTATCCTTATTGTCGGACGAATGGTTTTTTATTGATATAACAAGGAATATCATCGACGCTATCACAACCAAGACCACGATTAAAACAAACCCCACGATTTCTTGTTGTCCTTTATTTCTCATTTTTTACTCCTATGACAATTTTACCCAATGCACATTTATCATAAACACTCCCAAACTCTTTAAGTTTTTTACAGATTGAAACATAAGACGAAAGCTTCGTGACTTCTTGTTGCCCGGAATCATAAACATCATAATAATTACAATTTGCAGCGGGGCATTTAATGACTTTGCTAAATACTGGATAAATTTTATAGACTTCCACTGACGCCACTGGGAAAAAGTCCGTGTAATTTTCTCCGAGCCCGCCAGACATCGCTGTCAATTTGTCTTCGTCGAGCATCATTGGATTTCTAGCATCATAACTCAACTCTGGCATCTCAGCGATTGTTTTCATGGAGGAGATTGCTTGCTCCTTTGCCAACTCCCTTGCCCCAGAATGGAGATTGCTAAAACTAACTCGCAGGAAAAATAACCCCACTAAAACAAAAAACAGAACAACGCCGACAATCATAAACATCATTTGCATTATCTTCATCTGTCCCCGTCGTGAATTAGCACAAAAAGGATTGTTGTTACCTACCATAATCCACATAGTTCTCCGTCATTTTTCTTTTGCAGTTCGGTGGAAACTGTTTTCAAAGAAACCAAATCAGCACTCGTTGCATTAGATGTCATTGCCGTCCATAATGCCAAGTCTCCGCCCAAATTAGTTCCACAATTTCTGGCATTCATTAAATTGGCCTTCTGTGAATATATCTCCGCTATCTTTTTCGTTCTAAACAAAAGCCTCTTAACATTGCAATCATATACGTCCTTATCAGAGAAAATAGCGGCCCACATCAAATTTCCAACATATTTCATATCCCCATTCTTTTTCGAGACTACGCCTTCATCATAAATAGAGTTGCAATCTCCCGAGCATGAACCATAAACGATAGTGTCGCAATCCGCCCCGCCCCCGAAACAAACCCTTTCGTCGTCAGAGCTACAATTCCCAAAAACAATATTTTTTACTCCCAACCCAGATATTTCATCATGGATAGAACTTGGCGTGTTTATAAAACAGTATTTCCCGCTCATTAAAAAAATCAAATCGCTAACTTTATATGGAAAATTGAAAGGCTTGGAAAATACATAATATTCCTTCCCTATATTCTGCTCTTTGGAAAATATATACTTATTATGGACAGATATAACGCCCCCCGGTAAATTCCATTTCTTTCCCACATCACTTTTAGTGGCGATTGACAATCCATCCTTTCCGAATCCCCCAGCGAAACAAATATTATTTAGTTTTGTTTCTCGTTGAAATACTATCTTCCCAAATGCCCCGTCGGCAAACCCCGCCTGCATCGGGTCAGTTAATATCGAGATACTCTTTGCAGAAGTAGTATCTGAACTATATCTTAAAGTGTCTCCCGTCCGCACCGCTCCCCAAATAGCCAATGCCAAAATCGCACCCCCAGCGAGAATTGCAAAAATCCAAACGAAACTAAACTGCCCCCTTTTGTGTGCCCTTTTCATTTAAATATAATGCAAGACATCTTTTAAAGTTCTCCGATTAGCTTATCCAAACTAACCTGTCATAAAATCCCTTATGAATCTTTAGTCCAGCAGAAACTTTAACACAATATGGATTTTCATGCTCGGTAATTTTTGTAATATTAATCCTCCTAATCCTTTTCCATTGCATCCCCTGTGCTTTTTCTGGCGGAATTAAAAACACATTAGCATCATAAACATCATAATTTTTAATAGCATCATAATTTTCCCCAGAATTCGTTATTTTCGACGATAAATTAGCAAAACAAATTTCTTTTATTGAGGACGGAAGATCTACCTTAAAATTTGAATTACTCTCTTGGCTTTGGATTGCGGTATCCACGGTTTTTTGTAAGCTCTTATAAAACGTCCCAACCGTCGCACTTTTTCCGAGATTTAAAAAAGATTTCGCAACCATAAACGCAATCACGATAAATACCACTATTAAAAAAATAGCGAAAATCATCCCAAAGGGTAGTCCCATCGTATGCTGTCCTCTTTTATTTATCGCTCTCATTTTATTCTAAATATTCCCCGTTTTATAAAAGTGTCTAATTCTCGGGCATGCCCCGAGACGACCCCTTTAGAATTTTTTAAATTGCACAAAAGCACCGAGGCGACCAATAAGTGATTATATTTAATTATAACTTAACAATAACAACAAACTAAAAGGCTTATAAAGTTTAAATTTTACTCTTTAATATGGTAATTCGAATTAAAAACATGAAAGGGAAAGAGCTTGTAGATAAGCTTTCAAGTGGAGAAAGGGATTTGACAGGTATAAGATTAGAAAGGAATTGCGACTTGACTAAATGCGAAGGATTTGGAGCTATGCAGAATTATTTGAGGGAACAAGATCTTCAGAATGAGCCAGTAAATATATCTAACTCTGATTTTCAATATGTGAGAGCGGCTGGTCTTTACTTGCCACATGTTATAGGAGAGAATACTGATCTCTCAAAGGCATATTTTGAGAAAACAAACCTCACAGGGGCAAACCTCACAGGGGCAAATCTTAAGAGTATAAATCTCTCAGGGGCAAATCTTAAAAGGGCAAATCTTGAAAATACAAGTCTTTTCTATGCAAACCTTAGGAATACAAATCTCGAAGAGGTATATCTTAGAAATGCAGATTTTAATGGAGCAGATCTTAGGAATGCAAACCTCTCGGGTGCAAATCTTAAAAGGGCAAAGCTTAAAATAACAAATCTTAATGGAGCAGATCTTAGGAATGCAAACCTCTCGGGAGCAGATCTTAATGGAGCAGATCTTAATGGAACAAATCTTAATGGAGCATATCTTGAGGGCTCATGTCTTGAGGGCTCATGTCTTTGGAACACAAATCTCTCAGGGGCAAATCTTGAAAAAGTAAATCTTTTAGATGCCTCTTTTTCTGGAGTAAAAAATCTTAATGGAGCAAACCTCTCGGGAGCAAACCTCTCGGGAGCGAATCTTAATAGAGCAGATCTTAGAAATACAGATTTGGAAGGAGCAATTCTTTTTAAAGGGAGGCTTAAATATGCAGATCTTAGGAATACAAATCTTAATAGGGCAGATCTTAGAAATGCAGATCTTAAAGGAGCAGATCTTCGTTTGGCATATCTTAATGAAGTAGATATGAATCAAGCAAATCTCTCAGGGGCGGATATAAGAGGCGTTAGAGGTTTGGAATCCGTTATGGGATTAGAACATGAGAGTTTCTGCAATACAATAGTTACAGAAAAAGAAGAGAAAATTATTAGAAAAGTATTAGGGGAAAAAAGGTTGCTTGTTGTTAAATAATCTCATCTTTCAATCAATTCAATGTAAATTTCTCCATGAACGGTGAGAATTTCATTATCAATTCTTAACTTCAATCCTTTGTCCACCGTCGCTAAAACTGATTACCCGAGAATATAATTTACAATATTAAAAAGACAATTGGGACTGAAAACTCAGAAGAGAAACATATCTCGTTATCCTTGCAAGTGGAATTTATTTATTCCCAGACAACATCAAATTATCAAAGAAAATTTTTCGTCGGTCGGACAACTATAGAACATCCCGCATTTTCATTAAGATACTTGTCTCGGCATTTTATGTAATAAGTATTTTTCTCGTTCCAGTCCGTAACGTGTGTAGTCGTGTTCCCACGCGGCATGTTTATACCATCGCTGAAACCAAAGTCACAATTATCCAAGCTGTATGCACACTGACTATCTCGAACTGTTACAACTTTCAACATACTTCCTTCTTTATATACTCGGGCAATAGTTGGGGCAGAGCTATCAATCGTTACATTGAACTTGGCAACACTCTTAACAACATTCCCACCAGCGTCGGTACATCTTACAAAATAAGTTTGTTTCCCCCCATTCAGGTTGAGATTTTGAGTGCTAACTCCATCCTTGTTATTTGTATCAAAAAATCTAATGTAATGTTTCCCATCACTGGAAAATTCGCAAACAGACTCTCCATCATTACAACCAAATAGTGTCTCAGCATAGAGCTCAACAGGCATCGGACTTACTCCCCCAAAAACACTCTCGTTTGGACGCAAAGTCTTTAAAACCAATCCAGTGCTTCCTCTTAATCTAAACTTAAAACTCTGCCTATTTACATTTCTGTCTTTTTCTGGTTTGTTTGGCTGGTCTTTACAACGAACATAATAATCCGTCCCACCTCTTGGGATTCCAGTTAGTTCTGCTTTGCATCCAAAAAGTTGAGCAGCATTAACCTGAGTATAGGAATCATCACAAGTCATGTTGTTTTCCATCAAATTATAATCCTTGTCATTGGTGCTCCATTTACACGTCGCTGGCTCATTAGTATAAAATGTTACGGGGGTCTTCGTAGTGTTCTCTGAGACACATGCACCGTTTATCACCGAGGTAGTTTCAATCTCTGGAGGCGTGGTATCAGGGCTCGGGTCAATGCAGAAATTCACGGCATATTCTGCCTCATTCTCATTTCCGTTCTTATCCTTGCATCGTAAATAGAATGTCATATCTTTTCCGTTCTCTAATGCAAACCCGCTTTTACCCAACTCGCTTGATCCAGGCAAACTAAACTTTTCAGTATGATTATAAGCATACAGGTTGCTCCCTCCTACATAAACTGACATAGCCGAAAACTTAGTGGTATGATTAAAACTAATTTTACATTGAGATGGCTCATCGGTAGTTATCCCAAATTTAAGCGGGCTAAAAGCCTTCAAACAACCATTTCCCGACGCTGAATTCGCTATTTTAAAACCTGGTCCTGGCGGAGAGTTCTTCACATTTTTATAAGTATATCCTTTTGTTAATTCGGCATAGTTCGGTTTAATTGTTGGAGGTGTGACATCTCGAGGATTTACGTAGACACATTTTTCATCAGCACTTCCAGCATTTACAATTTCGCAACTCTGCCCCAGGCTCTTGCATCTATATTCTGAACAAGGCAACTTCGCATCGTTACAAACCTGACAATTATCTCCTCCCGAAGGAGCTTGCCATGGCATACAACTAAAAGTCACGACTTCCGTCTTCACCTTTTTATACATCATAGAAAATATCAAAACCCCTATACCAATCCCCGCCATTTCTGGATGTTCTGCCAACAATGAGAGTCCTTTGTTCGAAGCGAACATTCCTTTTTGTCCATAAACGCTCAAGGCTTTATATGCCCCAAATCCTGCCGCCATACTTGTCCCCAATGCTTTTGAATTCCCCCCAGTCATTCCGAACATGTCTCCGAGCATCGTTCCAGCCATGTAAGCTATTCCCGCCCATTCTAAACCCGAGGCAAGAGCATCGACGTTACTACCTGCCTCTCTCCATGTGCCTTTGATTGCAACACCATTCCCCGGCTCTTTTCCAACGCTTATATCACCTACAGATGCTCCCTTAGCATACACTTTCCCCTTGTATAAAAAATCTTTCCCAGAGTATCCAGTCCCAATAAAATTAGACACATAACTCGATTGTGGGAGAAGAACCGCCGAAGAAGTCGCCGCAGCCTTAGTAGTCCCAACCTTAGCAGTATCCCTAGCCTTAGCAGCCACAACCCCAACACCGCCCCCGACAACCCAAGCAACCCCAACAAACCCAATAAC
>CAYRXX010000005.1:0-21546 GCA_964428375.1 Candidatus Woesearchaeota archaeon
GCCAACTTTTCATTTTAGTATTGATAAGGTCTTTCAGCCTATGACAAATCCAGCTCCTCTTCGTCGTGCTATTTTAGAGGAGAATACCCGAGTTTCCAAAAAAGTAGATTATCTTGCGAATGATAGTGATGTAAAATCAGTGGATGCGATTAATGAGCTTTATTCTGCGAACGTTAAAATTGACCAGCTGCAGAAACTTTTGTCTGTCGGGCTTTTGGGGACGAAGATGAAGAGAAAAATGGTTCCGACGAGGTGGGCGATTACGGCGACGGATGATACGATTTCGAAACAGCAATTAGAGAAAATAAGATATTATCAGGAGATTAATCAAATAACTTTACTTTCTGGTAATTTCGTTGGGAACTATATCTATGCTTTGCTTTTGCCTGGGCGTTTTTCTTTTGAAGTTCTTGAGGCTTGGATTGCTGGAGCGGTTTTTTCTGGCGAGGAGACGCAATTAACTCAGGACTATGAGGGGTTTAATGGTAGGAAAAAATATGCGTTTGACGTCGCTGGTGGGTATTATGCGATACGACTTCCACTCTGTGAATATTTGGAGAAGGTTAAGCGTCAGGCGACCGTTTTGATTTTTAGAGAAATTCGCCCCGAGTATTATGCTCCGCTTGGCGTCGGCGTTGTTAGGGAAACTGCGAGGAGGACTTTTGCGGGTAAGCCGAAATATTTTGACAGTGTTGAGGATGCTTTGAATGAGATTGGGGCGGAGATTGGAACACCGATTGAAAAGGTTAGAAATAAGTCTTGGATTTTGAAAAATTATGGGAAGCAGAAAAGTTTAGGGGAGTTTTTTAGGGGTTTCGGTAGCGTTTGAGTTGTTTTCAATAAGACAGTTGTTTTGTGAGTGCGATGCACGACGAGGATAAAGGCAAAAAACATAAAGGACTATTGATTGTTAATTCTGATAATGAATTTGCGGAAGAATATATTAAAAAGCAAAACTAAATTTGGAACTTTGTGATTTTTATAAACAGAAAGGATTTGACTATAAAATTCCGGAAGAATGGTTTTACACTCTCTATTATTGCGCCTTGGCAATTCTGTCCAAATTTGGAGTTGAGAGTAGAAGCCAAAAATGCACTGCTTATTTTTTAAGATATATTAAGGATAAAAATTTGATAGAATATGGTGACGAATTTATTGATAGGATAATTGTTTATGGGAGTAAGGGGAAAATGTCCGATGTCGATGAAAGAGAGAAGGCTAGATATGGTTCTCTAACAAAAAGTAAGGAAGTGGAGGCTAAATATGAAAAGATGACGAAGGTTTGTAAGGAGGCAATTTTCCAAACAGAGGAAATTATTTTTTCAGATAAAGAGTTTAAAATTCCAGAAGGATTATGTGATAGGGTTCTATAATTTTATCCCAAGACTCGAATAAGCACACCCTCAATAATTCCAGCAACCAACAGTAGTGGAATAATCACAAAAACAAAAAATCTCAACCCCTCTTTAATATCATTTCCTAATTTTTGTTTTGCATTATCTTTGAAGATGTCTGTTCCAATTTTCATTCCAATTCCAATCGACAACATAATTGCCGGTAATTCAAAAATTCCGTGAGGAAGAAGTTTCCATAAGATTGAGATTCCTTTTAGCGACGCTGTTTCTCTTGCGACAAACCCGAGGAGGTATCCGTTTGTTATTGCTGTTGCCAGAGGAAATATCCCGAAGAGGATTCCCAATAGGATTGATAGAAGTGCTACTTGTGCGTTGTTTAGAAAAATGAATATAATTAGTTTTATTGCGGTCTTATTCTGGGTTTGTGCAATTAGGGATTGTATCAACTTTAGTATTTCGGTTTTGAAAAAAATAGGGAAAGTGAATCCGATTAAAAATGTCGTGGCGAAGATTCCAAGAGCTGCAACGACGAACCATCTTGCTTCTTTTATGAACTTCCAGCATTTTGAATATTGTTCTGAGAGAAAACTTTTTTGTGTTGTCATGAAAGGAGGTTGTGGTTGATATTTTTAAATGTGGCGATGGGGTTTAGGGTGCAAGAGATAGTTTGATATATTTGAAATATATTTCTAATTTGTCTAGGACTTGGAGTTTGATTTTGTCTTTTGGCTTTATCTGGATGATCCCGTCCCATGTGAGGTCATTGCCTTTTATTTTAAGGTGTTTTTTGTTTATGATAATTATGTTCTGGTCGATTAGGTTTTTATCTCCGTTACGTGGAAAATAAAACCAATTTTTTCTTGATGGTGCGATAATTGAAGTATATACCCAAAGGTCGCCTTTCGGGCATTCTATATTGTATTCTCCGCTATCTAAAAGAAGCCCGTATCTTTTTCCTTTCCATGTTTTATTTAGGTCTATACTTATATTTTTAGTTCCGTTAATTTCTATTATTTGATTCTTTCTATTGTGCCAATAATTAAATCCGATTTTTTGCGGGTAGTCAATTTTTGTGTAAAACTTAAACTTTGTTAGGGGTAGAGATTTTCCGATTATTAAAACTTTGTTTGTGTTGATACTGATACTGTTAATTGTAGAATCTGCTGCTTTGTTATATTTGTCTCGCATAAAAGTTATATAGTAAATATTTCCGGGCAAGTCTTTTCCTTTTATTGTTATGCTTTGGTTGGTGGATTTTCCACTATTTTTATCTTGTCCGTCGTCTGGATAGGTTTTGTTGAAATAATTATTTCCTT
Source organism: Candidatus Woesearchaeota archaeon (assembly GCA_964428375.1). Classification (GTDB taxonomy): domain Archaea; phylum Nanobdellota; class Nanobdellia; order Pacearchaeales; family GW2011-AR1; genus JAGVXH01. The sequence goes on from CAYRXX010000005.1 coordinate 2,672, forward strand.
GTAGGTCTGTTATTTTTACTGTATACTCATCTTTCCCGATATACCAATTTAGGTCTTGCTTAATGAATCTTAAATTTAGATTGCCGTTTATGTAAATTGCTAATTTTAGATTTCCTCTAAATCTTGTTCTGATAAATGTTGTGGAGTGGTTGTATCCCGCTATTATTGATCGTCCGTGTTCTGCTTTGCTGAAATCGTAGAAATCTTGTCCTGGGTAGTTTGCATAAACAAAATCTTCTGCGCTTTCATCCTTTACGACTATAGGAACGTCTCCATAGGTGTTTTTTGTTCCGTTTCTAACCCAGATGGAGGAGTCTGCGAAATCCCATGTTCTTACAAAACCCTTTAATTCTGGGATTATTATTTTATCGTTTAGATAGACAGCTGTTCCTTTTCCTAAAAAGGATAGCTCAAGCTTTGCTGTTGTATTTTCTTTTATGATTCTTTTTGGGCTAAAAATAAAGTAAAATGGTGCCTCTGTGGTTATTAACCTTGTGGATTCATTCTCAAAGGTTATTTCTTTGCTTAGGGCATCTGTATTTTTTATATACAAGCTCCTTAGACTATTTCCAATCATACTATCGGATGCGGAGATTTTGTAAGAATAAAAATTATTTGGCAGCGTGTTTGGATTAATATTGACTAGTAAAAAATATCCAACTGTGAGAAAAACTAAGAGATATATCGCAACTACTACTTGGTGTTCTGTTTTTCTGTGCGGTTTCCCGTTAGGTGTTTTTTTTATATCCTTGGAATTCTCTCTTCTTTGGGACGCCTTATCCTTTTTTAAATAGTATTTTTCTTTGTATGCATCCGTGTAGGGAGTTTCTTTTTTTACCATTTGTTACCATTAAATAAGAATAAACCTATTTAAAGTTATTCTTTTTCTTTTTGGTTTTCATCCATTTATATCCGAGTCCCCAGAATAGAGAAAAGTATACAATAAAAAGTAGCGATGACGCATTCGTGTGAAAAGTATGAAGGGCGAATTCTTTTGAGATGTATGTCCCAATTAGTATAAGTAAGAATATCCTGATGATATCTAGTGAGAACACTCCTATTGCTCCGATGAAGTACATAAGAAACATTTTTTTCTTGTTTAGGATTTTCCAGTCCCATGCTAAAATTCCGAGATACAGTCCTGTGAATAACAGAATGGAATCTATTCCAGAACATGTTTGTGCAATACCGACGCTGAACCCATTGAATGTAAGGATTGGGAGTTTGTTTGCATAATACATTGTTGCTGTCCCAAATAATCCTAAGAGATATACTACCGAATGCCCGACGATGGTACTGAGATGCCCCCAAAGCTTTTGAAATTCTCGTTGTGCGAGGTAGATTAGGAAAACTCCCGATAAAAAATATGGTAGATTTTTCCCGTATTTTTTGAAAGAATCTATTATGAAGACACTTCCGAATATCATGTTGATTAGGGCAAATAGGACCGCAAAGAGAATTAGATATTCTGTTAATGTAAATAGGTAGAGGTGCGCGGAGGTAGTTACGAGGTTGTTGAGCAGGAAGTTCTTGTATGAAAAATATAAAAATAGTCCCAAGACAAGGGCGAATAGGGATGCAACCCGTGTTTTAATATCTATAATGTAACTTTTTGTTTTTAGTATTTTTTCTTTGTTTAGTCCGATAAAAATAGCCAGTATAAATATTGCTGCTTCTGCGAGATCATCCATTGCAAAAAGTTTTAATCCTCCCGGAAGAGTTGTTCTGGCTACTATGTTCATGGTTATTAGTTGCACCACTACGAAGAGTATTGCGAAGATTGCACCCTTAATTAGAAGTTCTTTAAATCCCGAGGGTAGTTTTTTTGTTGCAATTTTTTATTTCGGAATTAAAAATTAAAGCACCGATGATATTTAATTAGCCCGCTGTATTTCCAGACGAGTTTTATTTTTAAGATTTTTAAGGAGGTCTTGTAGTCTTTTTTGGAAATTGCTTTTCTTAGTGTGCTACAGTAATTTGTCGTGGATAGTTGCTTGATGTATCTTTTTGGGAAGCTTATATCTAAATCTGTACTCTGATTTCTAAAATTGGAGATTTCGTTTCTTTCTATAAGGAAGCTTTTGTTGCCAATAGAGAGTTTTATAGAGGCGGTTCTTGGTAAATCATTTATTATGGGGTTATTTTGCATTGTGGTTGCGAAATTGTCGATAGTTACGTTTGTAGGATTTGATTGGATTGTGGGCGAAGAGATAAACCACGAGGTAAAGCTGAATGCACTAACGAGACTTATTGCGAGAATGAATATGAGAGTGTATACGATTTTCATATTATAAAAAAAACAGTTAGCTATTTAATCTTTTCTAACTACGAAGAAAATTCCAACAGCACTGATTAGAGTAAGTGTTCCGAGGAAGAATGTAAACTCTGGAGTTGTTGGGACGTTAACAATTGCAAGATTTACAGTTAGCCCTGGGTAATTACTTTTGCCCATGACAATCCCGTTTCCAGTTCCAGACATCTTTCCCTTTACTGCGACTACAATTACTTTGTCTCCAACATTGCAATATGTGTCTAAGAAGGTTACGGCATAAGAGCCATCAGTTGCTCCAGAAACACTTTGATTAATTGTTGTGTTTTTATTATTTGTGCAATATACTGTTACATTCGCACCTGGGACAGGGGTAACCTTGTCTTGTGCGATGATTTTACCAGCAATCATAGTTTTAGCACTTACTCCTCCTATAGAGAAAACGAGTAATCCGATAATTGTTAATAATAATATTTTATTCATGTTGCTTCTATGTCTCTTTGGTTTAAAAATGTTTTTGTTTACTAATCTTTTCTAACTACGAAGAAAATTCCAACGGCACTGATTAGAGTAAGTGTTCCGAGGAAGAAGCTGAATTCTGGAGTCATTGGGACCATGATAAGCGCAAGGTTTACGTCCATTCCGTAATCTTTAACGGGGTTAGAAGCACTACCGTATAAATTTCCTTTGACTGCAGTTACTGTTATAATGTCCCCTGCCTGACAATATGAATGACTTATTTGAAGATGGTATGTCCCTTTATTTAAATCAGATGTGGTGCTGTTGCTATATCCATTGCAAGTTATCGTTACGTTTGCTCCAGGTACAAGACTATAAGAGTTGCCGTTGTAAGTTATCCCTGTTACTATAACATTTTTTACTGATGTGTTCTGAGGGGCAGTTGCACTAACTCCCATTATGGAGAATAGAAATAATCCTATGATTGCGATTAACATTGTTTTTCTCATGCGAATTTAATGAATTACTACTTTAAAAAGATTACTGTTTTGCAATATCTATATTAAAGCAGTCGTAAATTTTGAGATCAAAGTGATTGTATGGAATTTTGCATTTTTTCGTTAGGTTGTTTAGAAATTTTCTTTGGTTTGGTTTCAGTTTTCTCGTCGAGAAAGTGTCTGCTATTAGGTAGTATGGGTGTGTTGGTATAAAGTTCAAGATGGGCGCCCCAGAATATCTATCAACCCTTTCTCCTGATTTGTTGTATGAAATTTGGTCATTTCCATGTCCGTTCATCGAAAATGGTAAAACATAGTCTGGTTTCCTTATGTACCATTCTGTGTCAGAGGAAAAGTAAGAAATGAGTTTGTGCTGATGGGTTTTCATTTTCTCTGTGAGGCTTAGCGGTATGTTTTTGTAGTTTGCCGTCGGGGCGGAAAAGTCATATAAGGAGTAGTCTACGGGTGTTAAAAGATTTACAGAGGTGTATGGAAAGAAGATGTTCGATGGCAATATTAAAATGGCGATAATAGCGATGATTATGATTTTGCCGTATTTCTCGTAGAGGAACGAAAAAAGAAGCGAGGAATATAAAATGAATGGGAAGATGGCGAAATAGGCATATCTGAATGCAAAAGTTTTTAGAGAGAATACTCCGATTAAGAGAGTCACCGACGGGGCGATGATTAATAAAGTGAGTCTCTTCTCTTTGAGGTAGCTCCATATTAGTCCAGGGAAAAATAGGATTACGAGGTAGATTAGGTTGTAGGTGTATGAGGCATACCATGTTGCATAGTTAATGGCGGATGACGTTGAGTCCGACGGGAGTTTTGTTGCGGGTAAAAGGTTTCGGAATAGTGGAATTACAGGCAAGATGGCAAGATATTTTTTTGATTTTTTAGTGTAGATTAAGATATGAATAATGAAAAATGGGATTAGGACGAGTCCTGCGAGTTGGGTATTTATTGTTATAAAAAGTGAGATTATCGATACGTAAAGAAACTTGGGATTTTTTTTTGATTTGTATAGGAGATAGATAGAAAGGAAGAACAGAAATTGGAATAGTTGATAAAATCTGGCTTGGCGAGAATAAAATACTTCGAGATAAAAAACACTCATGAAAAGTGCAGAGAGTATTCCTCCAGTTTTTGAATATTCTTTCCCAATGATATATGCTAATAAAATTGTTGCTATCCCGATTATTACGGAGGGTAATCGTACGAGGAAGTCTGTTTGTCCAAATAATAAAAAGAATGCTTGCATATAGTGGAAAAGATATGCTCGTCCATATAATAACCCAGAATCGAAGATTGGAACACCTTTTATTAATATCATTTTTGCTGCCATTGCTGACGTGGATTCGTCAATCCATAAAGATGGCTTGCCTAATTTGAATAGTCGCAGGAAAAGTGCGAAGGAAAGAATAATGGAGAGGAGAATATATTCTGTGTTTATTTTTTTTGGAATGAGTTTTTTCATGAGACTATAGCGTCGTGAAGCTTATAAATTAATTGTTCTGAGAAAGTGGGTGTCTTCTTTTGTATAAAACAAATATGATTCCTGCAAGTAGCAATACTAGAAACAGTACTACGATAACTCCGTTTCTTGTTCCCATAAATCCGATAACATTTCCAGTTATTCCGGAACTTCCTTTTGGGCTTGTTCTGTTGTCTCCGTCTACCCATGTTTTGTTGGTTTCATTACCAATTTGGATTGAGCTATTGGTTAGATTTATTGGCGGCCTGACGAATGAACTTATGAATATGTTGTTATGGTGATGTTTTGGGGTTATCGGTTTTACTGGGTTTATGTGATTCTTTGCGTTTATGATTATATTTCCTCCCTTTTTGGAGACGGTGTTGTTGCCAATATCTACTTTTAGTGTTGTATTGTATGTCCCAGTGCTGTAATTTAGGGTGTTTAAGATTATTTTGTACTTAAAGATATGGTTGGTTTTTCTTCCATACCCATATCCATAGTCGTAACCGTATCCGTACCCATACCCATACCCATAGCCATACCCATAGCCATATCCATATCCTCGGCTATTTTCAGATTTTGTTTTTATTCTTGTGATGCTTACAATTCCCTTACATCCGGAAAGTTTTTCCCCAGCTACGTTAAATACACATAATTCTGAGTTGATAGATGAAGCTGGTCCATTAATTGTGAGGGTAAAGTTTTTTATTGGTAAGAGCTCATGTGTTTTTGAAATATTAAGTGTTACTATGAATGTTATATTTTTCCCCTGATTTACTTGTGAATTGTTTATAGTTAGTCCTAAAATGAAAGCTTGAACTGGTCCAGCTAGAAAAATGAGAGTAAGGATAGAGATACTTATGATGCTGGCGACTACTCGCTTATCTGTCAGTGTGTTCCATATTTTTTCCATTTTATTCTATGTCTCCCATGTTTTTAAAGATTGTGAGGATGCAAATATTTGTATATTGTTCTTTATAAGGTTTTCGTGTTGCTACTACGATAGAATAACATGCGTAAGATTTATATAGTTACAATAAATTTTGTTATGATGGCTAAAATTAAGTATTCGGTGGTTGTTCCTGTTTATAATGAAGGTGGAAATATCAAGATTCTCGACGAGGAGATTAAAAAGACAATGTCTTCAGTTGGATCGTATGAAATAATTTATATCAATGATGGTTCGAGCGATGAGACGCTTAGAGAATTAAAGTTGCTGAAAAAAATAAAGATAATTGATTTGAATAGAAACTATGGCCAGGCTACGGCGTTGGACGCTGGGTTTAAGGAGGCATCTGGGGATATAATAGTTTCTCTTGATGGCGATTTGCAAAATGATCCAGCTGACATTCCGAAACTTCTTGAAAAAATGCAAAGGGAGAATTTGGATGTCGTTGCTGGGTGGCGAAAGCATCGGCAAGATAAAGGAGGAATAAAAGCATTGACATTAATTGGTCGGGCCATGAGAAAATTTTTGATTAAGGATGCTATTCATGATACGGGTTGCACGTTGCGGGTTTATAGAAAAGAAGTTGCTAAAAGTTTAGACATTGGTGGGGAAATGCATCGTTATATTTTGGCATTATTGAGATGGAAGGGTTTTAGTATCGGCGAGGTTGTTGTAAATCATAGGGCGAGAATTAATGGGAAAACGAAATATGGGTACAGCAAGGCTGTTCGCGGGTTTGTTGATTTGATTTATATGTGGTTCATACAAAAATATTATCAGAGACCGCTTCATATTTTTGGGGCAACTGGAGTTGGTTCTTTTGGAATTGGGTTATTGATTGAGTCTGTTTTGGTGTATTTGAAAGTTGCAAGTTCTATCGATTTGTCGTCTACTGCTTGGTTTACCCTGGGATTCTTTTTTATGGGGACTGGACTTTTCTTGTTTACTTTTGGGATTGTAATAGACCTTCTAATGAAGATTTATTTGGCTACGTCCCATAATGAAAGGCGATATTACATTCGAGAAATTTTGGGATAATCTCATTCAAAGAAGACATTCACGACGCTTCTCACTTTTTGTATTCTTTTGACTAATTGATGGACCTCGTCGAGTTTTTTTGGGATTACTACGAAACTGCATTCTACGCTTTCGTTTCCAACGATTTTTGCGTTTGCACTTCGGACTACGAAACCAATTCTGGAAATTGTATTTAAAATGTCTGCCAAAATTCCGCTCCTGTCGTGGCACAATACCTTCAGGTTAAGCGGGCGGTTGAATTCTTTTTTCCATGAGACTAAGACGGTATTTTTTGTATTTTTGTTAATCTTTGGACAGTCTGCTCTATGGACTATGATTCTCCTGTTTGATTTCATTGTCCCGAGCAATTCGTCTTTTGGCAGAGGGTGGCAACATTTGGCGAAAGCGAATTTTCCTCTTGGAAACTCGTGTGATTCTACGATGTTGTCGAAGTCGTCTTTGCTCCGCTTGATTATGTTTCTCATTTTTGGGATTGGTAGAGATTCGTATTTTCTAATTCCGTGTCTGATTTTTGCCTTGGCTTTTGCTGATATTACAAATTTTAACCAATCTCTCCTCGGGCGTTGACGCTTGTTTGTTAGAATTTCTACGACAGCTCCATTTTCTAAGACTTTTTTCAATGGAACAAATTTCCCGTTTACTCTTCCTCCGATAGCCCTTTCCCCTATTTCTTGATGAATGTAATATGCAAAATCTAAAAGTGTTGCTTTTTTTGGGAGTTCTCGGACATCTCCCTTTGGGGTATAACAGTAAATTTTGTCGGCGAATAAATCGAGTTTTAAGTCTTTCATGAATTCTTTGCTCGATGAGTTTTTTTGGGATTCTATTAAGACTTTTAACCAGCCTATTTTTTTTTCAAAAGATGAATCACTGTCCATTTTTTTATAACTCCAATGTGCTGCCTTTCCCTCTTCGGCAAACTCATCCATTTTGTCTGTCCTAATTTGAACCTCAATCTCTTCTCCCGACGGTATTTTTATTGCGGTGTGGATTGATTGGTATCCGTTGGATTTTGGAGAGTTGATATAGTCCTTTAATCGTCCAGGGACTGGTTGGTATATCTCGTGCAATATTCCAAGAACATTGTAACAGTCTTTTTCTGTTCTGACTATTACTCGGATTGCGTAGTGATCTCTTTGCTTTTTTAGGGAGCATTTTCTTTTTACTATTTTTTCAAAGATGCTTCTTATTTGCTTGTTTCTGCCTTTGATTTTCAGGAGTCCAACTTTTGGTCCTATCAATTTTTTAAGAGTAGTTATAAAATTTTTAATAAATTCTTCTCTCTCTTTTTTACTTTCTTTGAAAAAATGGGAAATTTCTTCGTATTTTTTTGGGTAGAGCGTTCTAAAGGCTGTATCATCTAGTTCATTTTTTATATAATCGAGCCCTAGTCTTGTTGCCAATGGGACATAAAGTTCTAAGATGCCTTTGGCTATTCTTTTTTGTTCACTGGGTTTTAGGGCTGAAATAATTCGCAAGTTGGCGAGTTTGACTGCGAGTTTGACAAAAATAATCCTGATGTCATCTAGTCCAGTGAGTAAAATCTTCCTAACAATATCTGCTTGTGCTAGGCTGTTATTCTTTTTAATTGTTCTTAGCTGAAGTTGTCCGAAAACAATTTTTGCAATTTTTTCTCCAAATTCGGTTGCTATTTTTTCAAAGGTTGTTATTCTTTCTGTGCTGTAAAGAAGTCCCGCAATGACGGTTTCTGCCGAGAGTTTGCTTGATGCCAAGATTGTTCCTACGTCTATATTAAAGTCTGTAAGTGATTTTTTGGAGAATTTCTGCTTATCTTTTAAACAAGAATCTGTAAAGGCGATTGCTTTTTTTATTAAATTTAAATTTTGTGCGGAATAGGTTTTTTCACAAAGCTGAAGAAAGATGCCTCCATTTTCCATAAAGAAAAAAGGTGTTTCAAATTAATAAACGTTTGTTTCTGGGGCGTCGCAAAGATTTATAATATTGGAGATTTTTTATTAATAAGGTGATGCTATGCAAAGAATACTTCCAAAAAAAGATTTTCCAAAGTTCGTTGATGGTCTGATAAAAAAATATGAGGTTATCGCTCCTGTTAATACGGCTACAACTAGATTTCAAAAGGTGGATTCTGCTGCCGAGATTTTTCTTGATGAATTGACGCAGTTTCCCATAAAGTCTCATTTTATTCCGGAAGGAGAAAAGCTTTTAGAATTTAAGGGAAACAAGGTGTCGGAGACAAGTGGTCAGATTGAACGGACTATTCTTTTTGGGCTGAGGAAATGCGACTTAAACGCAATTCAAATTATCGATAAGGTTATGTATGATGAGCCATATTTGAATAAACGGCGGAAGACAATTCTGGTTGGTTTTTTTTGTGAAAATCCTGATAAATATTGTTTTTGCAATTCTATGCAACTCGAAGATTATTATGATTTGTTTTTTTATCCAAAGGGGAGTAATTATTATATTAGTGTCGGTTCAGATAAAGGGAAGGCTTTGGTTAGTGGGCTTGCGTCTCCTAAAAAAGAGGTTAAGATTCCGAGTCCCAGAAATTTTAAGAGATTAAAAAATATTAATATAGCTAAAAATTATAAGGATAGTGTTTGGGAGAGCGATGCTAATAGATGTCTGAGTTGTTCTGCCTGCACAGTGTATTGCCCGACGTGTAATTGTTTTGATGTTAAGGATAGTTCGGATATGGGCTCAAGAAACGGGAGCAGAAAAAGGACTCAGGCGTCGTGTCAGTTGAAGTCTTTTTCTCGTGTAGCTGGTGGAAAATCTTATCGTGACTCTCGACTTGCGAGGTTTAAGCATTTCGTATATCATAAAATAGCTTATTATAAAAAACTACATAATCGTTCGATGTGTGTTGGGTGTGGAAGGTGTTTGAGGGTATGTCCTGCTAAAATTGATTGGGTCGAAACAATAAATAAATTGCCGAGAAAAAAATGAGTTACCAAATAAAACCATATAGGATAGTATCTGTGAAGAAGTACACCAAAGATGTTAAACTTTTTAGGGTTAAATGTGATTTAAATCCTCGTCCTGGAATGTTTTTGGAGGTTTCTGTTCCTAAGATTGGAGAGTGTCCTTTGGCTTCGTGCTCGCATAATGGAAGGTATATCGAGCTTTTGACGAGGAACGCTGGGAATGTTACGTCGGAGATGTTTAATTTAAAGAAGGGTGATGATGTTTTTATAAGGGGTCCTTACGGGAGGGGTTTCCCTGTTGCCGATTTAAGAAAAAAGAATTTGATATTAATTGCGGGTGGAACTGGTATAGCTCCGATAACTTCGATGATAAATTATATTGAGCAAAATAAATCAGAGTTTAAGAAGATATTTATCTACTTTGGATTTCGAGATGAGAAAAATATTTTACTAAAAGAAAGGATTTCGAAATGGGAGAAGAAGTTCTTGGTTTTTATTGGATTGTCGAATGATGTGACTTCTCATAAATATGAAAAGGGGTTTGTTAATGAAATAATGGAGAAACATAAACCTGTCGTCGATGAAACGGTTGCCCTTCTTTGTGGTCCAGAAGTTATGATGAGGGTGGCGACTGCGGAGTTGAACAAATTGGGAGTCCGGAATAAAAATATTTATTGGTCTATGGAGCGAAGGATGGAGTGTGCTTTTGGTTCGTGTGGTAGGTGCCAGATTCAGGATCTTTATGTTTGTAAGGATGGTCCTATATTTAGATACGATAAAATTAAACCGAGGCTGGATAATGAAAATTTCAGTAACCTAAGATGAGTTCTCGTAAGTTGAAAGTTGGTTTCTATGGAATTTCTGGATGTTCTGGATGCTTGCTTACGGTTCTTTATGAGGATTGTTTTAAGGAAATTACTAGGCTTTTCGATATCAAGGCGTTTCCATTTGTTAAAGAGGATTCGTATAAGGGAAGGTTTGATTATGTTTTTATAGAGGGGACGGTTTGCTCCGATAAAGATATAATAATGTTAAATAAACTTCGAGAGAGAGCAGATAAGGTTGTTGCTTTGGGGTCTTGTGCTTGTTTCGGCGGAGTTCCGTCGATAAAAGGTTTCCATGACAGAAAAAAGGTTATGGGTTTTGTTTATCCTAAATACAATCATTTGAAAAGCGAGTTGCCTACTCCGATAAAGGAACACATTGAGGTGGATTATTCTTTGTCTCAGTGTCCGCCAGATAAAAAAGAGCTTGTATCTTTTATGAGGTCTATGGCTACGGGTAGGAAGTTTCGTCCTTGTATTAATCCGGTGTGTTTCGAATGTAGAAAGAAGGGTAATCCTTGCTTGTTAGACGCTGGGAAGATTTGTCTTGGTCCTGTTACGAATGGTGGGTGTGGGGCGATTTGTCCTACGAATGGGGCTACCTGTTATGGTTGTCGAGGTCCAAGTGATGATGCTAATTATGATGCGTTTTTCGAGATGTTGAAAAAGATGGGATACAAGAATAAAGAAATTCGTGACAAGCTTGAAATGTTTGCTGGATTGGATTTTGAAAATAGGATTGGAGGTTCTTCGAAATGGTTAGAGAAGTAACATTGAATCATATTTGTAAGATTGAGGGGCATGCAAATCTTAGTTTGAAAATTAAGAAAGGAAAGGTTGTTTTGTGCGAGTTGAAAGCGGTTGAGGGTGCGAGGTTTTTTGAGGCGTTGGTTCTTGGGAAAAATACGGAGGATGTCCAAGAGGTGGTTTCTCGTATTTGTGGGATTTGTTCTTCTTCTCATTCTACAGCGTCGGTGAAAGGACTTGAAGATGCTCTGGGGGCGACACCTACTGCCCAACAGAAATTTATAAGAGAAATTCTTCTTTTGGCGGAACGAATTCGTAGTCATGCGACGCATCTTTATTTTATGTCTCTTCCTGATTATCTTGGGGTGTCTTCTGCTTTGAACTTTTCCAAGAAAGACAAAGGAAAGGTTGATGATGCTTTGAAAATTATAACAATGGGAAATAAATTGGTTGAGGAGTTTGGAGGACGGGAGATTCATCCGTTTTTGAAAGTTCGGGAGGATGCTCCTAATGTGGATTTTGTGGATATGTTGGCTCGTCTTAGAGAGGTGAAACCGGTTGTCTTGAAAACTATTAAATTATTTTCTTCTTTTCATTATCCAGCGTTGGAGAGAGAATGCGAATATTTATCATTGCAGGAGAAAGATTGTTATGCAAGTATTTCTGGAGAAATTGTTTCTCATAATGAGTCTTTTGCTAAGAAAGATTACAAGTCTCATTTATCCGAGAATATCAAAGAGTATGCTACTTCTAAATTCGTCTTGCATGATGGTAAGCCGTATTTGGTGGGAGCGATGGCTAGGATAAATAATAATTATAAAAATTTGGATGTCCAGACAAAGGACGAGCTTTTTTCTGTTCTTAAAAAAATAGGGATTAAACTTCCTTTTAGAAATCCGTATCATAATTTGATTTGTCAGTCTCTTGAAGTTCTCGAGGCTATTAACAGGATAATAGAACTTTTGGAGAATCCGCCTGTTCTTGGCAGGGGTAAATTGATTAAGAAGGGTAGAAGGTCGCTTGGGGTTTCGGCAGTTGAGGCACCGAGGGGGACGCTTTTCCATGAGTATAGGATTGGCAAAGATGGCAAGGTTGAATACTGCAATATTATAACGCCGACGGCCCAAAACTTGAACATGATGGAGCAGGATATTGTTTTGTTGGTTGACGTGCTTCTTGGGAAGAATGTTTCCAAAAAAGAAATTGTTGACCAAGTTGAGAAGTTAATTAGGGCATACGATCCTTGTTTTAGTTGTTCGACGCATTTTCTAAAAGTTAATTGGCTTGATTAATTCTATAACTTTTTGTTTAATCTGTTTGAGATTCCCAGTCATTGGTATACCTATTATTTTTACTTTTTTGTTTAGTAATTTTAGTATGTAAGTTGCGTCGAAATCATGAGCACTTAGAATGGAGTTAGTTTGGAGGTCGTTTAGTTTAATTTCGCAGACTTGTTTTAGATTGTTTACGACGTCTATTAGGACGAAATCCTCGTTGGGGTTGTTTAAAATTTCCATTAGTTGGAAGCTGTCGTTTATTGGGATTATATCGAAGTCTTGTCGCAAGGAGTTTCCAATTTTTTTTGCGAACGAATCTTCGACGATGAATTCATTTCCAAGAGCTAATATTTTCATTTTTATTTGTGTGCGTTTTTTAGAATGTCGACGTAGTTTTTGTAAATCTTTTTATATTTGTCTAATTCTTTCCATTCTGTTATATTTTCTAAAAAGTAGTCCCAGTGTCCGCTTACGATGTCTCCGATTTTGGGGTGTTCGAGTCCATCTAAAATGGTTAAGTCTCTCTCTAGTTTTGGCAGGAATAGGTTTCGTCCCGAGATACTGTGATCGGTTGTTTTTGTGACTTCGTAGAATGCAACTGGGCAACTTATGGCTGGGAATAACGATCCCGCCGATTTAATAGAAGAAGAAAAATCTTTTTTTGTTGCCTTGGATATTCGTGTTTTGACTATGTCTATATGCCCGTGGTATACATAGTCTCTTATATTGGTGTTGTCTATTATCCCTATCATCTTGGATTGGGTTTTTCTTATTTCTTTATCTGGAAAGTATCCTGTGGTTTTAATGAATTTTTTATAAAATTCCATATAATGTTGTTTCTCTTTCCGATTTAATTCGAGTCCGCAATATCCAGAATCGTAAGCGGAATAGATGAATGCACAGAGTAGTTTTTTATCGTCTATCATTTACTACCTCCAAGAATTTTTTTGCCTGTTCTTTTGGAATTTTCATGACTATCATTCCTCCGTTTATTACAACATAGTCTCCAATTTTGGTGTCCTTATCTATGATTTTGGCGGCTCTTTTTTCTGTTTCGTAATCAATTACACACATCCCATTTTCTTTGATTTCGACGATTTTCCCAGGTATACTTAGACACATATTAGTTGTAAAGGATTTTTGTGATTTTTATATCTTCCCCATTTAGAATTTTTGGTGTGGATTTGCATCTTGGGCATTCAAAGACTACGAAGTCATGTAATCTTTCTATAACTTTTGGGCGTCCGACAAATCCACATTCGCATTTTATTTTGGCGTCCTTTTTTAGAATTGTAATATCCCAGCTGAATCTGTCTTTTAGGTGTTCTTTTAGATGCTCGGGTTCTATCCCAGCGAGTTCTCCGACTTCAAGAGTTATGTTTTTTATATTGCTGACGTCGTCTATGTTTTTTAGAATGGCGTCAATGTAGGCTTGTTCATGCATCGTTAATTAGATTCTTTAAAATTTTTTCTGGGTTTTTGCTCGTCGTGATTACTGACGATATTGCGACTCCGGATGCTCCGAGTTTTGTTGCGATTTTTATATCTTCTCGGGAGTGTATTCCTGCTCCGACTAAGAATTTACATTTTAAACTTTTTTTTATTTTTTTTATTAAATCTGGTTGTGCTTCGCTAATTGAAGTTTTCCCTGCTACTAATTCTGGCGGTTCTATTACGAGATAATCTACTCCGAGTTTTTCAATCTTTTTTGCCGTGGTGATATCTTTGGCAAACACCATAGTTTTTAGTTTTGTTGCTTTGCATCTTGATATGGTCTTTTTCAAAACATCGAAGCTGAGCGGGTGCTCGCTGTGATTTAAGAAGACACCTGTCCCCCCATTTCCTTTAATTCCTTCTGGCAAGATAAATCCGGTGTTTCTTCCTTTTGTGAAAGAATCAACGTGCTGGCAGTATACCTTTAATTTTGTTTCTTTGGAAATTTTATAAATATCTGTTGCTCCGCATCCGACAATAATCTTTTTATCTATTTTATCTATTTTTTTGCAAAGTTTCAATACGTCGTTACCTTGTTGGTAGGTTTTGAGGTTGATTACGATTAGCGGTTTCATTGTTTTATTTTGATATTTTTAATTTTGCAAATTGCGGTGATAAAGAGAGACTCGCTCCATCCGAGTGGCATGTTTTCATTTGGTTTGCTGGTGTTTGAATAATATAATTCTGGGATTTTTCCACTTTTATCTATGGTGCTCATTGCTTTTTCTAAAAAATAGTTTGCCATCTTTTTGTTCCCCATTTTGTTGTAGATTATTGCGAGCCACGAAAGTCCGGAAGTCCATTCTGCTTCTTCGGAGTAATGGTTTTTGTCTGTATTGTAATAACGGTCTCCCTCGTATCTTATGACGCCTCTATCTCTGAGTAGACGGTGTTCTATGGTTTTTAATATTTCTTCAGTTTGTTTTTTTGTGGTCACGGAATATGGCCATATTAATGATAGAAGAGCAAGGTCTACGGGTTTTGTTTCTGATTCTTGTGGTAATAGATTATTTAGAGCGGTTTGTCCTTTTTTGATAAGTCCTACTGGAATTTTTATACCCTGAATGTTTTTTGTCATCTTAAGTCCAGCGACGCAGGCTCCGATGCTCGAAGAATGAATCTCTTCGTTTTCTTCCCATATTCCAGAGTCCTTATCGTGCCAGTATTCTACTGATGCCAAATAGTTGATTAGTTTTTGAATGATTTTTTTATCTTGTTCGTTTCTTAAGACAGTCTTTCCCTCTTTCTCAAGGACACCTACTTTAAATAAAATACATCCTACCGCATCGTTTTGCTTGTTTCCCCATTTGTCTGAAAATTCGTCAAGGGTTATTGGATCGTATCGTGCATGGATATATTGGTATGCATATCTTGGTTTTTTCTTAATTGCTCGGTCAATCCTCTTCTCATGTTTTTCTAAAATGTCCAATAGGGCTCCATAAATCTTGCGTACTGTTTTCCAATCTTGGATAGTTTCGAAAGCTATTGATTCATAAAAATTATCTCGTAACCAAGCTTTGTGATAACCAGTTTTTACTGGAGGCGCTGCAATGAAAAGTCCAGTTTTTGATTTTAGACTATTGAGTATTTTTAGATGTTGTTCTACTATTTTTTTATAATTCCTTTCTTTTTTCATTTGAGTTTTTTTAGTTTTCTTTTTATTAAATTATTTTTTGCTCCAAAATGTTTTATTACCGCTTCTCCTTCTTTGATGCCAAGTCCCATACATTTCTTTATTGGGAACCCAGCTATTCTCCCGGCTACGAATCCTGCGGAAAAGGCATCGCCTGCCCCTGTTCTTTCTATTGCTGTAATTTTTTTGTTTGGCATAGCGGTATATTTTTGTTCTCCGTCGAAACAGATAATAGGGTTGGTTTTGTCGGTGATGACTACTATTTTTGGACCTAGACTATGTAGTGCCTTTAGGATATCTCCCTTTTTTTTATATTTTTTAGACAGCATTATCCCTTCTTCTTTGTTTAGTATTAAAATTTCGCTTATTTTTAAAATTTCGCTTATGTCTGTATTTTTTATTAAGTAGGAGCTTGGGTTGAAGGCGAGTTTTATGTTTTGCGTGTGTAACTTCTTTGCTAATTGTTTTTGACTTTCTATGCTTTTTCCCAGTAGTGAGGAATAATAAATCCAGTTTGTTTGAAAGTTTTTAATATCTTTTATCTCTATTTCGTCGCTGGCCCCCTTGTATGTTAGGAGTGTTCTGTTTCTTTTCTTGCTATTAATTATTACAGAGTATCCAGTGTTCGTTTTGTATTTTTTTCCTAGAAATTTTACTTTCTCTTTTTGTAGTAGTTTTAGAATTTCTTGTCCGTTTGTGTCGTTGCCGACGCCACAGATACACCCTGTTTTAAATCCAAGTCGAGAAAATGCGACTGCGACATTTGTTCCGCCACCTCCTACGTCAAAGCGTAAATTATTTATTAGATATTTTTCTCCTAATTTTAGGTCTAATCGTCCCCATTTTTCGTTGATTTTGCTCTCGGTAAAAACATCCATGACTCCGCTTCCAAAAGTTACGACGTCAAAAATCACCATTACTTATCTTGGGTAAATCTAATTAAAAACCTTCCTATTTTTTTATAGTCGGGATGGGTGTGAGGGGATTTGTGTTGGATAGTCTTGTTTTTATAGAAGGTTTTGGCTAATTTTAAATATATTAGTTTTGGGTGGAGAATAGAGAAGTTTAAAAATATGTGCGGTTTTGATTTATTATGGAAATGGATTTTGCGGCGATTGAGAAAAAATGGCAGGAGCGATGGGCGTCCGAGAAGGTTTTTGAAGTTAAGGAAGACGATGGGAAAAAGAAGTATTATATTTTGGAGATGTTTCCGTATCCGTCGGGGACGGGGTTACATATGGGGCACGCGTGGAATTATACGATTGGGGATATTATTGCGAGATTCAAAATTATGAAAGGGTTTAATGTTTTGCATCCGATGGGATACGATGCTTTGGGTTTGCCCGCCGAGAACGCGGCGATTAAAGTTGGAACGCATCCAGAAAAATATACTAACGACGCCATTGAAAATTATAAAAAGCAACAAAAGGCGTTGGGGATTTCTTACGATTGGTCGAGGGTTGTTAATACTGCTTCGCCAGAGTATTATAGGTGGGACCAGTGGATTTTTTTGAAAATGCTTGAAAAGGGCTTGGCGTATCAAAAGACTTCGGCGGTTAATTGGTGTGGG
This sequence comes from Candidatus Woesearchaeota archaeon, assembly GCA_964428375.1. Classification (GTDB taxonomy): domain Archaea; phylum Nanobdellota; class Nanobdellia; order Pacearchaeales; family GW2011-AR1; genus JAGVXH01. The sequence continues at coordinate 19,818 of CAYRXX010000005.1, forward strand.
GAGTGTAATACTGTTTTGGCGAATGAGCAGGTTGAAAACGGGAAATGTTGGAGGCATGAGGATAGGGATGTTGAGGTTAAGCATTTGAAACAGTGGTTTTTTAAGACTACGGAATATGCCGACGAGCTTTATGAGAATTTGGATAATATGGATTGGCCAGAGAGGACGAAGGCGATGCAGAAAAATTGGATTGGGAAGTCGCATGGGGTTGAGATTGATTTTGAGGTGGCTGGGGAAAGTAAATTTGCAAGTTATCTTTTGATTGAAAAAAGTTTTAAAATAGATTTAGAGAAAGAGCTGAAAGAATTTGGAGAAGTTGAGGTAGAAAGTATTGATAAGGATTGGGGCAAATTCTTTCGTATAAATGTTCCGATAGATAAAGAAAACGAATTCATTGATTTTGTTAAAAAAAATATTTTAGTTGAGAATGAAGATGGCGGAAGTTGGTATGTGGATAGCGGGGGAACTACTAATAATGTTATTTTTAGAAATAAAGTCATAAATTTAAACAGTGGGTCTGGGAAAAGAGAGTTTTTTGAATATGGAAAAAAGTTGGGAATGCCAAAGGAACAGTTGGATGTTAAGGTGGCTGGGGAAAGTGGGATTTCTAATGTTGTGATTGTGCATGGGTCTAACTCTAACGAAAAAGAAGCCAAAGAAGGCAAATTAGAAAACGAAAGACACTGGAAACCATGGCTCAAGAGAGAATTAGAAAAAAGAGGGATTAACGTTTCTAATAATTTATATTCTAAAGATTGGCAGCCTAGATATAAAGAATGGAAAAAGGAATTTGAGAAAAATGAAATTAATGAAAATACTGTTTTGGTTGGACATAGTGCTGGGTGTGCCTTTTTATTAAGATGGTTATCTGAAAATAAGAAGAAAGTTAAAAAAATTATTTTAGTCGCACCTTATATTTTAGATATTCCCGAAGCACCCTTCTTAAGCGATTTGGTGAACTTCAAAATTGATAAAGATATTAAAAATTACTTTGACGAATTAATTATTTTTTATGCAGATAATGATAGCAACTATATAATTGAAAGTACAAAATTTGTAAATAAGAAATTGGGTGCAAAGTTAATTGAGTTGGAAGGAATGGGGCATTTTACCGAAAAACATATGGGAACAAAAGAGTTTCCTGAGTTGTTGGAGGAAATTTTGAAATCTGACAAAAAAACTTGGTCAATCTTCACAACTCGCCCCGATACGATTTTCGGAGTTACATTTATGGTCGTGTCAGCACAGCATCCTCGGTTGGATGAATTGGTGACAGCTGAACAGAAGGATGCCGTGGCTGAATTTTTGAAAAAGGTAAAATCTGTTTCGGAAAAAGATGCTGGAGACTTGGAGAAAGAGGGTGCTTTTACTGGCTCGTTCGCTATAAATCCAGCGACGGGAGAAAGGATTCCTATTTGGACTGGGAACTTTGTTTTGGCAAGTTATGGTTCTGGGATGGTGATGGCGGTTCCTGCTCACGACCAACGGGATTTTGAGTTTGCTAAGAAATATGGGATTGAGGTTAAGCAAGTCGTATCTAGTGAAGGCAAAATAAAAGAAAAGGCTTGGACGAATTCCGGGATTTTAATTAACTCTGACAAATTTAACAAGATAAACAGTGATGAGGCGAAAGAAAAAATCACAGATTGGTTGATAGAAAAGAAAGTCGCTCGGAGGACTGTTAATTTTAAGTTAAGAGATTGGGGGATTTCGAGGCAGAGATATTGGG
>CAYRXX010000006.1:0-21455 GCA_964428375.1 Candidatus Woesearchaeota archaeon
TTGTTTCTAATAAGTTCCAACAACTCATTTAATCCGCCATTTAATCCGCCATTTAGTTTTTTAGAAAAAACCTCTATGTTGAATCCTCTCTGAATCTCGGTAATTTTTAAATCAACTAAGCCATATTCCTTTAACTTATCTCTGACCCTTCTAACCCCACTCCCGTATCTCTCAATCAAACCAGCATCTCTAAAAATTTCTGCAATCAGCCTATTCCTTGGCTCAGATTTTTTCTCCCCATTCATAATATCTTCAATGGATAAACCAACTGGGATTTTACCGCTGTTCCAAAATTCTAATTTGGTGGGAAAGATTTTAAATTGAGAATGGACTCCTTGGTAATCACGATGAATAATCGCATTGATAACTAACTCTCTAATTGCGTCCAAAGGATATTGCCATCTCTCTTCGCGATAAGGACTTCCCGTGATGATAAACTCTTTCACTAACGTATCACCCTTATTCATACCCTTCACTAAGAAGCACTCCTTTTTAAACTTCATTCTTCGACCCTCCTTAAAGACATAATCTTTTATGACATCCCTTCTTTTAATTCTTTTCTATAACAAGGCACCCATCCCAAAACCCCAAAACTATAAATACGCTCTCGACATTCCAACTCAATGGAAAAATCCGAAATAGAATCCTACATAAAAGCAGGAGAAATCTCCAAACAAATCAAAAAGTTTGCAAAAGAAATCACCAAGCCAAGAATGAAGTTAATCGAGATTGCCAATGCTATCGACGAAAAAATCCTTGAACTCGGAGGTATACCAGCCTTTCCAGTTAATCTTTCCCTGAACGAAATCGCAGCACATTACACCCCAACCTCCGACGATGAAACCACAGCAGAAGGAATTTTAAAAATCGATATTGGAGTAGCAGTGGACGGATTTATCGCAGACACGGCGTTATCAATCGACCTAACCGACAACAACGAGTTTGAAGAGATGATAGACTTAAACAAAAAAATATTAGAAGAAGCAACAAAAGCAGTTAGAACTGGAATGCAAGTCAAGGATATCGGAGAAGCTTGTCAAAAAAAATTGGCAGACACTAACAAGTTTGCAATTATTAAAAGCCTAAGCGGACATTCTCTCGGGAAAAATATAATTCATGCAGGATTGACAATTCCAAACCATATAAACGAAAACGACACACCCCTAAAAAACATCGCCTTTGCTATCGAACCATTTGTAACGTCAGGCGTAGGAGATGTTATTGAAGGAAAAGAGGGAGGAATTTACATTCTAAAAAACGAAGGAAGAGTCAGGGACAGTGAAGCAATGAAAATTTTAAAATTCGTAAAAGAAGAATACGGAACACGCCCATTTTGTGCCAGATGGTTAGAAAAAGCAAACTTTAGCCGTTTTAAATTCGCCTTACAAACGCTAATCAAGCAAGGAATATTATACGAATACCCAACGCTGGTTGAAAAAAGTCGGAAGCCTGTGAGTCAGTTTGAAAATACATTTCTAATAAGCGACAATACAGTCATAAGAACGACGGAGTAAGTTAGTAAATATTCTTGCGATACCCAATCCTTAAAACGATTATCCTCTTTCCAGAAATAATAACATCAATAATAACTATAGAATCCTTAATCTCCAATATTTGTTGCCCGACATTTTTTCAAACATCTAAATGGGGTCCCCGCAAAGAATACAATTTATTCAAAATAATGTCCGCATCTCGTCGAGGAACTTTCTTAAGAAACTTTTTAGCCGAATTAGAAATATCAATAGAATACATTTTACCGAAGAACTATCCCCATATCTCTTGCGACATCTTCGATAGAATAAACCCTGCCCCGCTTAACTTCTTCCAACGCCTTCTTAATGTCTTCAATTTCCTCTGACGTAATCTCGTCGTCTTCTGCCTCATCCAAAATATTATTCAATACAAAATCATAAGATTCCCGTTCGTGTTTCTTGAACATTTTCAACCTGCCGAGAGTATTGAGCCCAATTTGAATGGTTGTTTTTTGCATTCTATAACAAGCCATAACTACTGTATAAATCTTTTTATTTTTGTTTCTTCTTCGCTGTTTTCTCACTATCCTTCTCTTTCTTAGAAGACTCATTAACAGGCTTCCCAATCGTCTCCCCGATTTCTTTTATTGCACTATTAAAATCCTCCCTACTAACTCTCAACTTACCCACATCAACTTCCTTGTAATTCCTCTTAATCGCATTCAAACCAGCCCTCCTACAAACACTTTCTATCTCCGCACCAGTCCATCCAGAAGTTTTTTTCGCCAATTCATCCAAAGAAACTTTTTTATCCAACGGCATCGTTTTAGTATGAACCTTAAATATTTCCACAATAGTTTCATCATCGGGAGACGTAAGTTCCACATGAGCCTCAATTCTCCCAGGACGAAGAAGAGCGGGGTCGATTAAATCCTTCCTGTTTGTTGCGGCGATAACAACGACATTCTCTAACTCTTCCACCCCATCAAGTTCGGTCAAAAGCTGATTAACAACCTTTTCAGATGAACCACTTCCCATCCCAGAACCTCGTGATTTTGAAATAGAATCAAATTCATCAAAGAATATTATCGAAGGAGAAACCTGATTAGCTTTTTTGAAAATATCCCTTATGTGTTTTTCAGATTCTCCCACCCATTTCGAGATTAGCTCAGGGCCTTTAACCGAAATAAAATTAGCATTAGCCTCGTTCGCAACCGCCTTCGCTAAAAGTGTTTTTCCAGTTCCAGGAGGACCATAAAGAAGGATACCCTTACTTGGCTTAATTCCAGCAGCTCGATATAAATCTGGACGAAGAAGAGGAAGTTCCACCAATTCTTTAAGTTTTTCTTTCGCCTTCTTAAGCCCTGCAACATCGGACCATTTCACATTAGGTTTTTTAATCAAAACTTCCCTCATCGCAGAAGGCTCTACCATTTTCATTGCATAAACAAAATCATCTCGAGAGATTGTTATCTTATTCAATAGTTCCTTTCTTTTCTCTTCAAGTTTTTCTAACTCGTCCTTATCTCCCGACTCTAACTTCTCGCTGATTGAAATTATCGCGTTATAATATGGTTTTACCGAATGGAGTGCAGCCTCTTTACATAAGACTTCCAAATCTGCACCCGTATATCCAGTCGTCTTATTTGAAAATTCTTCAAGAAGTTTTTCCTTGTCTTCTATTGGCATGTGCCTCGTATGAATTTGCAATATTTCCTTCCGCCCCTCTTCCATCGGTGGATTAATCCTCAACTCTCTATCAAATCTACCAGGTCTCCTCAACGCTTCGTCCAAATCTTCGGGACGATTCGTCGCAGCCATCACAATTATTTGCCCTCTGGACTTCAGCCCATCCATCAATGTTAAAAGTTGAGTAACAATCCGCTTTTCGGTTTGATCCTTGGCCTCTCCACGTTTTGGAGCTATCGCATCTATCTCGTCGATAAAAATAATAGCTGGTGCATTCTTCTCCGCGTCTTCAAACTTACTCCTTAAATTCTCCTCAGAACCACCATGATATTTTGACATTATTTCTGGACCAGCGATAGAAATAAATTTAGCGTCAGTTTCCGTAGCCACAGCTTTTGCCAAGAGCGTTTTCCCAGTTCCAGGAGGACCAGTCATAAGAACTCCTCGTGGAGCAGAAATTCCCAACCTCTGAAAAATCTCGGGATGCTTCATAGGAAATTCCACCATCTCCCGAACCTTTTCGATTTCCTCTTTCAACCCTCCAACATCCTCATAATAAATATTAGCACCAGAGGCTTCTCCAACATCATCGGCAATCTCAATTTTAGTATCACTACCAATCATCCCAAATTCTGTTTTTTTGGGCAAAAGTTTCGTTACAGAATAAACAAGTTTTCCGACGGACGTAGGAATTGTTATTTTTTGCCCGACCGAAAGAGGAGAATCTATCAACATCTTCTTAAATTCGCCAGACTCTTTAAGCTGAGAACTATATGATTTAAGTTGCTCATTTGAAAAGGATTCATGAGGAGAAATCAATAATGTTGCTGATTTCAAAACCGATATTTTCTCAACTTTTCGCACTTCCGTCTGTTCGCCAACCGACAGTCCGAGAACAGACCTCGAGCCACCATCAAGACTTATTTTCCCAATAAACTCATCGCTGATTCTAATTACTCGCAAATACAACTTCTTTCTTACCCCTATCTCTATAACATCTCCAGAAACAAAACCAAGCTTTTCCATGTCAACACTAGACATCGTAGCAAGATTACGCCCGACATACTTCTGATTTGCTTCCATAATCTCAAGATTTAATTTGTCCTTCATTTTTTAAGTAATACCTCCAAGATTCCATTATTAAAAACATATTCCATCTTTCTCTTCGACAATGCACGTGGAAGATTATATTTTATAATTTTACCATCAGAAAATTTAATCACAATCACGCCCTGCCCTCCGACGACACGCTCTCCATATTCATTAATTCCACTTTCATCCTGCATTTCCACAGACGACACCTTTTTCCCTGACAAATCAAAAGTCAAAATTGTCCCCTTCTTTATTTCTACCGTGCTAAGAATTTCCTGATTTTGTGCAGGCTCCCTATAATAAGAACCTCTTCTTGCTCCTCCTGACAACTGGTTAAACAAATCTTCTATACTCCCGAATGAATCATCTCCGAACATTTTATCCTGTGTAGCTCGCACTTCCATCAATTAGTGCGGCCTTTGCTGATTTTAGATATTTTGATTCGATTTGCTTATACCTCTCTTGATCGCCCTTGGAAACCGACGGCGTCACCTTTTCCATAGCTCTAAAGAAGTGCTCCTTTTTAACTTTTTTGCTTTCCATATTTTCCCTCAACGCCAACATAGCAGCTTCTCGAACAAGTGCTTCCATGTCTGCCCCAGTAAAACCCTCCGTCTTTTCCGACAACTCCTCTAAACTCACAGATTTATCCAACGGCATCTTAGACGTATGGATTTTTAAAATTTGGAGTCGCCCTTCTTTTTCTGGAACTGGAACATAGACTATCCTATCAAACCTCCCAGGACGCAAAAGTGCAGGGTCCAAAATATCTGGACGATTCGTAGCACCGATTACAATAACATTTGTTAAATCCTCAATTCCATCCATCTCTGCCAAGAGCTGATTCAAAACATTTTCCGTAGTTTTATTTCCAGCAGTCATTTGCCCCCCTCGTTTGCCAGTCAAAGAATCTATTTCGTCAAAGAAAATAACACAAGGGGAAACCTGCCTTGCCCTCTCGAAAATCTTTCTAACACCCTCCTCGGATTTTCCGACCCACATACTCAAAAGACTTGGACCCTTAATCTGAATAAAATTGGCCTCGGACTCGTTCGCAACCGCCTTCGCTAAAAGTGTTTTTCCAGTTCCAGGAGGACCATAAAGCAAAACCCCCTTTGGCGGGGTTATCCCCATTCGAGTAAACGAGTCTGGAAAATTCAACGGCCATTCCACAGCTTCCTGCAAATCACGCTTTACATCCTCTATGCCCCCAATATCTTTCCATCTTGTCGAGGGAGTTTCAACGAGAACCTCTCGCATCGCCGAAGGCCTCACAATTTTCAGAGCATCCTCGAAGTCCTTGCCTGCCACCTTTAATTGAGATAAAACCTCTTGAGGAATATCGTCCTCATCCTCCAAATTAAACTTATGAATATTTTTCCTCAATACAATCATCGCCGCTTCCTTTGCCAAAGAATTAATATCCGCCCCAACAAATCCATGTGTTCTCCTCGCTATTTCATCTAATTTAACAGATTTTGTCAGTGGCATATTCCTCGTATGAATTTGTAGAATCTGCCTCCTTCCCGCTTTATCAGGAACAGAAATTTCCACCTCCCTATCAAATCTACCAGGTCTTCGCAAAGCTGGATCTATCGCATTCGGCCTATTAGTTGCCCCGATAACAACAACCTTCCCCCTAGACTGCAAACCGTCCATCATCGTCAAAAGCTGAGAAACAACCCTACGCTCCACCTCTCCACCAGCGTCCTCTCTTTTCGGTGCCAACGAATCTATCTCATCAATAAAAATAATAGATGGAGCGTTCTTTTCTGCCTCATCGAAAATAGCACGTATTTTCTTCTCGGACTCTCCATAAAACTTCGACATAATCTCGGGACCATTTAACAAAATAAAATGAGCCTCGGACTCGTTCGCAACCGCCTTCGCTAAAAGTGTCTTTCCTGTTCCTGGCGAACCATAAAGTAGAACTCCTTTCGGTGGTTCAATCCCAAGACGCATAAAAATCTCGGGACGCTTCAAGGGAAGCTCTACCATCTCTCTAACCTTTTTCACCTCATCAGTAAGCCCTCCGATATCCTCATAGGTAATTAACGGAACAGTCTCTTCCGAGAGGTCAACTGCTTTTGAATTTAAACTAATATCCGTATTCTCTGTTATGACACACGGACGAGCCGGACTTGTTGAAATAACCGCAAACCTTATCTGAGACAATCCCCCTGGAACTCCTCCAAAACCAATTTGATTAAAGATTTCGTTTATATCTCCTCCAAATAAATTACCCAAATCTTCCGACATTATATCTCGCCGTTGCTGTGCTCCTCCGATTACAACAATATCTCCTTTATTGACTGGTTTCCCCAGCAACCCACGTTTAAAGTTATCAGGACTTCCCTTCACCACCATTCCAGCCTGAGCAGGGGCAATTGTAACTTTTTTAGCTTCTATCATTTCGCCTCGCTTAACCTTCACCTGCTCGCCTATTCCCGTCTTAGAATTTTTCCGAGTAATTCCATCCATCCTTATTATGTCCTCTCCATTATCAGCAGGATAAGATTTATCTACAATAACATGCGTCTGCCGTCCCCCAGAAACAGAAATAATATCTCCTCTTTCCAACCCCAGCTTCCTCATCAAAATCGGATCTATCCTAGCAATACCTTTGTAGGCATCGTCTTGCAAGGACTCAACTACCCTTAACTTTAATGTTTGCTCGTTTTTATTTTCTACCATTTGAAATTTAATGAGACTCTGCCCATATCCTCCATGCAAAGATTCACGACCTCGTTCATCTCCTGTTCCTGCTCATTCATAAAGTCGATAATTTCTTTCGGAATTGAAACCGCGTAGGAGTTACCGACATATCGAAGTTTAACTTTAAAGTTCTTCTTCTTGATTTTCTGGAAATCCTCGTATTCTTTTAAGTCTTCCGGATGGATAATAACATTATTACAAGAATCGCACTTCAATGTTCTTAGTATAAATCCCTTCTTGGTTATCTGTGCGGGTTGCATCTTTTTATTGCAGTGCTTACATAAGATTGTGTTTTCGAATATATCTTGCATGTGTATACACAGGATATATACTTTATAAATATTATGTTAATCCATCACAATCTTAAGACTTGCTATACCCACCTATCCAATCAACACCAATTTAGGACGCAATTTCGCTACCTTTTTAGCAAGTCCAATTTTGTCACAAACTCGTGCAACCTCCTCAATATCCTTGTATGACGTCGGAGATTCCTCAACCATCATCTTTTTACTACCAGCCTCAACAAAAATCCCTCGCCTTTTCATCTCTTCAACAGCCTCCAAAAAACCTATTTTATTTCGAACCTCGCCCCGACTCATTGCCCGTCCAGCCCCGTGAGCACAACTTCCCCAACTTAATTCCTCCGCCTTTTTAGTCCCGACCAAAACATAACTCGACGCCCCCATACTTCCAGGCAATAAAACTGGCTGTCCTACCTTTCTATACTTTTCAACAATCTCTTTTCTCCCAGCCCCAAAGGAACGAGTAGCACCTTTCCTCACCACTAAAACATCCTCTCGTTTCTCGTCGATAACATGCTCCTCAATCTTGGCAATATTATGGCAAATATCATAAACAACTTCCGCCTTGAACTCTGGAAAATGCCTCTTCATCTCCTCTCGAACAAGATGCGTAATAACCTGCTTATTAGCAAACGCAAAATTCGCCGCCGACGCCATCGCACTCAAATAAGACCGTCCCAAATCACTTTTAATCGGAGCCCCAACTAATTCTCTATTGGGTGTTAAATCTCCATACTCTTCTTCCATCTCTCGAATATAATCCGATGCAACCTGATGCCCCAGACCCCGCGAGCCACAATGAATTAAAATAACCACCTGCCCACGCTCTAACCCAAAAACCTTCGCAATCTTATCGTCGAAAATATCATCTACTATTAGAACATCCAGAAAATGATTCCCAGCCCCTAATGTCCCAAGTTGTTTCATACCTCTCCCTTTTGCCCTTTGACTAACTTTCGCAGGATTTGCCCCGCTCATTTTCCCTTCATCTTCGGTAAATTTCCAATCGTCCGCAACTCCATAATTTTTTGACACGGCCCATTGTGCTCCTCCAATTAGAACCTCATTAAGTTCTTTTTCATCTAATAATAAATTCCCCTTCGCTCCCAATCCAGAATGAATGACACCACGCAACCCCCGAAGTAAGGATGTTTCCTTCCCATCCAAATCCTTTTCTCTCAAATTAGTCTTCAATAGTCGAATAGAACAATTTATATCATATCCAATTTCACCTGGACTGACAACCCCCTCTTCCAAATCAAAAACAGCGACGCCACCAATACACGCACCATATCCCTGATGAGCATCTGGACAAACCGCGACGCCCCTAACGCCCCTCATCGACGCCATATTAACCGCCTGCTTAAGTGTAGAGTCTTCCTTTATCTTCTCCATTAAATTCTCCGAAGCAAAAACACCCACAGGAACATTCATCCCACCAGTCTTCGGAATTTCCCAAGTCTCCTCGCCCCGCTTCTCATGTTCAACCATGCTACCTCCAACGTCATCCTCTTTAATTAATTTGTCAAACTCCAAAATCAAAAGTTCTTCCATAAACATCTCCTTCCTCGCCACGACCTTGGGATTAAACCGATTTATTTTATCACGAGGAGTCAAAGAGGAAATCAAAAGAAATATTTTACCACCAGAAGACAAATACCTAACAGCCTGTTCTAAAAATCTCAAAGAAACCTCATCTCCATCTTTACCGCCCGTCGTCGCTATCCTTGAAGAAACTGGCTCTCGAGAATCCAGCGGAAGATAAGGTGCGTTAAAAGTAATCAAATCAAAAAACCCATCCACGTTTTCAAAAAGATTAGATTCTATTGCAGAAAAACCACACTTCTTTAACTCAGAAACAGCCTCGGAATTTATATCCGCCCCCAAAATCTTTTTATTATCCAAGAATTTCTCGGCAGTTTTCGCCAAAATCCCAGAACCCGTTCCCATATCAAGATAAGAAGATACGGCGTTCTCACTAAGATATATTTTCAAAAAATCGGCGAAGAAAAAAGAATCCTCAGCAGGTTGATAAATTTCCATAAATACCCTTTATCGTCATAGCTTTTAAATTTATAGAGCTAAAATAGCTTATTCCAAAAAAGCCCGAAAACAAGTGCCCCTATTAAAATAACAACCCCGATAATTGCAATAATTATAATCGTTTTTTTCGAAGATGATTGCTTTATAGGTGTAGGTTGTGATATAGAGGGAGAAAGTGGCTTAACATTTTGCATTGGGCTAGATCTTATCATTTGTGTTGCTTCCTGAACTTCTCGAGGAGTATATCCAGCATTGATAAAAGACTGCTTTGCTTTTGACAAAGGCTCCCCTCTGTCTAAGGCATTTTTTAATCCACCCGAAATTTCTTTCGCCCGAGAAGGAGGAACATTCATAATTTCAAAACGCCCCCGTCTTCCATAAGATGACAGGTTTTATGAAGCTTATATCCCATCTCTTTCACTAAGTCTGCCATTGGTGCCGTCTTGTCAAGTCCCCCATGAGCTGGAATAATATGCTGAGGATTCACAATCTGTATAATATCTCGCAAATCTTCTCTCCCTCCATGCCCCGAAACATGAGCATCTCTAAAAATTCTTGGCTTTGATTTTTTCAACCTGCCCTCCATCTTTGCAAATTGTTCCCTATTCGTATCCGTAGGAATAACACTCGACGAGAAAACAATATTATCGTCCTTATTTAACTTAAATGGAAGCTGATGACGAGAAAGTCGCTCCAAAATAGAACCAGGCTCTCCCTGATGCCCAGTGCAAACAATCAAATAATCCTTCCTTCTATGCTCAACTTTTTTTAACGTTCGCTCAACCTGACGTCGATATTTAGAAATATTAATATTATCGAGAAACGGTGCTATTTTAATATTCTTTGCTGCCGTAGAATATTTATCCAAACTTCGACCCAAAAAAACAACTTCACGATTAAGTTTTTTCCCAAATTCCACAATAGATTTCAATCTTGCAATATGAGAAGAAAACGTTGTCACAATCATACCTGCATTTCTATTCTGAATTGTCAAGAGAACCTCCTCCAACAAGACTCGTGCAACTTTTTCCGACGGAGTCTTTCTTTCAGAACCAGAATACAAAGAATCTACGATAAACAACAAAACTCCCTCTTTCGATATTTCTCTCAATCTCTTATAATTAGGCTTCAACCCGAAAACAGGAGTATCATCAAGCTTAAAATCATTCCCATAAAGAATAGCTCCCTTATCCGTATGAATTGCTATCATTAATGATTGTGCCGTCGAATGAGTTATGCTAATAAAATCGATTTTGTATTTCTTATTTTTTCCCTGAACATAAAAAGTTGTATTTGGATTTATAGAATATTTTTTATTTTTCAAAACTATGTCATTATCAGTTAGAAGGGATTCTAAAACCTGCATCGTGAATGGAGAACCATAAATCGGAGCATCATATTTATCCGATAGAAATGGAATCGCACCAACATGATCTAAATGTGCGTGTGATATGAATTGTGCCCTAACCTTATGCCTAATATGATCTATCGCAGAATCATCAGGGATAGCCTTAATTGTTTTCAACCTTCGCTCAGTCATAACTCTATCCCGTTCCTCCATCGATATAATCGCAGGCAAAAAAAACCCCTCATCAAAAATGAAAGCATCTTCTTCAAGCTCAACAACAACCATGTTTTTCCCGACTTCAGAAAAACCACCAACAGTATGTATCTTCACCATCTCTTTTTTAAGATATCATTATTTTTAAAGCTTGGCAATCTTTTTAATGGAATGAATATTAGATATTTAATGAAGAGCTGGAAATTAATTATCGCAACCTGTATCATTCTTCTCGCAATAGGAATATTTTGGATACACTCAAATCACCAGCGACGAGAAAACTTACAGATAGCGAATCCAGCCTCCGTCCATTGTGTTCAGCAAGGATACAAATTGGAAATTAAAAATGGGACTGGATATTGCATAAACTCCGACGGAAAAACCTGTGAAGAATGGGCATACTATCGGGGAAAATGTTTTTTTAAAAAACCCAGAAAGTGTGTGCCTGCGAATTGTTGCCATGCGTCGTCTTGCGTTTGGGAAAATGCCCGTCCGAATTGTAGCGGGACTATTTGCACTATGGAATGTCGTAGGGGGAGCATGGATTGCGGAGCAGGACAATGTGGAGTTGTCAATGGAAAGTGCGAGGTGATTTGGAATGAAAAATAAAAACCTTGTCTTATTTTTAATAATTGTCGTCGGAATCGGGCTTTTTTCGCAAGGAGTTAATGCAAAAAGAGTTATCATGAAAATGCCAAACGCAACGCCCACAAACTACTGGGACATCTTTTCTACTTACCACAGAACGGACAACAACATAAACGTAAAAAGAAAAATTGGGAACTTAATCTCTGTAGAAGCAACCGCTAATCAAATCCGCTCGATGGAAAAACGAGGGTATAAATTTGTAGGTCCAGATTTGGAAGTTCATGCTTTTCTTCAAGATAGTGTGAATATTATAAACGCGACGACGGCATGGTCGGAGGAAGCGTCGGGAGAAAGTCTTAATGGAAGTCAGGTTTCTGTTTGTGTTATAGATACTGGCGTGGATTCAGACCATCCAGATTTAAAAGGAAAAGTAATCGCTCAAAAATGTTTTTGCTCTTCACCCGAGGGGACGAACGCTAATTGTTGTTATGGGAATTTAAGCGAGTCAGACAACGCCACAGACGATAACGGACACGGAACACATGTCGCAGGGATTATCGCCGCCTCGGGAGGAATTAATGGAATTGCAAAGGGGGCAAACATCGTCGCTGTAAAAGTTTTAAATTCCAATGGAACTGGCTCGTCATCGGATGTCGCAGCAGCTGTTAAATGGTGCTCCAACGAGACACAAGTAAAAGCCTATAATATTTCGGTAATAAGTATGAGTTTAGGCGGTGGACAATATCCTAACGAGTCTAACTGTTCAGATTATTCGGAAATTGGTAATCGCATCAACACAGCCGTAGCCGAAAATATTTCTGTGGTCGTAGCAACTGGGAATACCAATAATATTGACCCAAACGCAACCGCTGGAATATCAAGCCCCGCATGTTTGCCAAATGTCACAAGAGTTAGCGCAACCGACAAATCAGACGTCATAGCGAGTTACGCATTTAGAAATTCCGACTTCTCAAACATTCTACTCGCCCCTGGAACGGATATAAATTCAACAGAATTCCCAAACGCTCCAATTTGTCAAGATGTTAGATGCAACGGGAATTACGCACAAATGTCTGGGACTTCTATGGCAACTCCAATGGTGGCAGGAGCAATCGCAATTCTTAACCAATATTTAAAATTGACGCACATAACAAAAACGCCGTCGGAGATTAGGACAATTTTAAACGAAACGGGGAAACCGATTTTTGACTCTTTGAGCGGTGGAACATATTCCAGAATTAATATCTATAATTCACTTTTATATTTGGACGATATCGCCCCCAATGTAACACTCATCTATCCGACAAACAACGGGGTAACTTTAGCACAAAACCAGACCTTCTCCTGTAACGCAACAGATTGGCAACTGTCAAATACAACATTAAAAATTTGGAATTCCACAGGATTATTTTTTAACGAAACCCAAAACTTAACTGGGACTTCGGGAACAGCCTCTTTCAACCGAACAGAATTGCCTTACGGGAAATATCTTTGGAACTGCTTCTCCGTCGATAAACAAAACAATTTAGGCTCTTCCCTTGAGAACTACACAATTACCATCGGTGGAATTTATCTTAATTTAATAAACCCTCCAGAGAAAAACTACACGAATATTAATAACACCAACTTCACCTGCGACACACACTCAACCCCAGATTATAATTTATCCAGTGTAACCTTCTATTTATGGAACGCTTCAAACACCTCAATTTACAACTTAACCAAAAATATTTCAGGAACCAACAACTCTACAACTTTTAACTACACATTCGAAAACGAAGGAAATTTCTATTGGAACTGCTTAGGCGAAATTAATAATTCGAACACCTCTTGGAGCGAAAAAAACTTCAGCATCGTATATGACACAAAAGCCCCCTCACTTAATTTAACACTTTTGCCATCCGACACAACTTCCAACTCCGTCGAGAAAATTTTCGGATTTAATATATCCAATGACGCTCTCGCAAAATGTGAGTTGATTATCAACGGAAAAGTTAGCCTTACCAACTCTTCGCTGAACAATTCAACTGAGCAATTTTTCAAAGAAAAATTCACCCCAAATAAATATACGTGGAACATCAATTGTAGCGACTTAGCTGGAAACATCAACTCGTCTTCGACACAAAGTTTCATAATAAAATCCATTCCACTAACGCATTCTTCTAGCGGTGGTGGAGGAGGAGGTTCTGTCTCGCTACCAACTATAGTAAAACCCAAAACCTATGTCATCGAGCTGTCTAAAATACTAAAGGGATATACAAAAATTTTACAGAAAGACGACCGTTTGAACTTCACCATTTCAAATTTATCGCAAGGACAACACTCCATGACAATCAATAATATTAAAAACGAGTCTGCTGATATCACAGTCAGAAGCAACCCAATAAATATCACATTACAAATCGGGCAATCCGTAAAACTAAATTTATCCTCAGCACTCTATTATGACTTGATAATTAAACTCGACAATATAACCAAAAACAAGGCCAAATTTACTCTTAAAATTATTAGACAACCGATAAAAACGGAAACTGTCGTGGCTGTTAATGCACCTACTCCTGTCGAAAAACCGTATATGTCCAAAGCCCATTTTAAGAAAGATAATGTTTTAGTAATTATCATGGTTATTTTCACAATGTTAATCATAATTATGAATAAGAAAAAACTAAAAACTAAAAACAACTCGAAAAAGCATGAAAAAGAAACTTAAACTTAAACCCTCGGCAAGAGACAAGAGAAGATATTTTATAGTTGGGACAACAGACGAAAAAGTGAAAGAAGCGATATTAAACTATGTCGGAATCCTCGGGTTCGCAAAATCAGCCTATATGAAAGTCAGGACAAAGGATTTCCCGAAAAAATTAGTAGGAAGTTGTGTTACTAAATCCCTCGACGAGGTCCGAGCAGCACTAGCATTATCGAACATAAGAATTGAAAAAGTTAGTGGGACATTGAAGGCACTTAGGGGAAAGGCTTAAAAATCGGTTCTCCCATCTCCTACTATGGACGACATGCAACACCAACAAATGGGATACGATAGATCTGCGACGATGTTCGCACCCGACGGGCACATTCTTCAAGTTGAATATGCAGAAAAAACAAGTCGCCTAGGTTCTGCTTCAATTGGAATCCTTTGTGATAACGCAGTAGTCGTAGTTAGCGACCGAAAGAAAAAGGATACCCTAATCGTAGAAGAATCCGCAAACAAAATTAACGAAATAGATAAACATATTCTCTGTGTTTCTGCTGGAATCAGTTCAGATGCCAGAGTTTTAATTGACAAGGCCAGACTCTCGGCACAACAATATAGAATAACTTATGACAGCGAACCAAGCACCGAATCTATCGTTAGAGATGTTGCAGACGCCGAACAACAATTCACTCAATATGGTGGAGCTCGTCCCTTCGCTGTCTCAATGATGTTCGCTGGGATTAATGGAGAGCCAGTTCTATACGTTACAGATGTAACAGGGAACTATCTAAAATATAAAGCAAACGCCATAGGAGAAAATGATGTTAAAGCCAAAGAACTACTCAGAAAAAAATACAAAGAAGGCATGACAGCAAAAGAAGGATTAAAAATGATTTTAGATATTTTCAAGGAGATGCAAGGAGAAGAGTTTGATATTGAACGATTCGACGCTGGGATACTTTCAAAGGACTCTAAGGAAGTAAAAATTACTAAGATTAGTGGTAAAAAATTAATATAAATCTAACAAACATGCATCGCATATCTACTAATAAGCAACATTACAGAAGCCCAATACAAACGAATAACAAAAGAAATTCAAACACAATAATACAAAATCATTTCCATCCCAAACATTAAAAATTACTTTCCGTTTTCGTCATCTTCACCAGAATCATCCAAAGGAACAATATTCCCACTCTCAACGACTTCAGATTCATCTTCCTTTTCCTTCTTTATTTTCTCCTTATCTGAAGGAACATGATGGTCAATCTTAATATCTTTAATATCTTCTTCTTTTCTCTGTGGCATTGGCTTGCTAATAGAAATTGGCAAGACACCAGAATCTAATTCTTTTTCAGCAATTTTTAATGGGTCAAAATTCATAGAATCCAATTCATTCTCATTCATCTCAATAAGTAGCGGAGCATCCATAGAAATTTGAAGACCCCTTGCGCCTATAATCCTTGCTCTTTCATACTTGGAAAATTTTTGCTCTGCCATTTTATTAATTACCCAAAGACATGTTCCCTAATTTTAGGAAGCATCTCTTTCCATTTAGATTCTGCCATGTTTAAAACCTTTTCCATATCTTCATCGGAAATAGTTCCAGCCTTTCCTTTTTGCATAGCTGTAATTCGTGGTTCCCCATTGTTATCTCCCATAGCTACTGTAAGCCTAAACTTAGAGATGGCTTCTTCATCATGCCCAACATCTGCAACGATAGCATTACCAACTTTATGGAAAGTCATGCTAAAAGATAAAGCCTCTTTGTTTAATGGCATCCTTTCCTCGTCGCTATAACCATCAACAGTCTCCTTTTCTTCGTTATAAATCGGCATTCTTGCTTTTCCTAATGCTATCAAAGCAGCAGTTCCAGCAACATCTAAGATATTTCCGTCATCATTAACAACAAAAAGATCAAGAAAAACCTGATAAACTTTCTCTCCCTCTTTAATACATAATTTCTTCATATCAATAAACCCAGATTCTCTTATCCCTCTATCAATTACTCTTGCTAACTCAATCGCATTAATTCCAGGCCTACCAATATCAAACTGCTGTGAAGCCATCGGATGCAATTCCGCACTAGTCATAAACGTCCCGCTATCCAGACTATCTGGATATGGAGTAGTAAGAGCAAGATGAACACCTGCTAGAACTTCCGTTTTTCCTAACCTAACACGAACAGCACTCGCAGAATTTTTACTAATTCCGTCCTCTACAAACAACTCTCTATACTCGTCTGCTTTTCTTCCATCTAATCTTTTTCCAGAATCCAAATAAGATTCAATCTTCTTCTTTTGGAGATTGGGCATAATAAACTTACTCATTTTCTTCCTCCGACACATTTTTTAACGCATCCATTTGAACTTTCAAAATTTTCTCACAAGCTTTTTTCGCCATGCTCATTGTCTCTTTAAACTCATCGATAGAAATTTTCCCATCAAGCTGTAAAAGAGCAACTTCCTTCGTTCTAGAAGTAACTACAACTGGAATATCTGTAGAACCTTCTCCGTCATGGAAAAGAGAATCTTCATATTTGTTTAAATCTACAACTAATGTCCTATCAATCTTTCCAACTCCAATAGCAGAAACCATTTCTTTCATTGGAATACCAGCGTGAGCCAACGCCAATGCAGCAGCATTAATTCCAGCAACTCGAGTTCCAGCATCTGCCTGTGGTATTTGAATAAATACATCTACTACCGTATTTGGAAATCCGCTCAAATCAATAACAGAACTAAGTGCCCACTCGGTCACCTTCCCAATTTCTTCCGCTCTTCTATTTGGTCCTGGCCTTATTCTATCCTCGACGGAAAACGGCATCATCCCATAAGAAACTCTCAAAATTCCAGTCTGTGCATTTTGCATATGTTGTGGATGTAATGTCCTTGGACCACGAACTACTGCAATCGCCTTAGTCTTTCCTGTTTCAAACCTAGCAGAACCATCCGCACTTGGGACTATTCCAACCTTTGCCTTCATAGGACGAACATCTCCGAAATCTCGACCGTCATCTCTCTCAGTATATAATCCTTCTGCCATTACTCCTTATCCTCCCCTGAATTATTTCCCTTCATTTCAACAATCATTTTTTCTACCTTCTCCGTCAAACCTGTAGTAACTACATGATCAGCAATAAACTCAATTATTTTTTTTGCAATTACTTCATTATCTGTATTTTTACCAGAAATCCAAACTTTTCCATTCTGTCCGACGGTAACATCGCAACCAGTAGCCTCTTTTATGATATTAACCATACTTCCATCTTTCCCAATAATTCTTGGAACCTGATTTGGACCAACGGAAACAATCATCCCGCCTTCTATTTTTCCATAGCCCCTCATTTTCATAGAAACATCAACACCTCGAGACTTCACATCCCAAACCTTAACAATAACCGACTCTCCGAAATCTAAAAATTCCGCCATCTCATTCTTATTAACATAAATAGGAACTTCTGCTACTGGTAAAAACGCATTTTGTGCTCCGCCAAAATTTATCAACCATCCATTAAATGTTATATCCACAATAGTACCTATAATTGTATTTCCTCGTCGAGGATAATAAGCTCCACTTATAGGAATAACTCTTACGTGTTTTTCAAAAATACTCGCAATTCCATACCTGTTTGCTACAACATCTTCTCCTTCTCGGTAAGCACCATCTCCTGGTAAAAATTCATTACCGGAAACAACAGTCTCTCCTGGAACAACAATTTGTCTTTTTTCTTTTGCCATGATTTTGTTCGAGATAATCAATAATTGGTTCTTAACGCCCATTGGCGTTCAATGTTTTCTCGTATAAACAACTTTGCAAAAAGTGGTTTATAAACTTATCGGACTACTCCCTTATTTCTTCACTTAATACGCTACCAGACGTCGCACTATTCACTCTATCATAAAAATCCATAACCAACCCGCTTGGCAACTTAACTGTTACCTCCAGATCTCCATTATCCTTCCATGATTCCCTAACCATGAACTCCTTCACAATTCCATACGCCTTCCCAGAATGAATTGCCGGAATTACTAATTTTATTAATTTCCTCTCAACGCTGAGCGGCAAAATCCTTCCTAACTGATCCAAAATTTCCTCGACTTGCATTTCAACTGGCTTGTTCTTAATATTAACTCTCGCTTCCTTTAATGCTTTCATAATTCTGTCGGGAGTATAAGGACGCCCCTCCGGACTAATAGCATTTCTCACCAAAAAATCAACAACTTGCTTATATTTCTTAGACTGATTTTCCCTCATTGACTCAGCAGTTTGGACAACCTCTCCTTCCTTAACAATTTTCTTCGCTACTTCCATCAAATCGCTCGTCCCAAAATTAATTTCCAAATCATCAAGAGAAGCTTGCTCCCCTCTCTTCAAATTATAAAAAACAGCCTCAGTTAAAACCGCCGCAGAAAGATTAGCCCCCTCCATATTTCTACGAACTTTCATCGCCTCCTCTAAATCTACTAAAATCTCGAAATGTTTTCCGCCCTTCTTTATCCTCGCAGTTGTATTTGTCATAATTAAAACAAGACTACGAGGTTTAAATAAGTTTCTAGCAATGCCCTAGATAAAAACTTAAAAACTGGCTCAACCTTATTTTTCAATGAAGATAGCTATCGTTCTCACAATCTTATTTCTATCTACATCCGTCTTTACAATAATTTCTATCCCGATGGGCGTTAGCTCTACAAGCACACAATCGACGTTGATAAAAGCCAATTACCCCATAAAAATAATTCAGCCACAACCAAATCTGAATATCAAAAATCGTTTTTACAAGGCATACCCGGGAATAGACTACGATGTGAGAATTGCTGTAACAGGAGGAGAGTATCCCTTCACATATTCTTTAACGAAGTCCCCGACAGGCATGATAATAAATAAAGACACAGGAGAAATTTCGTGGGCAAACCCTACAGTCTCGAATTCTCCATACGCAGTTTCCGCTAAAGTTGTTGGTAAAAACGGAGCAAGCACTTCCGTCCAATGGAACATAACGGTTACAACAAAAGGATTTTATTTCTTGGATGCGATTAATGGGAAAACTGTTACCGATGGTGGCACGGGAACAATTACCAATCCATGGAAAACGATAGGCGATATGTATGGAGGAAACACCTACTCTTCAAAATATACAAGCAATTATGCTGGTGGATTTTTATATTTTAAAAATGGGACGTACTACTCCAGTGATGGATATATAGAGAATGGAAACCGACTTGCATTAACTGATTATAAAAAACCACTGGTATGGATGGCATATCCCGGGAATTCACCTGTGCTTGATTTGTCAGGAGGTTATATTGCTGTTTATGGAGGTGCCTCAAACACTTATGTTGAAGGTTTTGAAATTGACAACATTACAAATTCCGCTCGTAAAGGATGGCAAGTAGAATCTTCTGGAAATGATATCACGTTCATAAAAAATGATTTCCACGGTCTAACCAATCTTGCTGGAGGTACAAATATGGCATGTATTTTTATTTCCAGAGGTAGTGCCGGACAACGATGGGCTTTTATAAACAACAAGTTTCATGACAACGTCGGTGGAATGGGAATCGAAGCATACAAGGCTGAGAATGTTCTGGTTGAAGACAACTCTTTTTATAATTTTTCCGCCGGTTCTGGACCATCTCACGGATTAGGTCCTAAAATGTCCTACCAATATTGGTTTATTCGACACAATAAATTCTGGAACAATGCAGGATGGAATATCTGGGCAGATGGATATACAACATACGGGGAAACAGGAAACATAGAAATCAGCTATAATCTTATTCAGGAAAATACTAGTTCCGGCTACGCACTCCAATTTAATTATGACAACGGAGATATGCAAAATGTCTATGTTTTTAGAAATACATTTATTGGGACAGTTAATGTAAGGTTTGCAAAAACAGGCTCCAACTATTCTTTTTACAATAATGTTTTTATAAACAAAGACAATGGGCTTACTTGCAAGAACTGTGTTAATCAGTCCGTAGTCGCCAGTAATAATAATCTGGAAGGTAATCTATCGAGCAATATTATAGGTTCAAATGGAAACCTAACCGACGCCTATCTCTCATCTCTCGGAAATCGTGGGTATCAGATTGCTAAATATCCCATATCTCCAGATGAAATATTTTTTTCAGACGGCTTCGAATCTGGGAACTTGAAACACAAGGACAAAACAAGTGGGGCAGGATGGAATACTCCCAGTTATGGGAATTTAGATTCAGTAACTGTTTCTTCCGACAGGGCACATTCCGGAACATATTCATTAAAATTCCACTACCATGGCGACCCTGACTTGTCTGCGGATGCTTGGGCAGAACAAAGATATCAAACAGGACACAAGCAAACCGACTGGTATCTTAAATATTATATCTATTTCCCTAACAACTTTTATGTAAGAGATGCAACTGGAGCCGATAACAATAAGATAGCAACAGTTTGGGGGGTCGATTACAAAAAATCGCAAGTGGCATTTAACATGGAAATGGAAAAAGACAATAGCGTTGGATTCAAACTAAAAAGAAATGAGTGGCCTTATGACAAATTAATATGCTCGGGCAAATTGGCAGCAGGGACGAACCAACCAAGATTTAAGTTCCAAAACTTTAAAGGAAAATGGACTAAAATGGAATTTCATTACAAAATGGATGATGGCAGTGGTAATGGGAGAACTCAGTTATGGGTCAATAATAAACTTGTAATAGATATGGAAAACCAATCTTATATTGGGGCACCATGTTCGCCAGGATATATGCTTAACGGATACTTACTAGGATGGGCGAATTCAGGATTCACAAATGATACAACTATTTATATCGACGACGTAACTTTCTCAAATAAATACATCGGACCCGCCAATCCCACCTCCCCCACCGGAACCCTCCCCTCCAACACGACCTCAACCCAAATCTCCGTCGCCACCCAAAAAAACTCCACCTGCAAATACTCCACGACCCCGAACACGCCCTACGCCTCGATGGCAAAATCCCTAACCTCTGGCACAACCCACTCGGCAACCGTAAGTGTCAGCGACGGCAACTCCTACAAATTCTACGTAAAATGCGACGACATCGACGGGGAAATGCAGAACTACACCATAAGTTTCAACGTGGCAGCAGGGAAATCGTGCGGAGCGGTGGATGCCTCGGGAGATGGCGTCGTCGATATAAGCGAAGTCATGAATTACGTCGTCGGATGGAAGGCTGGGCAGATTTCTATCGATGAGGTCGTGGCGGCGATTCGGGAGTGGGAAGATGGGTGTTAGGTAAATTAATAAAGTAATATTTATATGTTTTATT
>CAYRXX010000007.1:0-16929 GCA_964428375.1 Candidatus Woesearchaeota archaeon
AAAAAATTGCCAATCCTCCTTCCCTCATGGTTAGAAGTATTCGAACCCGATGGTTGGGTTTCTTCTGAATTCGGGAAAATCAACTGCTTGGTAGTTTAATTTCAGGTAATTCTACTTCTCTCGTGAATGTGTGAATGGGATTTTGAATGTTTGTTTTTTATTGGGTTTTGGGTGGAGTGGCTTCTCTCATTAATTTTAAAAAGAACATCCTTGTAATTAAATCATGCCTTGGTAGCTCAGTTTGGATAGAGCACTTCCCTCCTAAGGAAGGGGTCGCAGGTTCAAGTCCTGTTCAAGGCGTTGGTGGTGATTGTGTTTTTGTTTTTGAAAACGGGGCAACAGTAAGTTTTATAAACCGAAAACTTCTAATAAAGTTAGACGGCCATAGTATCTTGGTTACACCTGATCCCATTCCGAACTCAGAAGTTAAGCTTGATACGTTCGTGTTTGTACTGTCTTTGATGGGAAGGCGCGGAGCTGTCTATTTATTTATTCAGAAATTTGAATTTTATAATCTTCACTGGGCTCGTCGACGTTACGGGGCAATTATAATATTCGGAGTATGTTTTATACATTTCTTCGTCTGATGAAAATTTTTCATGTCCATCCCAATCTTCGTCGGTAAGTTTCCCAAACTCCGTTTCTTTTACAAAAATAATTTTGACTTTTGCAAACTGCTCTAGAGTTTTAAAAACCAGAAAATCTACCTCGTCACCTACAGACAAGTTTTTATCATCAAAAAGTCTCCACGTAGTGTTTTTATTTCCTTTCAAAATTAACTTACTTAATTCTTTTCTGAATTTTAATGTTTTCATAATTCCTCTTAGAACTTTTTAAATTTATTAACAAGTTCTATTGTGTCTGTCTGCCCTAAAACCTGTGCCCTGCAACAATATCTTTTAAGCCCTAACTTGTCTAAGGCGTCCTTTTGCGACATGCCGTCCTCGACTAACTTTTTATACTGAACATAAATGTGGGCGATTGGCTTTCCACAGCTAAAACATCTTATTGGAATTATCATAATTGAAGAGTGGGTTTTGGGTATTTAAATTTTTGTATTGGGTCATGGTGAGTGGAGGATTAGGCATCTCACATTCTCGCCCCATAAAAATTTAAAAAGGGAGTTTTCTATTTTTGTTCGGTGATAAAATGAAAAAATGTATTTATTGTTCAACCGAAGTGGATGAGAATTCTGTCGTCGACATGTGTGAGCGGTGTATGTATCAGGTATGGGGAGAGAAGATGGCAAAAACCATAGTAGAGAACATGGAGAGGGAACGTGATGTTGGTAATTTGGAACTGGGACAGGTTGGAACTTCTGTCGTAAAGGACTTAGGATATGGTTCTGTTGGTGGGTGCTGTGGAAGTGTAGATACAAATGCCCATGAAGGAACAAGTGATGTTTCTGAAAACTCCCCTCAGAACACTTCGCTGTAGCCTTACTTAAGTAAACTATGCATGCTTATCGTAGAAGGCAAACTACCAACACTTTATTGAGTGTGGGTTTTCTTTTTATCTTCCCCAACAATATTACCATCTTTTAAATAAATAACCCTGTCTACGTATTTTTTATGAAAATCTTCATGAGTTACCATCACTATTGTTTGTCCATATTTCTTATTCAATTCTCTAAATAATTTTAGGATTTGAATAGATGATGTGCTATCGAGATTTGCTGTTGGCTCGTCTGCAAAAAGTATTTTTGGTTTATTTACAATTGCCCTTGCTATTGCAACTCTTTGTTGTTGTCCTCCAGACAATTCTTTTTGGAAATAACTTAACCTGTCTCCGAGCCCAACCTTTTCTAAAACTTTTTTTGCCGAAGAGACACATTCCTTTCTGCTCTTCCCCATCATCAAAAGTGGAAGATATACATTTTCCATAGCAGTTAACTCCGCCAGAATGGCATATTCCTGAAAAACATACCCCAACTGATTTAGTCGAAACAGTGTTTTTTCTTTTTCGGATAATCCCAAAACGTCTACGTTGTCTATGACAATGCTCCCTTTAGTTGGATTATCCAAGAGTCCGACTTGATGTAGGAAGGTTGATTTTCCAGAACCACTAAAGCCCATTAGTGCTACGAATTCTCCTTTTTTAATATTCATTGAAACGCTCTTTAATGCCTTTACCCTTATTTCTCCCATTTCATATGTTTTTTCTAGGTCCTTCACATCAATCATTTTTCATCCCCATATTGATTTCAATATACTTTGTTTTGCTGTTTTCCACGACGGGAGAAAGCCTCCAACAATGGATATCACTAACAAACTTACTGAACTTTTAATTATTAATGGCAACGTGATAATCGGAGAAACGTCCCCCATTGGAAACTCTATTGGATGCTGGGTAAAATAATAAGATAAAAACCACAATAAAAACGACCCAAAAAACATTCCGGCAATGCAATAAAAAAGAGCTTGAAAAAGATAAGAAAAAATGATAACGTTTCTATTTATTCCAATAGCTTTTAAAATTCCTATTTGTCTCTGGTTATGGATGGTGTTTATATAAACAATTACCAAAATAATTACCACCGCAATAATTAGACTGACAATGGTGGTTATCATTGTAAGAAGGTTAAACGTGCCAGTAATGGATCCGATAACGCCACTAATTTTTTCTTGCCATGTTTTTATATCGTCACTAACTCCGAGCTTAATCATTTTATTTTTGAACTGCTTTTCTGTTCCTGTCTTAGACAATTTAACCAAAACCAAAGAAGCTTTGTTTTTAATTTTTAGAACTGATTCCATTTCTTTTTTACTGATAAATGCTAGGCTATCTGTCCCCATTTTACTTACTCCAAAAATTCCCTTTACTCTATAATGCCTTCTAACCCCGTTGCTAAAGGTAACGCCTATCACGTCTCCCACTTCTGCACCCTCCAAAGAAGGCTGATCATCCTCGCTGTCCTTTTTCCCAGCAAGATCTCTTCCTAATAATATTTCCCCGCTGTCTGAATCGCTTAGATACTCTCCAGATATAATTCCTTCATGAATTTTGGAAACAAGCACCTCGTCGGAGGGAATCATAGAATACAACATTCCTCCTAAAAATTTGTCCTTATAGGAAAACGTAGCTCCAATTGCGTATCTGGGAGCGGTACCTATAACACCAGGAATTCTATTTATATTCTTTTGTAAGTTGTTTATGTTTTTTATATAAAGATTATTATCTTTTGGTTCTATCAGGAGATTCCCATATAAGTTATTTCTTGACTCTCTTTCTATCGACCGCTGTAGTCCATTTACTACTGACGGTAAAAAAATTAAGTTTATTAAAACCAATGATATAATAGACATTGTTAAAATCGTAGTTCCTATATTTGTTCTCTTGATAGATCTATAGGCCAAAAACGAAGAAACTTTTAAAACGTTTAGGTGGTCCGCCATTAATTTCCCCCTTTCTTTTTTTGTTGTTTCTTAAGTTTAAAATAGTAAAATGCCCCCGTTAATATTATAATAAAAATTATAACTTCAAAAAATAAAAACAAGCTATTGGTAGAATTGCCCTCTACGTATATTCGAAGTGGTTCTGTAAAATTGTGTCTTCCGAAGTCGTCTACATATGTAACTGTCATATTATAATTTATTGTTCCACTGCTGTTTGGAACAAAATTAAAAACTGCCGAACTATCGTCGTCAGATTCCAACTCTCCAAGAAATGATTCCTTGTCCCCCGAAAATGGAAGGCTTACCTCTGCTTTGACAGAATTAGCATCGCCTTTGCCAAAATTTTCCAACCTGATGGTTAGCGTGGTTTTATCCCCTATAGCCGGGATTATTGGCTCGGTTTTTATATAGGCAATATCCAAGTATGCCCTCTTGCTGGTAACTGTAATTGAAAAGTTGCCGTCTTGGGATATTTTGAAATTATCACTTCCGTATTCCACCTTGTATTTAAAAACATATATTCCTGGGGTGGCATTATTTGTAACAAACATATGAAAAACATTAAATCGCTTACTGTTTGCATAACCAAATGGAGTATCAAAGTTGATAATTAATGGTTCTTTTATTTTAATGTTTTTGCTTAATTGTGTTATTTTGAAACTAAGGTGTTTGGGTAAATCGGCACCACAATTATCAAACTGAATTCCGACTGTCACGCTGTCGCCTATTCTTACAGAAGATGGGGTTACGTCGGTTACCCTTGTTTTTATGCAATAATTATCTGTGAGGGCGGTGGCGCCCGAAACAAAAAAAATCAATGCAAAAATAATAACTGCCCACTTTACTCTTTTTTTGTTTTCCATGTTATTCCAAAGTTTTATATATTAAAACAACCGTAAGGTTGATAATAAAACAAACTGTGTGTATTTAAGGATTGCACTCAAAATACAACTGTCTAATAGTTTAAATGACGAACATTAAAGACCTGCTTCGAAAAATCCACTTAAATAAATATGAGTCTATTGCGTATGACACCATCTTAAGGAATGGAGTAGTTGAGGCTAGTGTGATTTCAAAGAAAGGGGGGATTCCTTTTGGTAAAATTTACGAATCTCTTGGTAGTCTTTCTGCGATGGGGTTAATTGATGTTCAAGAAACCAGACCAAAAAAATATAAGATAAAAAACCCGAAAACAGCCTTTCAAAAAATCCTTAACAAAAGGACTCAAAAATTAAAAGAAGAAACAGACTTCCTTAAACAGAATTTAATTCAAATTGAGGATGAAATTGGGAAAGTTGGCGTGTTGGAAAATAAAGAGAAAACTTTCTGGTCCACCGCAATAGGAGGGGATATCGAAAAAATGATTGGGAGTATTTTTGACGATGCAAAAAGAGAACTTTGTATAATCCCATATATTATTAACAAATCCGGACAAACAAAAAACGCCATACTCAATATCCCTAAATTAGCAAGAGAAATTGAAAAGTGTGCTGAAAGGGGTGTGAAAATTAAGGCCATTTTTCCAGCGGAATTTGCCCGTAAGCATATGGCAATTTTGAAAAAAATGAAGATTATAAAAATTATAACAAAAAATATAGAAATAAAAACAATGGTGAAAATGCCTGCCGAGCCATTTATTATAATTGACAGAGACAAAACAATATTGAGAGTAAATGACCCTATTGATGAGGAAAAGATTCTTGCGATGATTAAGATTACTGACGTAAAATTATCAGAAAATCTAAGAATAGGGTTTGATAAGATGTGGGGAAATGCACTGAAAACATAAAAAGGCTCCATAGTGCTAGCTTTCAAAAGTTGTTTGATTGATTTGTACGGCACTCTGCCCCCAGCGGAAAGTTTATAAGGGGTATTTTTGTTTATTTTCTAGGACAAAATTGTCCGAGTTGATTACAGCGCTAATGGTTCTGTATAAATAAAATGGCAAGAAGAGCAAAAAAAATCAGAGAAAAGGGAAAACTTAGGCTTAGTTCTTACTTTAAAAAATTCTCCGACGGTGAAAGGGTGGCGATTATCCAAGAAAGAGGAGTTCGTGCGAGTTTTCCAGAAAGATTGAGGGGCATGTCTGGAGAAATCAAAGGAAGCCGTGGAAGATTTAAGGAAGTTAAAATTAAGGACGGGAACAAACCAAAATTGTTTATAATTCACCCTGTTCATTTGAGAGGTTTATTATGATAAGGGAATCTAAACCTGTGACTATGGCGGAAGTTTCTGAGATGATAGTAAATTCAGAAAAAGCAGAGAATGTTAAGTTATTCATAAAAAACTTTGATGTTCTTGATGCAAAAGACGCAAGGGAACTATTCGAGAAAATTAACAATCTTAACATGATAAAACTAAAAGATGAGCATATTGTGAAAATGGTAGACTTTTTGCCAACTGACGCCACCGAACTCAGCAAAACAGTCTCGGGTTTATCGTTAGACCAAGATGAAATAACTAAAATTTTGGAACTTATTAAAGAATACAGACAATGAAAAAAATATTAAGTGGAGTAAAAAATGCCTAAAGAAGAATATGCTGTAGTTTTAGACTTTTTGCCTTATGGATATCCGCTTGAAGATAAAAGAGTTCCATTGGCTCAAGCAATCGGAACAAATGGGTTGACGTTGTTACAACTGGTTCCTCGTCGTGGAGAGAAATTTGAACAGGGAGAAAAGGTTTATATTGGGGACGGAAAGAGGGATAAGATTCAATATATTTTAGGCAGATGTCCTAGGGAAAAACTAACAGATGCTGCAAAAGAACAACTTAAAGAATTTGTTATAGATGTCGTAAGGAATGATGAAGAAAGGTTTGTAAGGTTTTTTAACGACGCACAAGCAATCAATACGAGACTTCATCAGTTTGAATTACTGCCAGGTCTTGGGAAAAAACATACGGCAGCAATACTTGGGGCAAGAGAAGAGAAGGAATTTGAATCTTTTGATGATATTCGAAGCAGGGTAACAAATATACCTTCACCAGAAAAAATAATTGAAAAAAGGATAATGGAGGAATTAACGGAGGTTCAGCGTCACAATCTGTTTATTATGTAAAATGGGAGAAGGTAAAAATTACAGAAAAAAAGAAGAAGAAGTTATTTTAGTGAGAATTTTGGGGAAGGATATTCGTGGGGATATAAAAATAAAGTCTGCATTAACTAGAATTAATGGTATTTCGTGGTCTGTTTCTAATGCAATTTGTAAAATACTAAAGATAGATGAAGCAAGAAGTGTTCAGGATTTTAGTAAGGACGAATTGTCCGCTATCGAGGAATTCATGAAAACTCCGTCCTTCCTTGCTTTCATAAAAAATCGAAGGAATGATTTAGATAGTGGAGAAGATATTCATATTAGTGGAGTAGATTTAAAATTAAGAAAAGAGTTTGATCTTAAAAGATTGAAAAAAATAAAATCATACAAGGGTATTCGGCATATTGTTGGGTTGCCTGTACGTGGACAAAGAACTAAAGCTAATTTTAGGAGGAATCGTAAACCATCTGTTGCAGCTGCTAAGAAGAAGGTTAAAAATTAATAATGGGAGATATTAAACGTAAAAGAAAATTATTTAGTCGTCCTAAAAAGCTATTTGATAGACAGAGGATGGATGAAGAGAATGTTTTAGTTAAAAAATATGGATTGAAGAATAAGAGAGAGATATGGAAAGCTAAGACTGCGGTTTCAAATATGAGGAGAAGGGCAAAGGGGTTAATTGGAAAGACCGATAAGGAGCAGAGGGTGTTTTTTAACAAGTTAAACAAGATGGGTATTGAGGTTATGGATATCTCTGATATTTTAGCATTGGATGAAGAAAGCATTTTTTCTAGGAGGTTGCAAACGATTGTTGTTAGAAAAAAATTGGCGACTACTATGAGGGGTGCGAGACAGTTGATTGTTCATAAAAACATCTTAATAGACGGCAAGGTTGTTAATGTTCCATCTTTTGTTGTTGATAAGATAACCGAAGGGAAAATCTCATTAAAAGAAAAAAAGGCAAAAGCTAAAAAGCAAGAGGGAGAGAATAACTAATGGCAAAAAACGAAGAAAATACAGGCATCGTGAATATTTATGCTAGTTTTAATAATACTATTGCTACAGTCACTGACTTAGCTGGGAATACTATCGGTAGGACATCTGGGGGGCAAATTACCAAATATGACAGGATGCGGGCAAATCCGACCATTGCGATGTTTATTGCAAAAAAAATTCAAGAAATCTGTAGGGATTACCGGATTAGTTCTGTTTATATTAGAATGAAAGGACAAACTGGAGCAACTGGAATCGGACCTGGTGCTGGAGCAATCGTTAGAACTCTTACAAAAGAAGGAATGAAAATCTTAAGTATGTCCGAGACTACCGCCGTTGCTAGGGGTGGTCCTAAAAAGAAGGGAGGAAGGAGGGGAAGAAGACCATAAATGGTCTAGAAGGGTTAAACCTATAAACTCAAAATTCAAAAAACAACTATGGAAACAATAAAAAACACAAGTGAAGAAGTGGCATTCATTACAGATATTAATGTTAGTTTAGCTAATGCTATTCGTAGAAGCGCTGGAGAAATACCAATCTTAGCAATTACCGAGGCTGATATTTATAAAAATGATTCTGCTCTTTATGATGAAATAATTGCACACAGATTGGGATTAATCTCATTAAAAAACCAGAAAATGAAAAAGGATGATTTTATTGAATTAAAATTAAAAGTTAAAGGAAAAGGAGATGGGGAAATGGTTTTAGCAGGAGAGATGGGAGATGATGTGGTTTATCAGGAAACTCCAATAGTATTATTAGGAGAAGGACAAACACTTGAAATAGTTGCGAGAGCGAGGGCTGGAATGGGAATTGATCATGCTAGATTTTCGCCTGGATTAGTTTATTATAGGCATTTACCTCAAATCAAAATTAGTAATGAGGGAGCAAAACAGGTAGAATTGGCGGAACTTTATCCGAAGGTTTTTGAAAGATATGGGGAGAAAATAAAGGTTAGAAGTGCGTGGGAGTGTGAATTGGATGATGATGATATGACAGATTATCCCGGAGTAAGTATTTCTTTTGATAATACTTTGGTGTTTGTTGTGGAGTCATGGGGACAGATTGAAGCTAAAAAAATATTTATGGAAGCATGTAAGGCACTAAAAAACAACCTTAATGATGTTTCAAAAATTCTGAAATAAAATGGAAATAAAAATTAATAAAACAAAAATAGAGAAAAGAATGAGGGCAAAGATGGATAGTGAATTATCACAAACTATTATTAAGCTAAAGAAGACCAACCCCGTTGTGGCTAAAGAGTTAGCTCGCCCAAAAAGGAGATGGCCTGCCGTCAACTTAAAAGATATTGATATGATTAAGGGAGATGTTTTAATTGCTGGAAAAGTATTGAGTGCTGGTGATTTAACTGAAGCTAAGAAAATCGTGGCGTGGTCTATTAGTGAAAAGGCGTTGTTAAAAATAAAGAATATTAAGGGAACATTTGTTTTTATTAGAGAGGAGATGAAAAGTAATCCTGAATTAAATGGGTTTGATATTTTGCGATGAAAAATAAATTAATTAAAAATATCTTTGGTGGATCTTGTTAGATGGTAAAATTAATTTATAACGGGGATGGAGCTATTTTTGGAAGGCTTGCAAGTAAGATTGCCAAGGATTTATTGAAGGGTGATGAGGTTGTTCTTGTTAATTGTGGGAAAATTATTGTTTCCGGGGATAAAAAACTATTTGTAAAAAAGATATTGGCAAAAAGGGAAATGGGTAGTGGTGGATCAATGAAGGGGCCAAAATACCCAAGAACAGAAGATAGGTTGGTGAAAAGAATGATACGTGGCATGTTACCAAGAGATAGGGCACGAGGAAGAGATGCAATAAGGAGACTTATGTGTTATGCAGAAAATGTCGAGAATGTCGAAGGAGCCATTAAATTAGAATACAAAAAACCTATGAGATTTAGCACCATTAAGGAAATTGTGAGGGCATTGAAATGATAAAGGGGAAAATCACTGTTTCTGGAAAACGAAAAACTGCCGTTGCTAAGGCAACTATAGGAACTGGAACTGGGGTTATTACATTTAATAAGAAACCCTTAAGCCTCTTAACTAATTTACAGCAACTTGAAATTAGTGAGCCATTAATTATTGCTAAGGATATCTTGGGAGAATTAATGTTTGATATAAGCCTGAATGTTAAGGGTGGTGGGACTTCCTGCCAAGTTGAGGCTGGAAGACTAGCTATTGCACGAGCACTTGTTGAATTCTACTCTAATGAAAAATTGAGAACTGCCTTTTTACTTTATGATAAAAATATGTTAATTGCGGACATTAGAAGAAAGGAAGCTTGCAAGCCAGGAGATTCTAAGGCTCGAGCGAATAGACAAACATCATTTAGATAGTGTTATTATTTGAAAGTGGTTACTGGTAGAAATGTTTATATATTGATTTTTTGTATCTATAGCATGAGAGAGAAATATTTGAATTTTAGGAGCGTCGCAGACAAATATGCCTCTTCTGGAGACGATGTAAATATTGCAATTGGAGTTAGACCATCTGGAAGAATTCATCTTGGAAATATGTCAACCCTCGCCCTTTCTGGATATTTGGGGAAAAATATTGGGCCGCATCTCTCTGTGGTTAATGTAACTATATGCGACTTGGAATTACCAGATTTTCATGATAGAAATATTAATGATAATTTTATTAGATATTATGCTGAACTCCCGGATCCACGAGGAGAATATAATAACTTACTGGAAGCCTCTCACTTTCATCTTGGGGAATTTTTTGGAGCCATGAAGGATTATTTTGGCGTTCCTGTAAGGACGCATCTCTTGTCTAATATTCAGAGAAATCAAAATTTTAGAAAGGGGCTTAAGCGACTTTTAGATGAGCCAAATTCTATGTCAATAATTAATCCATCTGCTGGGAAAAAATCATTTGTTTTTCCTATCTGTCCTGATTGCAAAACATCTAGCAATAAAACCAGTCTTTACAATAATAAAACCGAAACATTCAAAGCAACGTGCAAAAATCCAGAATGCTCCAGAGAGGCTTATGATATGAATATCTTTGATTTATCCAGAGATTTGTCCGTTCATTATTTTATTGATCCGCTTCGGGACTGTTGGGTTGATCCCAAACCACAGATTCATGTCTTCGGAGGAGACTATAGAATGAGGGGTAAGAATTCGAACACACCACAGATAAAGGGAGTAATCGATGTTATGAAAACAAGCGGTGGATGTAGTTTGCCAGACATCCTTTTGGGTCCCAATTTTTTTTCGAGTGATGGATATAAGATGAGCAAGGGACGAGATAATGGATTAACACTTGATATACTTAAAAGACATTTTGGGGAAGATGCTTTTTTAAAAATATTTGAACTTACAGAAAAGATTATGGAAAGAGATATGAAGGTTGTTGATTATAGTTTTATTGAGGATTTTCTTTTTTGATTCTCGGTCTCAAATAACTTTTAAGTTTTCTCTGGACTGCATAAAAAATTTCTGGAGAGATTATTGGTTGGTGGCTTCCTTTGTAAATTCGTCCGTTGAATTTAATTTCGCCAAGATAGGTTCGGTTTGTCAAAACTTTTTTTAGCCCATTTACCGAAAGAGAAAAATTTTTAGATATTGAATTTAGTGAGTAAGTTCTGTTTAAAAATGTCCGAAAGAGGGAATGAACTCTGACCGCATCTTCGTTTGGGATTAAATTCCCATTTGAAACATCATAACCCAAAGGTGCCCGTGTAACCAACTTGCCGACGCTGGCCATCTTCTGCATCCCACTTTTTTGCCTTTCACTCCTGTCCTGCCCATAGTTCCTAAAACTATCCAAAACCCTCCAATCTACTTTTTCTGAAACATAATTTTGAAAATCCTTTATTTTTTCTGGAGCGAATCTTGCACAAACTCCACACAAACTACTTCCAAAAATAGCTTTTTCTTTCCGCTCGGCATAGCCACATTTTTTACACACCATAAAAGAAACAATATACTTGGCTTTAAATATTGGGACATACTGTTCAAATATTTTTATTTGGAAATATATCTTCGTATTTAATTATTAAAAACCTTTTTGCTAACCACAACAAACCTTTTTCCTTTTTTTCTTGTTACTTTTTCAATTTTCCCATCTTTTAACCAATAGATGATTTCCGCGTTTTTTTCTGCAAGACCCAGGTCGTGGGTCACCAAAACAATGGTTTTACCTTTGGAATTTAATTTGTGCAAAAACTCCATAACAATTTCTCCTCTCTTACTATCTAAATTACCAGTAGGCTCGTCTGCCAAAATAACTTCGGGGTCGTTTGCTAAACTTCTTGCAATTGCAACCCTTTGCCTTTGCCCTCCAGAGAGTTCGCCTGGATAATGATTTAATCTATTATCAAGCTCCACTAATTCTAATAGCTTTTTTGCTCTTTGCCGTCTGGTGTTAATATCTGTCCCTTGGAACGTCATTGGCAACATAACATTCTCAATGGCAGTTAGGTTTGCGATTAAATTAAATGATTGAAAAATAAACCCAATTTTTTGTCCTCGAATTTGGGCAAGTCTACTTTCACCCAGTGTTGAAATATCATGCCCATCTAAAAAAACCTTTCCCTTTGTTGGGACATCCAAACTTCCGACCATGTTCATTGCGGTGGTTTTCCCAGATCCGGAAGTTCCCATGATAGCTACAAACTCTCCGCTATAAACTTTAAAATCAATTCCGTCTAATGCTTTCACCGTTTCCTTGCCCATGTAGTAGAATTTTGACACCCTCTTTAGTTTAATTAATTCTTTTCTTTTATTAATCATCGTAATAGTATGAGGATAATGTATATAAGGTTTTCCGGCTTTTTGATATTTCGGATGCTTAGCAAAACTTAAAAACAACAAAGAACAATAAATAAGATGAAAAGTCGTGGCATATTATTTGTTTTTTTAGTATTGCTGTCTTTTGGAATGGTTAGTGCCGTATCGACATGTGGGCTTGGAGTAAAATTAATTAATCAAGACCCTTATCCTGCGGTTCCTGGTGACTACGTTAAGCTCGTGTTTCAAATTGATGGACTACTATCCTCTGCTAATTGTGGAGATATTACACTTAATTTAATTCCAGATTATCCAATATCTTTAAACCCTGGAGAGAGTGCTGTTCGAACATTTAAAAAAGTTGATTATATTAAAGATTACAAAACTAGTATTTTGGTTCCGTACAAGGTAAGGGTTGGAAAAGATGCCCTCGACGGTAAAACTCCAATTGAGGTTATGGTTCAATCCAAAGGTGACGCTCCTTTTTCAAAAACATTTAATCTTTCTGTTAAAGATGTTAGGGCAAAATTTGTAGTTTATGTTAAGAATTATGATTATGCAACAGATGAAATAACTTTAGAGATTTTAAATATTGGGTCATCTAAAGTAGAAGCTGTTTCTGTTCAAATTCCAAAACAAGAGGGTATTGGAGTCAAGGGCTCTAACAAAATGATTGTTGGAGACTTAGATTCTAATGAATATAGTTCTGCATCCTTTGAGACACATTTTAAAAACAATACCAAGTTTAATATTGATATAGGTTACTCCGATGCCATCAATGTAAGAAGAACTGTGGAAAAAACCATTACCTTTGATTCTTCTTATTTTACAAATAGAAAGGCTGATGAAAAAAAGACCGGGGTCTGGACTTATGTTTTGTGGTTTCTTGTTGTTGGATTATTGGGTTATTGGGGATATAAAAAAATAAAAAATAAAAAATAAATTTATTCGTATCTTAATGCTTCTACTATATTTATTTTGCTAGCGTTCCAGGCTGGAACAAGCCCGCTAATAACTCCAGTTAAAACTGCAAAAAGTATTAACCCCCCGAAAAGGTATGTTGGAAATATTGGGGAAAGAAAACCCCAGCCCATTTTACCCAAAACTACTCCAGCAAAATATGAACACCCCCATCCTAATAAAACCCCAATTACCCCTGCAACAAATCCCAAAAATCCAGCCTCAAAAAGAAAAATACCAAGAACCTCTTTATTTGTTCCTCCTATTGATTTTATTATTCCTATTTCTTTCGTTCTTTCAATTACTGATGTAATCATGGCATTTGCAGTATTAACGGCACTTACAATTACCGCGATTAAGGCAATCAGGACAACAAAACCGATAATAACATTCATCGCTCCGCTGTAACTTGCAATTATGTCTGAAAAACTCTTGACTGAAAAATCCTCCTTTCCCTTCTCTAAGCCTCTGGATTTTCTTAACCTATAATCAATATTATTAACTGTCCAATTTATTTTGTCCGTGTCCACTTTGGCCACAATCATACTGTAGGTATTATTTGTTTTTGGGTAAAGCAAATTAATTGCATTATTTACAATCAAAACATCTGAATCATCTTGAGGGTTCCCTGCTGAATTTAAAAAACCAATAACCTGCATCTCTTTGTCCTGTACTGTGATTTTATCATTAAGCTTTATTTTTTTTGAAAAAATCTTGTCGTCTAATAAATAGTCGTGTCCTAAAACCACTTTATTAATATCTCCCCTGTGAAGTTCTCGCCCGCTAAAAAGCTTAACGCTTCCAATTGTTCTTGCTAGTGGTGCTTGTGGATCATACCCCATTAAATAAATATATTTTTGTTCTTTGTTTTTCTTTACTAGTGCTACTTTTAGGTACACTCCAGTTGCTTCGTAAACTCCTCCGGTGTGCTTAATCACTCGCACGTCCTTGTTTGTTAATTTAAAAACTGATCCAAGTCCCGAAGCTGCCATTCCACCCTTAGCCTGAATTATTATTTTGTTTCCACTTCCTCCATTCATTAGATTATTTGTGTAGGAATAAAGTCCAAGTCCAAAACTAATGAAAATAAAAATTGTAGCTATGCCCAAAAATATTGACAGCACTGTTAAAAAGTTTCTGGATTTTCTGTTGGCGATATTCCTAAGAGAATATCTAATTGCCTCAATGTTTATCATGGGTTTTTCACCTCTCTGGAAACCTGCTGGAAAAGTATTGTTTTGTGTGGTTGGTAAATTTTTTTATTCATCCCCTTAATGCCTCCACTGGATTCTGCCTTGCTGCATTCATGGCTGGAATAATCCCAGAAACTGCACCTATTAAAAAACTTCCAAAAAGTGTTCCTGTGACTAAAACAAAATCAATTGATGGTGGTATTTCGCTACCAATGTAATTACTCATTCCCCACACTCCTACTATCCCAATTATTACTCCAAAAATGACCCCCGCAACACCTCCCGCTAAACCAAGTAGTCCAGATTCTATTAAAAACTGTATAAAAATTTGGGAATTTTTTGCCCCGATGGCTTTCATTATCCCTATCTCTTTTTTTCTTTCTGCTACCGACGTTGTCATTGTATTTATAATCCCTACAATTCCAACCAATATGGAGATTGATGCAATAATAACTATAAAGATTTGAACTCCGTTTAAAATATTATTTACTGTAGAGAGCATGGCATCTGGAGTTGAAACGGAAAAATCCTCATGTCCTTTTTTAACATTTCTTCTGTTCCGCATAAGTTTTTCTATACTTTTTTTGACTTGGGATATTGAGTTTTTGTCTTTAATTTTTACAGCAATCATGTCTAATTCTTTTCCATAGTTAAATAAATTCACAATTGGTTTTTGATTCATTAAAACTATGTTGTCGAACATAAAGCTACCCTTCTTTTTTAAAATACCCACCACTTCAAATTTTTTTCCTTGTATTAAAACGCTATTTCCTGGTGTTATTTTTCTTCCGAAAATATCCCCGTTTTTATAAAAATTCCAACCCAAAACAACTTTGTTAATATCCCCATCGTTAAGCAGTCTGCCCCTTGTCGGTTCTACGTTTATTACTTTATAGCCCACACCTCTAGCTTCGCCATCTGGAATTGATGTTATCATTCCAAAATAAATAGCATTATTAAATTCTATTTTCCCATTTGTAATTATCTTTGGGATTACTACTTCTACGTTTGGCAACTTACCAATAGCTGTTGCGTCACTTTCGGTTAATTTATTTGTAACCCCTGTGCCTGGTGGTCCAGCCGAACTCAATCCTCCAGCCTGAATTGTTATAACTTCGCTATCACTGATACCAAATTGTGCTGCGACAACCTCCTTTAATCCGGAGCCTAAAGAGATTAAAGAAACAACCGCCATTACTCCTATAAAAATTCCAAGCAATGTCAACCACGATCGAATGCCTCGATGCCTTAAGTTGTTTATCGATAAGTCAAAATAATCTTTCATAGTAGTTGGATGTGGTTGTCACTTAACTATATATCGATATAGTTCTTAAATTTAGTGATTTGTATTTTGTTTTAAAACAATGATTCAATTGGTGATTTTATTTTTTTAAGTTCTTTGTTGGAAATATGTGTGTAGATCTGGGTTGTTGATAAGTTTGAGTGCCCTAAAAGTTCTTGTATTTTTCTAATATCCACTCCATCTTCTAAAAGATGTGTTGCAAAAGAGTGGCGAAGTGTGTGAGTGTGAACATTCCTTAATTCGGCTCGCTTTGCTGCTTTGGAAATTATTTTTTGGATATTTCTTGTGGATATTTTACCACCACTCCTCCCTGAAAAAAGATATGTTTGTTTAAATTGTGTTTGTCTTTTTACTTGTCTTTTTATTTGATCAAACAAAAAGTCTGGAATATTAAATATTCTATCTTTATTCCCCTTTGATTGGTTAATATATCCTACTTTCTCAGAAAGATTGATATCCTTGACTTGAAGATTTGTTATTTCTGAAACTCGCAGCCCTGCTGCATAAATTATGCTTGCAATTAGGTTTGATTTTTCGTTTTTTATTTTTGAGAATAGTTGTCTAACCTCTTCTTTTGAAAGGGTTCTTGGGGTGTGTGTTTCTTTTTTTGGGCGCTTGATTGAATGTGTTGGATCTTTTTCAAAAACCGTATTATATCCATACTTAATCGCAGCCAAAAAAAGATTTATTGTCGAGGATGCTGAAGCTGTAAGGTTCTCAGACATATAGAATTTTATATCATTTTTTGTTATTTCTGATGGTTTTTTGTTTGTAAAGTTTAGAAATTTAGAAATCTGTTTTTGATAATTTTTTATTGTGTGTGGGGATGCTTTGGAAATTTTTAATTCTATTTTAGTTTTCTTTAGAAAATCCTCAATCTCCATCCTCTTTTTGTATATGCGAAGGTTTTTATAGTTATATTATGGTTTGTTTCAATGGAAGGAAAAAAATTTAAGGCTACTTGTTCTGAATGTGGTAATGAATGTGAAATTCCATTTAAACCAACCGAAGGGCGTCCTGTAAAATGTGACGCTTGTTTCCGAAAGGGAAAGGGTGGTTTTGATGGGTTTAACAAAGGGAGGCGTGAGCGACGTGATTTTCATGTTGTTTGTGCTAAGTGTGGTAAAGCTACAACTGTCCCGTTTAAGCCAACCCAAGGAAAACCAGTTCTTTGTAGGGATTGTTTTAATAAAAAATAAGTAATTGTCTTTTTCGGTAAAACGAATAACTATTTGCTTGTATTTATGTTGTTTTTATTTTTATATTATACGAACTTTTTTGATTTTTTGTG
>CAYRXX010000007.1:17029-20417 GCA_964428375.1 Candidatus Woesearchaeota archaeon
CTGTTTTTTTGTTTATTTGTCTCCTGTTTTTTTGTTTATTATAACGTCTCACTTTTCATAAAAATGGACTTATTTTAACTCTCACTTTTTCGTTTAAATTTATTAAATTTTGCTCTATTTTAATTATCATGGTGCCAATTATCTTTTTATACAGAAACTATTCTTAGAAAGGGTGTCAGGAGCTCTAATAACCAATTGAATCGAGAGCACTAATTGGAATATCAAAACCTTTTTCCTTTAATTTGTTAAATATTTCTAAACGAAAATTGAAATTATGAATCATTCTGTGATGATTTGGACATAACCCAATTAGATTCTTTGATGAGTTGTTTGTTTTTATTAGATCTATGTGGTGGATATCTACAATTTGCGAAAATCCGCAAATTACACATTTTTCGGTTACTTTACGAAAAGTTTTAAGATCTATTTTGTTTTTCTTCCGCTGGTTATATGCTCTAGATTTATCTAAATGAAAAACTAAGTTATAACACCCAGCACAGAGTCCTTTTGCGTGAAGCGGCATTTTCCGTTTGCATTTTTTACATGTTTTTATTTTTGGTTTCCAGTTGAGTTTTTTATAACATGAATAACAAAGTCCTTTTGCGTGATGCTCTTTTTCTAAATTACAATTAACACAAATTTTTATCACCATTTTAAAAAAAGGCGTTCGCATATTAAATAATTTGTGCAAACGGGCTAATTCCGTTCGTTTTATATTAGTAGAACGTCATATAATGTATATTGTACGAACTTTTACTGGTTTTTGGTTTATTTGAGGAAATTTTGGGTGATTTTGATTGTTTTGCCTGTCGCATCCAATTTTGCATTTGCTCCGATTGGGAGAAAACAATTTGGGCAGTTGTGGCCGAAGTCATTTGTTTTTAAAATTGGAAAATTGTATTCTCTTGTTATATCTAAAACTATCTCTTCATATTTTGTTTTGATATTATTTTTTACTATCCATTCTTTATCTTGAAAACCAAAAATATATCCTATTACAATTCCTTTGATTTTATCAAATACTCCAATTTCTTTAAGTTGCTGAAGTTGGCAAATTGCTTTTTTAGTATTTTCAGAATAACCTTCCAAAAACAAAATTGAATTTTCAAAATTTGGGAAAAAAGGAGTTCCTGCAAGTTTTAAAATCGAAGATAAATTACAACCAATTATCTTGCCTTCTGCAATTCCTTCTCTTACACAAACTCTTTCAGAAGACGCAGGAATTTCTTTTGATTTGTTAATCATTCTATTTTGAAAATTTTGCCAAGTGTAATTAATATCTAAATCCCTTGGCTTTCCTGGTCTTCCACTTTTTGGATCAGACCCATGGAATACAACTAATTTTGTTTTTGTATTAATTGCTAAATGCAAAACATCAATATCACTCATACCTAAGAAAATTTTAGGATTTTTCTCAATTGTTTCATAATCAATTAAAGAAAGAATTTGATTTGCAGTATCTCCACCATGAGCACAATAAATTGCTTTAATCTCAGGATTTAAAAACATCTCATTTAAATCATCTGCTCTTTCTTGTGGTTCTCCAGCAGAAACTTCATATTTATCAATATTAAAGCAATTTTTGGAGCAAACAACTTTTAATCCTAATTCTTCAAATTTCTTGATCGCATTATCAAGCATAAATTTTCTGTCTTGAGTGATTGGTTTTGAGGGAGCGATAATTCCAATTGTATCTCCTTTTTGTAGTGATTTTGCTAACATTCTTATGTGATGGTTTTATTATATATAAACGTTTTGAGCAAGTAAATTTTATCTATTATTAACTTTGGTTGTCTTAGTGCAAAGGCTACTTGTTGTTGAAAAAATAATAAAAAAGAACCATTATAACAACAAATATTATTCCAAAAACTATTAAATAGGTGTTTAGAATTTTGTTTGTGTATCCTAAATATTCTACTGGGTTTTTTTGTGTTCCAATACCTAAAGAACAAAGTGTCCATTTGTAAATTTTATTGGGGATGTTTGGTGCTATCCTGCATGGGATAACTGGAAAAAATGTAGAAAAAATAGTAACAATACCAGAAAACAATATAGAATAACTTATTTTTCTTTTAAACTTCATGGATATTTAGTGTATTTTAAGTTTATAATCTTTCTTGTTTTGTCTGTCCAAACACACGCAGACATTATAAAAGATGTGTTTGTGTGTGTTTGGTGTTTGGACAGTGTTTGTTTTATAATATTTTTATTGTATTAATTATTTACTTATTTTTTATTCTTATATACGATAAAATGTGTGTTTGGTGTTTGGACAGTGTTTGTTTTATATGTTTTTAATCATGTATTTTATGGTTTAAATGGTGTTTGGTGGTGTTTGGTGTTTGGACAGACACAAAAGATTTATAAATAGTGATTGTTGTTTTACTTTAATATGTGGAGCCTTTTTAGAAACAAAAAAAGAGATGAAGAATTAATGAATGAGGTTCAAAATTCTTTTAAAAATGTAAAACAGGATTTTAATAAAGTTGGTGAATGGATCAAACATATCGACGGTAAACATGTTTCACAGAGCAATGAAATAGATATTATAAAAAATCAACTCTTAGATATACAAAATGATATACTTGAAATCAAAGATACTATTTCTTTCTTTAATCCTCAAATATCTAAACATGTTCAAACACCAAACACCAAACAAACAGCCGTGGCTTCTGTCCAAACAGTTGTCCAAACAGTTGTTCAAACAGATGTTTTATCAAATCTTACTGTAATGGAGAGGGGTATTGTTTGGGCATTATTAAATTCTGATATGAAACTTAGTTATGAAGACTTATCGTCTTTGCTTGGTAAAAATAAGAGTACAATTCGTGGACAAATTAATATAATAAAGCAAAAAAACAGTAATTTAATCATGGAGTATCGTGAAATTGGTGGCAAAAAAAGACTATATATTCCTGACGAAATCAAAAAAAGTATTGTAAAAAACATAAAAATAAGAGTAAGTCATCAAAAAAGTGGCAAAAAGGTGAAAAGTGAGAGTTAAAACACTAAAAAATTGGTAATTGTTTGGTGTTTTAATCGTAAAAGTGAGAGTAAAAAACAAAAAACTAGCTTAAATATGTTAGATTTAAGGTTAATTATGTGTAAAAGTGAGTGTCTTAGGACTACTTATATATTCGTTTAAACGAATATATAAGTAGCATTAAAAAGGGGTATTTCTTTTGATATATAGTGATAAATTTTTAATTAAATACCTTCTTGTGCCTTTATACTAGGGGAAATTGCAGTAAATATTGTATAATGTGTGTGTAATATTCCTAATAAACGTTGTTATTTTAATTTTTAAGTAGTAATATTAGAAATTTTTGTAATCTATTAGAATGTTTTTGTGTATTTTTTTTATTTGTATTATTGTTTGTATTTTTTT
>CAYRXX010000008.1:0-4408 GCA_964428375.1 Candidatus Woesearchaeota archaeon
AAAATGAAACAAGGCGCCCTCATCGTATTCGAAGGAATCAACGGATGTGGAAAAGAAACTCAGCTGGAAAAATTCACACAACGTCTTTACGGACTAACCAAGACCAACACCATTCTTAGAACAAGAGAACCAAATGATTTTGATAGCAGTGGAAGAAAAATGAGAGAAATGTTATTCAGCAACGCTGACCCCTACTCTTATAATCTCACAATGTTAAAATATTCCATTCAGAACAGAAAAGCTCACAACGAGATTTTCGTCCCAATGTTAGAAAAAGGAATCCATGTCCTCAGCGACAGATACTGGCATTCTAATTTCGCTTTTCAACATTCCCAAAAAATCCCATACGAAAAAATAGCACGACAAAACAAAAATTTTAGAGTCCCCGACCTAACCTTTATTATCGATGTCTCATTAGACGAAGTATCCAATAGATTATTTAATAGAGATGGTAGAGATAGAAGAAAATTCGATACCGACCTCGATTTTTTAGAATCAGTTCGCAAAAACTATTT
Source organism: Candidatus Woesearchaeota archaeon (assembly GCA_964428375.1). GTDB lineage: Archaea > Nanobdellota > Nanobdellia > Pacearchaeales > GW2011-AR1 > JAGVXH01. Next base: position 516 of record CAYRXX010000008.1, read on the forward strand.
AGAACTAAGCTCGGTATTGCCAGATTTAATCGGAGACAAAAGCATTGTTGTTATAAATGGCAACCAATCCATCGACTCTGTTTCCGACGAAATAAACCACGCCTACGCCTTATTCTCAAACCACACCAACACATATCTTCAAGAACGATAATCTTTAAATAGACATTAAACAATATATTCCATAACCACAACTAATTGTGGTCTAAAGGGGTGCGAGATACTATATCTTGTATTCACTAACAAGTTAAGATGTTATGCCCATATTGCAATGCAAGCGAATTGAGAGTCAAAGATAAACGCGATAGTGGCTCAGAAATCAGAAGAAGACGAGAATGTCAAAAATGTCAAAAAAGATTTACAACATACGAACGCGTAGAATTGGACCTCGGAGTTATAAAGAAAGACGGGAAACGAGAAAAATTTTCACGAGAAAAATTGCTCAATGGGATGGTTAAAAGCCTTGAAAAAAGAAAGCTCTCGAACGACGAAATCCAAAAAATTGTTAGCGACGTAGAAGCACATATATATAGAACTGCAAAAGACAAGGATATAAGGAGCTCAAAAATCGGAGAGATAGTAATGGCAAAACTAAAAAAAATAGACAAAGTTGCATACATTCGATTTGCAGCTGTTTATCGTGATTTCGCGGATATTAACGATTTCAAAGACGAACTAAAAAAATTAAAATAAAATGAATAAAATCAGAAAAAGAGATGGCAGCGTCGTGTTTTTTCAAATTGATAAAATTGAAAATGCGATTTGGAAAGCCGTTCGTGCCGTCGGAGGAAGTGATAAAGAAAGACCAAAACAAATATCCAAACTTGTTATTGAAAAACTAAACAGAATTCACGGCGAACATGGAATACCAGACGTAGAAACTGTTCAAGATTTAATAGAAAAAGTTCTCATAGAGGAGGGACACGCAAAAGTTGCGAAAGCCTTCATCCTTTACAGAAAAAGCAGAGAAGAACTAAGAAATATTAAGGGATTATTCGACACCATCGAGGCAGTTGAGGATTATATTGGACTAGACGACTGGATGGTAAAAGAAAATTCTAACATGGGATATTCTTTACAGGGATTAAATAATTATATCGCGACAAAAATTGTTGCAAACTATTGGATGAGGAGAATTTACCCCGAAGCTATTCGTAAAGTCCATGAAGATGGAGATATTCACGTCCATGATTTAGGGACATTGGGGACTTATTGCGTCGGGTGGGACTTAAAAGATTTATTGACAGTTGGATTTAAAGGAGTCCGGGGAAAAGTAGAATCAAAACCTGCAAAGCATCTAAGAACAGCATTGGGGCAAATGGTAAATTTTTTCTATACACTCCAAGGGGAATCCGCAGGAGCACAAGCCTTCTCGAACTTCGATACGCTCCTCGCACCATTTATACGATATGACAACTTAACCTATAAACAAGTCAAACAATCGATGCAAGAATTCGTATTCAACATGGCAGTGCCGACAAGGGTCGGATTCCAAACGCCCTTTACAAATATAACAATGGATTTGGAAGTACCAAGCTACATGAAAAACGAATATGTCATCGTCGGCGGGCATCCTCAATTAGACAAATATGGAGATTTCCAAAAAGAGATGGATATGATAAATAAGGCCTTCGCAGAATGTATGTTAGAAGGAGATGCAAGCGGACAAGTTTTCACATTCCCAATTCCGACTTATAATATTACAAAAGATTTCGACTTCGATAAACCAGAATACGAACTGATTTGGAAAATGACGGCAAAATACGGAATTCCCTATTTTTCTAATTTTGTAAATTCTGATATGAAACCCGAGGACGCTCGCTCAATGTGTTGTCGTCTCCGAATTGACAATACAGAACTAAGAAAGCGTGGTGGAGGCTTGTTTGGAGCAAATCCTCTAACAGGTTCAATTGGAGTTGTAACCGTAAATATGGCAAGACTAGGATACACAGCCACCAGCGAAGATAACTTCATGGAAAAATTAAATCACCTAATGGAGCTATCAAAAGAGAGCCTAGAAATAAAAAGAAAAGCTATAGAGAAATTTACAGAAATGGGATTATATCCTTACTCAAAGTTTTACCTAAGACAAGTTCACAAAAGATTTGGAGAATATTGGAAAAATCACTTTGGAACAATTGGGCTACTGGGGATGAATGAAGCCGTAAAAAATTTTATGCCAGGAGAAGATATAACAACAGAGAAAGGACGACAATTTTCATTGCGAGTTCTGGATTTCATGAGAGACAGATTATCAGAATATCAGGAAGAAACGGGTAGCATCTACAATCTGGAGGCAACACCAGGAGAAGGAACAACCTACAGGTTTGCAAGAACAGATAAAAAAAGGTTTGGAAGAATCCTAGTTGCGAACGAGGAAGCAGTGCAAAAAGGAGCAGAACCATACTACACAAACTCATCACAACTTCCAGTCAATTTTACCGACGACGTTTTTGAAGCGCTTGATTTACAAGACGAAATACAATGCAAATATACAGGAGGTACTGTCTTCCACACCTTCGTCGGAGAAAGAATGACAACAGACGCTGTAAAAAGAATGGTAAAAAAGATTGCAAACAATTACCACCTCCCATACTTCACGATTTCCCCCACATTCTCTATATGCCCAATTCACGGATATCTAAGTGGCGAACACGAATACTGCCCAAAATGTGATTTGGAAATTGCAGAAAGGGGAAAAAATTCTGCTGATGATATAGAAAAAGAAATAAGAACAAACGTCAGCGACGAAGAAATTGCATTAGCAGGAGATGGGAGCAACCAAAAGGAAACAATAAAACCCTTGGTTAGTGCATTTGGAGACAAAATCTAAAATAAAGGAGGTATAAAATGGAAAGAACTAAATGTGAAGTATGGAGCAGAGTTGTAGGATACTTACGGCCGACTGCAAGATGGAACGACGGAAAACTAGCAGAATTCGGAGATAGAACCCTCTTCTGTGACAAAGATTAGTTTTTAACGGCTCGAGAAATCGAGCCGTCTTATTTTATAATAATAAAAATGATGAACATAGCAGGACTACAAAAGGTATCTACAATAGATTACCCGGGAGAAATAGCATGCACTGTTTTTCTAAGAAGTTGCAACTTTCGCTGCGGCTTCTGTCACAACCCAGAACTAGTAATGAGAGCTTGCGGAGAAAACTTTTCCGAAGACTATGTTTTAGACTTTCTAAAACAGAGAATTGGCAAGTTAGATGGAGTATGTATTACAGGAGGTGAACCACTAGTAACATTAGATTTCGACTTTGTAAAAAAAATCAAAAACCTTGGATACAAAATCAAATTAGATACAAACGGAAGCTTCCCAGAAAAACTTAAAGAAATGATTGAATTAAAGCTTGTGGATTATATTGCAATGGATGTCAAAGGGGACAAAGACAACTACAAAAAAATTATTAATACTAATATAGACTTAAAAAAAATTGAAAAATCGATAAAAATTATACATGATTTTGGAAATTACGAATTCCGAACAACCATAGTTAATAGGTTTCACGACGAGAACTCTCTAATATTGATGGCAAAATGGCTTAATAATATCTGTGGAGAAAAACCGAAAAGATTTTTTTTGCAAGGTTTTAGCAAAAACAATACAGGCATGATTGATAACGATTTCAAAAATGAACCCAATGTAAACGAAGAAACTCTAAAAAATCTTAAAAATTCCATTAAAAAATTCTTCGAAAAAACCGAAATTCGAAGTTAAAATTTACCCCACACTTCTGTCAAAAGCTAAACCGCAACTCAGCTCCAAAAAAATACCTTACTCATCTAAAATATCAGAAATTCGATTTAATCCACAAACCCCCAGTGGGTTCATGACCCAGAAAGCAGGGGCTGGGAACGATGGACGAGCGAAGCGAAGTTCTTCCC
>CAYRXX010000008.1:4508-19788 GCA_964428375.1 Candidatus Woesearchaeota archaeon
AAAGCAGAGGCTGGGAATCGAACCCAGGATCAGCGGGTTGCAGCCGCTTGCCTTACCTCTTGGCTACCCCTGCGTATTAATGCCATAGAAAAATTAGCTTTAAAAAAGTGCCGAACCCTTACTTAACAACCATAGGAGGCATAGCATTTCTCACAAAAGTTTTACATGTAATACGTGCCTTAATAGACCTAATCAATTTTCTAGCAGCAACTTCCGCTTTTGGATTTTTAACTCCTACAATATAAAGAGTCTGATTTGGCTTTACCAAAGCTGCTCGACCAACAGTTTTCCCAAAAGCCCTGCTCATACCAGTTTGCATACGATCAGCACCAGCACCAGTAAGCATTTTGTTTTCTCGTAAAATATGATGAGGAACTATTTTAACTTCAAGATAAAACTCCTTCCCGACCTTTATTTGCAAAAACCTATTCAAATACTGCCGAATAGCCTCAATAGAATTATCTCTAATCTGACAAGCCTCTTTCGAAATAAGATGAAGCTGAACAGGATATTCATTATTATCAAATCCCTTTTGATCTCCCATCTTGAATTTCACAATTTTAGAATTCGGAACAGCCTTAATATAAGACTTCTTCCTTTTTTTAGAAACACGAGTGTAAGGACGAGCATATCTCCTAGAATAAGCCGAACCTTTTCTTAAAGCCATTTTACTTAATAATTACCTCCGTTCCAATTGCTTGCCCCGGCAACCCTCTTTCAAAAATTGCTCGAACTACTCCATTCCCACCATGAGCCGAAGAAATCTTACCAGTAATTATTTTTGGATCTTTCCCCGGAGATTTCCACTTAGCAGTTTTCCCAACAAAGCTCATTGCTTTTTCTCTACTATCAATACCAGTAATTTCAATCAAAAAGTGCCTAGGTTTAAACGTCTTTCTCCCTCGTCGAAACTGCACAACTCTACCCGAAATCTCATCGGACTTAGCCTTCGCTTCTTTTTCATTATTTGTTTTTTCTGCCATTATTACATAATCTAAGCGAAAATTTGATTTATAAATTTGATGGTTAATGAAATAAATCAAACTCTCCAAAAATCTTATGAAGAACTGCCAATGATTTATAATTCAGTTTCGTATCAGACCCTTCTCTCGATATTATCTGCTCCTGTAACTCTTCTGCCGACGCTGTCATTAATTTGTCTCCGACAATCTTTTGAATCTGCCGAGGCTGCACCAAAAATGTATCCTTCAAAAAGAAAACATCAGCAGTCTTACCATGTGCCTTAAGCTGGAACTGAAACTTATCAGACAAAGGAGAATCTCGTCGCTGTATATACTCAGTCAGAGCCCCAGTTATTTCCATTGCCAGCTTTCTTGCATTATCCACATCTCGAGATTGCTTGGCAGCGACCTTGCTTCCAGAATCTCCAGACTTTTCTATAACGCTTCTCTTAATTTTTGCAATAAATTTTAAACTATCTAAAAAACGAGGGGGCAATTTCCCCTCCTTCACCATCTTACGATTAAATTCATTCACAATATCCGATTCCTTTTCCTTGCCCAAGAAATTCCCAAGCATCTTAAAAACATCCTCATAAATCTCCTCAATAGACTTCTCCTGCATCCTTTTCTCAATCTGTTCTCGCAACTCTTTTAATCTTTTGATATAATCTATGGCATCCGCAGAAAGAGAATCCAAATCCTCGCCAGAAATATCGCCAGGCTTCAATTTCCCATGTTCGTATGCCTTCCACGTCTTAATTATAATTTTATCGAGAATATCCGCATATTTAGCCTCTATCAATTTCTCTTTCTTCACAAAAACATCCCTAAACTGTTTCACCGTTTCATAAATATTCGGAGGAGCCAACCCATAAAGCATCAAAAGTCCTTGCGTTGGAGTAGAAATTCCCCAGAACAAATCCAAAGTAGCAGCATCAAAAATACGCTTCTGAATAGTTTCTTTTAATTTGTTCCCAGAAGACATAAACATATCAATAGCCTCGGGAGAAGGCTTTATCTTCCCCATTTTAAGAAGAGACTTCCATGGCAAAAATGTCCCTCTATCGTAGAACGGAATACCGTCTCTAATAAAAGTAAACATTACTGGATGAGCATCTTTCACCGCCTCCCAAAATTCTGTAATCAAATAAACCTGAACATTTAATGTATTCTTAGCAACCCCAGCAAGCCCCTCCGCCTCAGGAATATACGAATAAATTATACCACGAAGTTTTTCCCGAAGTTCCATTCTAGGCATTCTTTTGACATCCGTATCATCAATGACAACAAATACGTCGACATCAGAATTCTTTTTTGCAGTCCCCGTTGTAAGAGAACCAGCAATGACATACGAAGTTACATATTTTTCAAACTTCTTTAAAACCAGAGACTTATGAATCTGTGCAACTCTTACATGACTTAAAAACCCCTTATCATAAACAGGATAAGACATCGCAAGTGCTTCCATTATATCAAACTTTGAGTCCAGCCCTATATTCCAAAAATCAACCGGAGTTAGAACATGTACCCAAAACTTATCGTTTATTTTCTGTGCAATCTGAATAGCCCGAAGTTTTATTTCGGATATTTTTTTATATTGAGACTCGGGAATTATAACCATAACATGAATAAGTCCTCGCTTGGAATCCTCTTCAGAAATCTCGTATTCTTCCTCGATTCTCTTATTGGCATTTTGCGGAACGACCCCAATAGATTGCGTATTCTTATAGGATTTCAAAAACACTGTTCTGAATTTTTCCATTTCCTTTTGCGCCTTGCCTGCTTTTTTTTTCAAAGAATCATCCACCGTAGAAGAATTACCGTGAGAAGATTTAGAACCGTAATCTTTAGAAAGATTTTGCTCAACAGATTCTTTTTCAGATGTAGGAGAATGACTCGCCATAATCTAATATTAGTAATATTGTTTTTAAATGTTACCTAAAATTCTACTGATTCTCGCTTAGCCCCTTTCTTTCCCTAATACGAGCAATAACTCTGGACTGCATATCTGTTGGCAATTTCTTAAAAGTTTGGCTTACCAACGATGAAGAACCACGCCCCTCAGTCGAACTTCTTAAGCTACTAGTCCATCCAATCATTTCAGAAACCGGCAACTCTGCCCTAATTGTAACCCCAGTCTCATCCTGCTGAACATCGACAAGACTACCTCTTTTCTGAGAGACTAAACTAGTGACCGCCCCCATAAATTCAGTAGGGGCCTCAATCTGATGAACCTGAACTGGCTCATAAATAACAGGAACAGCTTTTGCAAAAGCCTCTTTAATAGCATCACGAACAGCAGGATAAACCTGTGCAGGTCCTCTATGAATAGCATCCTCGTGTAGTTTCATATCAACAACAGAAACCTTCATCTTATGACAAGGCTCCCTCGCTAAAGGACCAGCGTCCATAACCTGCTCGAATGAATCAATTAACAATTCGATAACTTCGCCAACCTGAACAATTCCTTTAGTCCTATCTAAAAAAACCGAGCCCTTATAGATATCCCTATATTGCTGAGCCTCATCCCTACTAATCCCAAACCCGACTAAAGTTTCATCCAAACTCTTATCTTTTTTCTTAATCCTACCAGAAGGCAATGTCCCATCCGCAATTGCATTAATTACATTATCCTCGAGTGGCTCAACAGTAATAAAAAAATCATTATGCTTGTTTGGAGATCTTCCAACCGCAACATCACTAAACTTGTTTACGGATTCACGATAAACAATAATAGGAGGACCCATCTCAATTTCGAGTCCCTTTTCACTTTTAATTCTATTCTCAATAATCTCTAAATGAAGCTCCCCCATCCCCGAAATCAAAGATTCTCCAGTCTCTTCATTAATCTCAATTCTCAGCGATGGATCTTCTTTCCCAATTTGTCTCAAAATTTCAATCAGCTTAGGCAGGTCTGCAGTTCTCTTTGCACTAATAGACTTTGTAACCACTGGATCAAACAAATGACTAATAGCCTCAAATGGCTCCATGGGGACACTAGAAACAGTCTCTCCGACTACAACATTCTTTAGCCCAACAATTCCAACAATATTACCAGCCACAACTTCTTCAATTTGAACACGAGAAGCCCCTTTGTAAATAGAAACCTGCTGTGCCTTCACGTTCTTTCCAGCAATATTCATATATAATTCATCTCCCTGTTTTATTTTCCCACTAAACAGACGACCAGCTGCAACCTCGCCAGCATGAGGATCAATAACAATTTTAATAGGAACAAATGCAACCTCGCCGTCGATATTACAAGATTTTAAATCTTTTCCAACTTGACTTTCGATATCTCCATGCCAAATTTTAGGAATTCTATATTCCTGTGCATCTACGGGGTTAGGATGGTTATCAATAACCATACTTAAAATAATCTCATGAATAGGGGCTTTCTTTGCCAAAATCTTATATTCCTCATCGCCAGCCTCATAGGCTTCAATAATTTCCTTGAAACTAATATTATGTTTCTGCATGTATGGAATACTCAACGCCCAATTATGAAAAGCACTCCCAAATGCAACAGTTCCATCAGCAACGCTAACCTGCCACTTCTGCTTATATTCTGGTTCAGCTATCTCCGCAATTAACTTATTTACAGAGTTAATAATATCAATAAATCTTTTTTGCATTTCTTCGGGAGTCAATTTAACTTCTCGAATTAAACGATCCACCTTATTAATAAAAAGAATCGGCTTAACTCTCTCTTTCAATGCTTGTCTTAAAACGGTCTCGGTCTGTGGCATCACTCCCTCAGAAGCACACGCCAAAACGATAGCCCCATCAACAGCCCTCATTGCTCGAGTAACGTCTCCACCAAAATCCACATGACCAGGGGTATCAATCAAATTAATCAAATAGTCTTGTCCTTCAACCTTATGAATCATAGATACCGATGCTGAATCTATAGTAATTCCTCGCTCCGTCTCGTCGTCGTGAAAATCCAACGTTCGAGCCTTCCCCGCTAAATCCTCGCTCATCATTCCAGCACCAGCCAAAAGATTATCAGAGAAAGTCGTTTTCCCATGGTCGATATGTGCACAGATCGCAATATTCCGAATGTGCTTCGGATCATTCTGCAATTCCTTCACTTTACTTGTCATATCAGTTACCATAAATATATTCCGAAAAATCCGTTTAAAAACTTTTGCCAAAATCTCAGCTATCAAAAATAAAAAATAAAATAGCTACATTTATAAAATATAAAAACCATAAACAAAGATGAGAAGAGGTATGAAAAAACGAGGGCTATCCCCCGTCGTCGCTAGTGCTTTATTAATTTTATTAGTCATCGTTTTGGCAGCAATTATATTTCTTTGGGCACGAGGGTTTATCCAGGAAAAAATGGAAAAGTTTGGAAAACCAATTGAAGAAGTTTGTAAGAATGTTAAATTCGACGCATCGAGACAAGGAAGCGAACTAGATATTGTAAATAGAGGGAACGTCGACATCAGAGAAATGGCCATTCAATATATCCGAGGTGGAGATTCCGAGATGAAACAATTACCAATTCAAGTAGACGCATTAAAATCGGCGGTCACACACGTTACATTTCAAATGAAGGACAAAAAAACTCCGGATAAAATAGTAGTCTACCCAATTTTAATTGGAACTTCTGGAAATAAAAAGAATGGACTTTTTACATGTATGAACTCGGGGGTAACTCTCTAATATGAAAATCAGAACCACCTCATATAAACTCCCTTATACTAAAAAAGTTGAAAGGAGGTATTTGTAATAATGAACAATAAAAAAATGAATTTAAAAAGACTTTCGAGTTCTCCTCGAAGATTTAATAAGAGAGGGATAAGCGCCGTCGTTGCTACAGTACTAATCATACTAATAACAATAGCAGCCGTCGCAATTCTTTGGGCAGCAATCATCCCTATGATTAATGGAAAGCTAAACAAAGGAACCGCATGTATGGACGCAAGTTCCCAGCTGTCACTTGAGAACAATGGATATACCTGCTACAACCCAAACAATCTTAGTATCCAAATTAAACACGGATCTCAAACATTTGGATTATCGGATGTTCAGGTTTTAATTTACTCCGAAGGGAATACTGAGTCAATAAGACTTGTTAAGGATGCGGGAATTAGCGAAGAATCACTTCCTAAAGCCAATGAAGAAAAAACATTTCTTCTTAATCCAACAACATCTCTTGGCAGTATAAGCAAGGTCGCGATAGCTCCTATAATCTCAGTAGGAAATCAGCAAGACGTTTGCGGAACCACAGCACCAGTAGTAATTAAAGCCTGCTAACCCCAACTTATTATTTTTGGCTCTTTGAGCCCCTTTTATTTTTTACAAAAGTATATAAAGAATATTCTTCTTTCTCTCTAATGAGGAGATACCAGAAACACCGAGGACATTATTTATTTCTTAACCGAAAAGGACAAGTCTGGGTTGAAACCGTAATCTACACATTAATAGGACTAGCAATCATCGGATTAGTATTAGCGGGAGCAATGCCAAAAATAAAACAGAAAAAAGACGAGATGGCAATTAGTAAATCAATCAAAGCTCTTGGGAACATAGACGACAATATATATACAGTATCGAGAGCGATAGGGAACCGTCGTGTTATAAACCTCGACGTAAAAAGGGGAACCTTCATTATAGATCCATCAGCGAACACAATATCATGGATTTTAGATTCAAGTTTCGCGTATAGTCAAGTTGGGAAAACTGTCCAATTTGGGAACATCAACATCACTACCACAGAACATGGAAATTTTAAGGTAAAGTTAAAAATAAAATATAACATGGACATACAATACGACGAAGACAACACCAACCAAAAACAATTCTCGGTGGCACCAATCCCATATAAACTAATTATAGAAAATGCTGGGGTAGATAAAAATGGCAAAACCCTAATCAGATTTTCACAAGCTTAGGAGTAGTTTTATATAATCTATTTTTTTTAATCCCATGAGGTGCAAATGACAATAAAAATAAACTTGAATCCACAAGTTCCAGCAATACCAATAGCTGAAGACAAAACCAAAATAGATGTGAGATATATGGTTATAGCCCCCTTCGCTTCAATCCATATTTATTACGATAACAAAATTGGTGAAGTTATTTACGATGTAGAAGAGCCTATTCTCAATGAAGAAGAAAAACCCATCTTAGAAAAAATAGAAAGCGCAATGAAAGAAGTTGTAAATATTAACATGGTTTCCGATGACTATTCCGAACAGAGCCTAATTGATTACGTAGATAAGACAGCAAGACTTATTATTTCAGAATTAGGAATTCAGATTGAAGAAGACGCTTATACAAAAATATTCTACTACTTATATAGAGACTTTATAGGACTGAACGAAATAGAACCGATGATGAGAGATTATTTTATTGAAGACTTGGAATGCAACGGAATGGGAGAATCCTTGTATATCGTCCATCGTGTTTTTCGTAACCTGAAAACTACTGTGAAATTCAATGACATGGAAAAACTATCCAGCTTTGTAGAAAAATTGGCACAAAAAACAGGACGCTACATCTCTTATGCCAGCCCAATTCTCGACGGTAGCCTTCCAGATGGATCCAGAGTCAATGCCACCTACGCACAAGACATATCTTCTAAAGGACCAACATTTACCATACGTAAATTTACAAAAACCCCATGGACCCCAACACAACTACTCGGCTTTCGAACTTTAAGCCCAGAAATGATGGCATACTTTTGGATACTCTTACAATATCAATCTAATATTATGATTGTTGGAGGAACAGCTTCGGGAAAAACCACGCTTCTAAATGCCATAGCCTTTTTTATTCCCCAAGAAAATCGTGTTGTTTCTATCGAAGATACTCGAGAGCTAAACCTACCAAGAGAAAACTGGCTACCATCCGTTGTGAGAACTGGAGTTTCAAGTGCGGGTGTAGGTAGCGTAGACATGTTTAGTCTGCTTAGAAGTTCATTCAGACAGAATCCTGATTACGTAATTGTTGGAGAAGTTCGAGGGAAAGAGGCAAGCGTTTTATTTCAAGGAATGGCATCCGGACATGCGTCCATCTCAACCATGCACGGTGATTCAGTAGATTCGATCATAAGACGATTAATGACTCCCCCCATCAGCCTTTCTCCGATGCTAGTCAATGGATTAGATGCAATGGCGATTATGACACACGCAATAGTAAAAGGAAAAGAGACAAGAAGACTAAGAGAAATAGTTGAGGTCGTCAACGTAGATACCGACGGAACCGCCATCACTAATACTCCATTTAGATGGAACCCAGCAGATGATAAATTTTACTATGCAACAGAAAGCAAAATTTTTGATAAAATAAGTGCCAAATCCGGATTCAACAAAAACGCGATGAAAAATGAATTCGAAACACGAACCAGATTACTTTATGCTCTTTTCCAAAATAAAATTTTGTCCTATGACGAGGTACAAAGAGTTATCAATGACTATACAAAGAAGCCCAAGGAAGTTTTAGAAAAATATGGATTAGGGGAATTAGCTAAAACTTAATAAACAACTCTTGCATCTCTTTTTTAAGGTGACTTAAATGAATGTTGAATTTATTGAACAGTTGGTTAATTCCATGGAGGAGGGATTGTCTAAATTAGAAGAAGCAATTGCTAAAAAGGACAAAATCTCAGCAAATAAATTACGCATCTTCATCTTCGATATTCACAATAAAATTAAAGAAGCATTAAGGACATAAACGATGTTTGAAGATTTAAAAAAAAATATATCCCAAGAGAAAAAAATAATCGCAGACATGAAAGCAATTGCCGCCGGGTATAGAGACGATGCAACTAATAGAGATTTTTACGCATCAAGTCTAAAATCCCTTGCACAACAACTAGATATTCTAAATGCAACTGTCCCAGAACTTCTAAAAGAATGGAGTCCGACTTCCAATCCAACACAAGAACAACCCAGAAAACTAGAAAGTTCAAATCAAAAAATTCAACCAAAACCCGAAGCAACAAAGAAAAACATAGTCAAGATGAGTTATGTTTCTCCATCAACAAAAGAGAAGCACTTTATAACAATAAATAAGAGAGATAAGGTAGACTTTTTAAAAAAACTGAAGCTTAGCGAGGACGCATTAAAGAAAATAAGAACAATAGAGGAAGAAGACGAAGCAAAAAAACCCCAAAAAGCAAACCAATATGTAGTATTTTCAAATAAAATATTCGGGAAATACAGCGATAAAATGGACAAACAATTCTCAGATATAAGCAAAGATTTGAAGCAAGCAAATATTCAGATACTATTATCAAGCTACCTTTCAACTTCTATGATGAGTGTATCGATCTCATTCGTCGTAGGACTTTTAATTTTTTTAACGATGATAATAATAAATACATCTAACTGGATTTACATATCAGCCCCATTTGGACTAGCTGGGCTAACCCTAACAGGATTCTATCTCTATCCTTCCAGCGTCGCATCTTCAGTACAAAAAAACATTTCCTATGAGCTTCCCTTTGTAACAATCCACATGGCAGCTATCGCGGGCTCTAATATTACACCAATTAAAATTTTTAAAATAATTTCAACATCTCGTGAATACCCCAACATTGGAGCAGAAATGAGAAAGGTAATCATGCAGACAGAGATATATGGATACGACATGGTAACCTCCCTAAAAGATATAGCCAAAAAAACCTCAAACAAAAAACTATCAGAACTATTTTCAGGGTTAGCAACAAATATAAGTTCAGGAGGTTCTCTTGGGAATTACCTAAAAAAGAAATCTGAAAGCTTTCTTGTGGATTACCGACTAGAACGACAAAAATACACGGGACTTGCTGGAACATTCATGGACGTCTATATCTCAATTTTAATCGCAGCTCCACTGATTCTAATGATGATGTTCATAATTATGAATGTCGCTGGGCTCGGGATGGGGGGGCTTGGAATAACCGCCATAATGTTTTTCACAATCGGCGGAATTGTCGTAGCGAATATAGTCTTTATCGTAGTATTAAATATAAAACAACCAAGAGTATAATGACAATAAACCAGGAAAAACACAAACAATGAAACTAGGAGCAATGCACTGGATGGGAATAGTGGCAGGAATAATAGCTGCAACAATCTCGTGGAATTTGTATTCTGGAGAGTTATTAAAATTTCTTCTTGTAGTCTCATTGTTGCTGACGATTATACCTTTTATGATCAGTTTTATGCTAAGACAAAATAGGCAACAAGCGAAAGAGGACAAATTTTTAGCCTTTATGCGAGATCTAGTAGAAACCGTTCGATCCGGAACACCAATCAGCAAAGGAATTATCAATCTAAAAAATCGTGCATACGGACCACTCAGCCCACACATTTCAAAATTAGCAAACCAACTTACCATCGGTATAACGCTCACAGAAGCCCTCTTGACCTTTGCCAAAGAAACAAACAGTCCCGTTATATCAAGAGCAGTCAGCCTAATTTCAGAAGCGGAAAAAGCAGGGGGAAACATAGAAGAAGTACTGGAATCCGTCGCTGACTCCGTAGCACAAGTAGATAAACTCAGAAAAGAAAGAGCAGCGGGAGTCTCTAATTTGATAACTCAGGGATATATGATTTTTTTCATTTTTATTATAATTATGCTTGTGATGGAATTTAAAATTCTACCCCTAGTCGGCGACCTCCAAACCACCAAGGGGTTAAGTATGAGCGTAACAAAAATGAATCCTGAACAATTCGCAATGCCACTTTTCTTTATGCTTTTAGTCCAATCCTTTTTCGCTGGACTTGTCATTGGGAAAATCGCAGAGGGAACGCTTAAAGCAGGAATAAAGCATTCGTTCATCCTCCTGACCTCGACACTATTAATCACGACTGGAGTTAGGGCATTTTTCGGATAATGTATAAAGAATAATTATATAAACATAAAGAAACTCCCTCCTCAATGAGAGGCAAGCACGGATTCGGACATTTCGAAATGGTCATCTCCTTCGTGTTTTTTATGGGATTTGTTTTCTTTTTGTTCATGTATATAAATCCATGGACAAGCTCCGCACTTCCCACTTCCGCACTTGGACAACTTTACAATTCTTTTACAGAAACTGTTAATACAAATCTCTCTACCGTTTTTGTCAAGACAAACTACACAGGCAATGCACCTTGCTTTTACATAAATCTTCCGTCATCACTCTTTGAATATTCAATAACCAACAGCAATAGCTTAGTAACAAAACTCGGAGGCACAAAAATAGCCTCAGCTATAAGTGGAGATTCTTTAAACATGAACAAATCAGGGAAATATTTTAGAGTCGCCATATCGCCCGAATTTAACAACACCCCATTGGCATCTTGCACCGTCCTAAATAACTTCACGCTCGGGCAAGTAGCTGAATTACAAGTCGTTTCCTATTCCAAGCTAAAAAAAATGCGAGACAAATATTATTCCAATTATGACGGACTTAAAAAAGACTTAAAAATCGCAGGAATTTTTGATTTTGAAATAGTCCCAGAAGATATGCCAGAGCTAACCATGAATAAAACCGTCCCCAACTCCGTTAATGTTCTGGCAAAAGATTACGTTGTAAAGGTATTGCGAAGCGATGGAGCAATTAGCAACGAAAAAATCAGTATCAGAATCTGGTAACGTGCGGAAGGTTTATTAGTTTTAATTCTATCTCCTAATATGGCATTCGATTTAATCATTGGAAGAAACGCAAGTGACAAAAAAGATTTTGGGAAAAGAGGACTAGCCTTCTTAGGTAAAAGTTTTGTAACAATGGGAAACTACACAAGCCTATCAAACCCAATTTATATGGACGTTGCAAGAAGCCATGTTGTTTTGGTTTCAGGGAAAAGAGGAAGCGGAAAAAGTTACACACTCGGAACAATGGCTGAAGCATTAGGGGACTTAGGCGCAGAAGAGTCCGGGAACATCGCTTCCCTAATCTTCGATACTATGGGAATTTACTGGACAATGAAATACAAAAACGTTAAAGATGAAGAGCTATTGTCAGAATGGAACCTATCATCAAAAAATGTGAAAGTTCGAGTCTTTGCCCCCTTCGGATATTACAACGAATTCAAAGATAAGGGAGTGGATGTAGATGCAGAATTTGCAATAAAAATCTCAGAATTAGAACCAAGTGACTGGGTATCTTTATTCGAATTAAATTTCACAGATAATATAGCCGTTCTAATCGAAGGTGTAATATCAGAATTACGAGCCTCCATCTCAAAGGGAGAAATAAAAGGCTTCGGTTTTAAAGAGATTCACGGATTAATCGAAAGAGCAACCAACATAAGCCAAGAAACCAAAAACACAACAAGCGCACTCTTCGACGCCGCAAAAACATGGAAAGTTTTTGATGAGGAAAAGGGGACAAGCATCCGAGATCTAATTGAAGCAGGAACGACAACTGTTATTGACTTGTCGATGTATGCTTCCCTTGGAGCATTCAATGTTCGAGCACTAATTATAGGACTTGTCTCCAAAAAAATTTTTAACGAAAGAATGAAAGCCAGAAAAGAAGAAGAAATCTCAGCAGTCTCGCACGGTGTCGATTACGCAAGGTTTCAAGTTGTTCGAAAAATGCCATTAGTCTGGATTTTTATAGATGAAGCACACGAATTTTTACCGCACGAGTCCGTCGGGACAACTCCTGCAACCAATGCATTAGTCCAACTACTAAGAGAAGGAAGACAACCTGGAGTTTCGATGGTCTTAGCGACGCAACAACCAGGAAAAATACACACAGACGCCATGACTCAAAGCGATATTGTAATTTCTCACAGAGTAACCGCTCGAGCAGACGTGGATGCCTTAAATGACGTAACCCAAAGCTACATGAGAAGCGACATTGCAACAAAATTAAACGCACTACCACACCTAAAAGGAAGCGCCATTATCCTCGACGACAACTCTGAAAGAATTTACCCAATGAGAGTGCGACCTAGATTTACATGGCACGGGGGAGAAGCCCCAATGGCAATAAAAAAATCTAGTGAGAATTAGAAAGATTTTTAAATTCGCATGTCGTAACTATAGAATGAATAATGTATATGTAAATACTAAAAATTGGACAAAATACATCAATGCTGTTCAAGACAACAACCCAATTCATACAAACAAAAAAGCTGCCCAAGGCTATGGATTAAACGACATCATAGCTCCGGGAATGTATATTGCATCCTTTGTTCAATTAAAAATGCCAGGACTTACTTCTATCGACAAGATATCTTTTAAAAAACCAAGCTTCAATAAAGACACTCTCGACATCAAAGAAGAACTATTGGGAAACAAAGTTCATTATCAAATAATACGAGAGAACGAAATAATCTGCAATATCAAAGGGACCACTTCAGAACACAAAATAGCAGAAAACGTCGTCAGAAACATTTCTCACAAATACCTCACAGAACTTACTAATACAAATACTAAGTTGTATTTGGAATCTCTCGGAGCACAATCTACAAGAGAAATTCCCTCTATGTATCTGGCATCATTATCGGCAAGTGCCCTATCTGATTATGCTTCAAAAAACAGCACAGCAGGAATCCATCTCTCCCAAGGCTTTGCCTTACACGAAAAACCGCAATATGGAGAATTAGAAATTTTAATAGGAGACAGCAAAGAAAGAAGAGGACTTACCTCTTTTAATTTAAACTGGATCCAAAACGGGAAGATTTTAGCTTCTGGAATCTCCGTCATAGCTGAATTAAAAAAATAATTACTTAACTCTAAAAACCGCTTGCCACCTAAATTCATGAGGACCAATATCTCCAGCCTTTCTTATCTTAATCCTCCCAATCCTCGCACCACAATCTCGTCCAATTTCCCCTAATACTTTCTCCTTCGTCCCAAACCCATGATAAAAAACAGTAGTCCCCCTCTTAGAAAGCTTAAGCGCAGTTTTTAAAAATGTCTCTTTCAAGTTTGGGCGAGGCATTAAAATAATATCAAAATTCGACGGCATACTCTTTTTATGTCCCTCAACAGATTGCATCCTCTTCACTTTACTAGGTATTTTACTCGCATCTCCTGAAATTAGAATAATTTTATCGTCCAACTTATTCAAACGGACATTTTCTTTCGCCGCAAAGTTAGCGTCCTCATTCAACTCATTTGAAAATACCGTCGCTGTTTTCCCAGCACTCTTAATTTTCTTAGCCACGATAATAGGATAAGGAGCAATGCCCGCGAACATAACAAGAATATTTGCACTCTTTTTCTTGATTAAAGCAACAACCTCATCAGCAACAACCTTCCGCTCATTTGAAAGTCGAGGAGAAAAATAACTTTTATTAATATCAAACTTAAAAAAACACCCATTTTCCTTATAGATAGCTGTATATGTCCTATTCCCAGCGAGATACCTCATCGTAGGAAGTCGTAATTCTCCCGAAATTTTTCCAACTTTTTCCACAACAGTACTAACAGTTTTGTTTTTTTTCAAAAAAACCATAGCCTTAATCTTCTTCACAATCCAAAACATGCCCCTCGGGAATTTAAGAATTGCAATATTACCGACGATGTCTTGAGGAATCTTTTTCATAACCTTACCTGTCCAACTTTCTATAAAAAGCTTAGGTTATCCACATATCACTCTAAAATGACATAATCACAAAACTTTTAAAGGGAAGTGTCGTAACTATTACATGATAAAAACAACACTAAGAGCCCTAATACTAATAATTCTACTATCTGGATTCGCAACCCTATCAACTGCGAGCTCTTCCAGTAGCACATGGGTAAACTTCACCGTCCACCCATACAACGCGTCGATAAACAACACTTTCAACGGGAAAATCTCTGGACTATTTCTAAAAGAAAAAACATCAACCAGCCTTCTTTGGCAATGGCAGAACAGCGACGAGAATTTTTCTAACAATCTCGTATTTTTAGATCAAATATTAGTTCAAAACGGGACTATGGAAAACTTCAGGGCGACAAATCTAATAAGTGGAGAATGTCATACCATCTCAATCTTAGAAATAGGAAAGAACGGGAAAGAGGGTCCACGAGTTACGAATAAAGCTTGCACGAAAGAAAAACCGAGACACCACAGAAATAACGAAGAGAAAAAATATTATAAGAAAATACTACAACCCATTACAAGACAAAGAAACACCATCTCACCTGTGACTTCCAATATCGTTTTAAACAACGCCAATACCACGGACGACAGAACGAAGATAATAACTTTAACGTGGTGGGTTTTAGGAATTGGGATATTAATTCTCTTAATTTTAATCTTAATTCTCTTAGCAAAAAGAATTTCAGATAGAGAACAATAGGAATCAGCCGATTAAATATATAAAAATATAAAGCAATTTCCTATCTATCTAATTCTTTTTAGAATGCCACAACAGAAACTCACCTCC
>CAYRXX010000009.1:0-15804 GCA_964428375.1 Candidatus Woesearchaeota archaeon
TGAACGAAGCAGAAAAATACGAGCTCGAAGTAACAATCGAAGAACTTGAATCCTAAAAAAACTTGCCAGTTTTAAGGAAGGTTTGAAAATACACCAAGAGCCCTTAGGGGGTTGCTCGTCTTCATAACAAGTCAAAAGATTTTTATATTCTTTAACAGCAACTTAGATTTTTATCAAAATACTATAACATCTTTTGTAAAAATTGTCGCTACAACTAAATTCTCATAATAACTGTTTCTTGGGATTACACAAATCCAATTAGAAATATTTTTCACTGCCTTAGACTCCTTTTGTAGGGGCATAAGCAAAAGATTAAAAACAAGATTATCACAAAACTTATTATTAATTTCAATAGTCTTTATAAGGGCAACCGAACTATTTTAAAAATGGACAAACAGCTTGTATTCTTTTTAATGCTGGCTTTTTTATTTCTCATTAGAGGTACTATCTCTATGAACCCAATTATGCAATTATCGGGGATATCAATTTTAATTCTTTTGGTTTATGATTCCCTGTTTAACTATGAAGAAAATAAGAAGTACAAAAATAATTATGTTAGCAGTTCTAGTTTTATCGCATTTCTAGGTAATATAGATTTAATATTGGGAGTTTTATTAGTAATAAAATGGGCTTATGAGCCTATACCTATTATGGGCTTAATTTTCCTTTTAACAATTATGTTATTTTTGAAGGCATTTCCTTTTGCGTGGGGCGGAGATATCGCAAGCGTAATTGATATTATTTCTTCCATAGTTATTTTTTCTTCTGGGACGATAAATATCCCGTCATTTATTATAATTGGTATCGCTTTTTATTTAATTCAGAAAGGTGTTTTGAGCTTCTTTTAATCGGAGCTCATATTTAGTACTATTATAATTTTATAGACTTTATCTTATTGGATACATTTCTCGGCCCATGCCCAGTCATAATCGTATCTGCCTTTTCTGTGAAAAGAAAAAACCGTATCCCTCTCTAACAGAGAATCAATCTTTAGAAGAACCACCTTGCCTTCTTCAGAATTTAGATACTTATAAACATCTTCATCTATAAGTAAACTTAAAGTCTCCCTATGCCCCTTCTCAAGTTTTTTAACTAACAATAGTAATTTATTTAGATCTCGCTTCTCTATTAATTTTTTAAAGTCAGCCAATTTCCTTGGAAGATGTCCAATGTGGTTTTGATCATTAACGCCATTCAGCCATCCCAGGAGTATGTTTAAATAGAATTCTTTAAATTTAAAAAAGTTTTCGATGGTGGCATTGTGATAGTCGGATTCACTGGGTGTGCCTACTGAAATCTTCTTAGATACTTTCGCATATTCTTTAGCCAGATCTCTTTCTTCGTCTAATGTCAAATTATGCATGGCTACATTCCAGCTACCGGTTTTTTTGGAAATTGCATCAATTAATATGGTAACTTTCTGAATAAAATCAATTGTAGACATAAGACTTTCCTTATTTTGTGCAGAATTACCATTTATGAAATCCATCCCTATCTTTATCCCCTTTCTAGTAACCTCTCCATCCTTATTCCTCCTCTCTAAATAAGGAACAGTATTCCTGACAAAATCAAAAGCCATCTCATCAGTTGTCCACCTATGATACTTACTTGCAACATTTGATTTTTGACTACCCTGAACCCCTATTTCTAACATATCTAAGCCACCTTTTACAAAGGCCTCAATATGCCCCCTTTTTAATGTGTTTGGTGAACATTGACAATAAAAAGGTAATCCAATTTCTTTTTTATATAATTTCATCAACTTTTCTGTATCATCAATACTCAGCATTGCTAAATCATTATCATTAAAAACAACATATTCAGTTTTTTTATTATTTTTAATAAATTTCTTTATTACATTTACTGCATCTCTAGGGGTTCTATAGCTATATTTAGTACGTTTACTGGAATAAGCTTTAAACCTTACGTCTTGCTGATAGATACTACAATACTCACAATTATTAATACATCCTTCGCTAATCACCACTACCGCACTGTTTTTATGGGGATATTGATGATGATCAGAAGGCATTATTCCTGAGTTTTGAGCATTAACTAATCTCTTGTTGTATATCTTATAAGTATTTTTTAGAGAATAATCTGGAAGTGGCTGGTTCTTAATAGAAACTGTTAAGTCAGGTGCAAGATTCATTTTTTTTTTATTTTTTATCCATATTCCTTTAACATCCCTTAATTGTTTTTTATCGATCCCTTTTATGATTTCTAAAAAATTCCACCCTCTCGAATAACATACTATATCAACTCCCTCCTTATCTAAATATCTCTTGGGATATTCTATAACTTGGGCCCCTCCAACTATTAATTTTAAACTAAGTTTTTGAATCTCCTTGTTGCTCCGCATATATCTTATTAAGTCGCAAATTCTTTTTTCTTCATAGTCAATTATAGATACTCCAATTACAATCGGCTTATTTTTAATTATAAAAGTTATTATGTCATCCTTCAAACTTTTCGGGTAAATTCCGGGCAATTCTCCCGTTTTTGTACCAAGAAACAAATAAGACACCTCATAGTCTTTTTTTATCAATCCCCCAAGGTGCTGAATGGTAGATTCCATCTGAGTTCCCGATATAAGAACAATATTTTTCTTCCTTTCTGCCATATTATTATCTTGAGTTAGTTCCTTCTTTATTATAAACTTTCGTATTAAACCATGGCAACTCTTGCTTCCCAGGTTTATCTATCCAAAGATATACGGTTGGAAGATCTGGGAAAATTTCTTGATACGTATCATCCGAGTGTGTAAAAAATATATAATTGGGATATTTTTTCTCGATTATTCCCGACTCATATTTCCTGCATACATAGTATCTTTTTGCCTCTTCAATATAGTCTCCTATGTTTAAATGTTTTGCAGAGTTCTCCATGCTCCTTCTTTTTTTTACATCCGACCATTCTGACTTTTTTAATTTCTTAATTTCTTTCGTAAGCAACTTGTCATTAAAACCTATTTCTTTCCATAACTTACTTAAATAAACAACATCAAAACCCAGGGATTTCATTTTATAAGAAATATTTTTTAAATATTCGGAATATTTATCACTACCAAACTGATTTAATCTCGCATGTTCATCTGCAAGAATAAAAGTTATACCTAATCCCTTGTTGTAAACCTTCTTTATTTGTTCGTTTAAGGTTGCAAATTTATTAACGGCATTGATATCATTATCATCAATTTTACATTTATTAGATGCTCCCCAAAACCCTACCAACGGAATTGGTTTATTGTGATTCATTTTCTCTCTTATTATATTTGCCATTGCATCTTCCCTATACGGTATATCTCTAGAAATCTTCTTCTTACAAAGCATTGCCATTATTCTATCTTCGGACCTCGGTTCCATAAACTGCGGAAGATTGGATTTTAGCAACCATGGGTAGACTTTCTTCCAATATCTTATAGCGTTTCTAGTGGCCTCTTTTGTTATTGTTAATTTTGGATTCCATAATTGACAAGTATTTTCAAGTATTTCCCTGTGATTAAGAAGCTCCGGAAATTCTTTTTTGAAAAATGTAAGGGCTTCCTTTTTATTCTTTTTAATGTAGTTTATGGATTCCTTAATTGATATCCTAAACAACTTAACTGCTTCAAAATAATCGGGATCCAGATTATCTGCGACATTAATCCCGGTTAGGAGATATTCTTTAAAATAATCTTCAAAAGTAAATATTATATGTCCTCCTTTTGCGGCTAAGTCATAGGCATATTCTGGAATAACAATCGCAATATCTATTTTTCTATCTTTCAATTCACCTAAAATATTTGAATATTTAATTGGCTTTAAGTCTACATTGGGAAGAATCCCCTTCATAAGAGTGTGGCATGTTGAAAATTTTTGGAAAGTCCCAATTTTGTATTTTTTCAAATCATCAATTTTATTAATTTTAATATTTGGATTTAGAGTAACGGCGACAAATGGGACCCTCCCTATTAACTGGGCTAAAATTTTTCCCTTAACTTGTGTTTTTTGTTCAGCAAATGTAAAAATGGGATCTGCAATGCCTATTTGTGCCGAACCATCAAACAAAGAATTGTAGGTCAAGTCATCTCCTCCTGTAGAAATAAAATCCACATCAAGATTATGTTTTTTATAAATTTCTTTTTGCTGCGCAAAATATATTGGATAATACAAAGGTAACTTTCCGAACTCAGCTACAAGAATTTTCTTACGAGAATAGTTGTTGTTAATAAGAGAAAGATTATCTTTTGTGATTATTCTTTCATAATTGTTGTCTAGCTTATTGTACTTATTTTTTTCGTATATTTGAAAATAAATCTTTTCTTCATCAGTTATAAATCCATATTCTTTTGGTATCTTAGAAGAGGTGTCCACTTTTCTCTGAGACAGAATGGACTTAGCCACACCTCCATCTTGTGCTCGAAAATTAAACCCGACATCCATTCCTGCTCCATTTGAAAAAGCAATTTTATATCTCCATGTAGTATAATCTGGCAAAAATTGGGAAGCTACTTCTCTTAAAATATACTTGGTTATAATCTGATGGTTTTCTCTCTTTACTTTTAATTTCCCATCTATCTTAAAGGCAAAATCAACTAATTCAGTATCAAAGAATGGGGCTCTTACCTCAAGAGTATGTTTCATTGTCATACGATCTAGTCTTACATTATGGCTCTTTTCAAGATCCTGAGTCATTATCATACATCCTTTATTTATGTCCACATCTCTTACATTACAAAATTCATTGTAACCAGCAAAAATTTCATCGGACGCATCACCCACAAGGGCAATTTTATATCCAGCTCTGACAACTGCCTTTGATAAAGTATTTAGCGAAAAAGATTGCCTAATAACTTGGGCTTCATACAATTCTAGATGATATATTATTTCGGCTATTTCTTCAGAATATTTTTCAGAGGGATAAACTATTTGATATTTATAATTGTTGTCCTTACACAATCTCAATGCCGCTTCATAATCGGGAGAGCCAGGGATGCCGAGGATAAATGCTGTAACATCCTTATGAAATCTCGTAGCAATCTCCATTATTAGGCTACTATCAATTCCTCCACTAAATAATACCGCAATTGGCAAATCCGTATCAACTCTTTTTTTAACGGCTTGCACAATAAGCTTGGTTAATCTTTTTTTGGCAACATCAAGGCTTTTAACTGAATTACTGGAGGTCAGCTCGTAGTATTTTTTTAATTTGCCATTAATCATATAATGCCCTTTTGGAAAAATCTCTATTTTGTCAATATAATTAAATTGGGATAATTGTTTAAGCTCAGACGCAAAATAAATATTACCATTAACTTTGGAATAAAAAAGAGGCTTTATTCCAAAACGATCTCTTCCAACCAAAAAATTATTTTTCTTCGCATCATATATAATAAATGCAAACATTTCAGAGTCAATTTTATCAACCATTTTCTCTCCATATTCCTCATATAAATGAACAAGAACCTCGGTATCGCAATCTGTCTTAAATACATGATATTTTTTTTCTAAATCTTTTCTTAACTTTTTATAATTAAAAATCTCTCCATTTTGTATTGCAAAAATTGTTTCATCTTCATTATGCAATGGCTGCCTCCCCTCGACTCTGCCGACAATAGGTAATCGATTGGTTCCGAACGCACCCTTATCAAAAAGCTCGTATTCAAGAAGGCTAGACCCTCTATGTTTCACCTTGTCTAAAGAAGTTTTAACAAACTCTTCCTTTTTCTTTACATCACCAAATACTGCAGTTATTCCGCACATGAGAGAGTATACCCAAGTTGTATTATAAACTTTCCCCAAGCCCCCCCCCAAATTCTTTAAAAACACCAATTCCCTTCTTCTCTCATGAACGAAGCAGAAAAATACGAGCTCGAAGTAACAATCGAAGAACTTGAATCCTACCGAGGACGACACACGGAACTAATTACAGTCTTAGTCCCAGCTGGAGCGACGCTGACGCAAACGACAAAACAACTTGAAGACGAAAAAGGAACGGCCACTAATATCAAATCCACGGGGACACGGAAGAATGTTATCAATGCACTAGAACGAGCGATAAGAAAATTAAAAGAAATCGGACGAACCCCCGAAAACGGATTGGCGGTATATTCGGGGAATGTCACACTCCCCGACGGAAGAGAATCATTAGAAGTCTGGGCGATTGAGCCACCGAAAAAATTAAAAATTAAAATTTACAGATGCGACCAAACCTTTGTCACCGAACCATTAAAAGAAATGCTGGAAACCGACGAGGTTTATGGGCTTTTGATTATTGAAAGAAACGAGGCGTCTATTGGAATGTTGGATGGAAAAAGCATAAGAAAATTACAACACATGACCTCGGGAATTCCGGGAAAAACGAAATGCGGGGGACAATGTCTTTCTCCAGACTCTTTAGTTCAACTATCTTCTGGCTCAATAATTAAAATACAGAATTGCAAAAACCACGACGTTGTTAACTCTCTTTCGTTGAATAACTTTTCATTTAACAGTTCAAAAATAACAGACAAATGGGCTGTGAAAAAAGATGAGGTATATAAAATAATTACAAAGAATCCCCGTATTGAAATTGAGTCAAGCAAGGACCATCTATTCTATGTCTCTACCGACGATGGCATCGTGGAAAAACCAGCTCAAGAAATTAAGATAACGGATAAATTGATAATGCCAGAGAAGATAGAAACCAAACCAATTAAAATAAATTTAGACATAAATAAATATTATAATTCTTTTACGATTAATAGCGAGGGGATGCGGTTGATAAAAAAACAACGGTTAGTTAAAAAGCTACACCAAAAACAACTCGCTAAAAAACTGAAGATAACCCAAGCAGCAATATCTACAATAGAATTAGGCAAACGAAATTTAAATTTAAATATTCTAAAAAGAATATGCCGATTATTAGATATCAATTTTAATTTATTTTTGAAGCAACATTGTAAGCCGTATGTGGCAAACGAAATATTATTACCGAACAGCGTCGATAAAAACCTATCCCAGTTTCTCGGCTATTTCGCTGGAGACGGAAGCATAGACAGGGGAAGAGTTACTTTTTTCGAGCAGGACGAACAAGTCGCCTTATCATACAAGAAGAAATTTGATAAATATTACAATTATAAATCCAGTTTTAAATATCGGGAGGATAAACACTATTATCAATTAAGGTTTTCAAATAGTGCATTAGTGCGTTTAATAAAAAAAGAATTCCCAGAATTAAAAAATGCACGCGATTCTACCGTCCCCGAAAAAATATTAAAATCAGATAATAGGATAGTGTCCTCTTTTGTAAAAGGGTTTTTTGATGCAGAAGGATATATTCACACCAAAAGGGGAATCGGACTTGGAATAAATAATAAAATCCTTGCTCAGCAAATTCAATTAATACTTTTAAGATTTGGGATTATAGCATCATTGCGAGAATACGATAATCGGAGAAACCCATATAGCGACAACCCGAGATTTACCGTCGACATAACAGAAAAAAAGTCAATAGAATTGTTTGAAAAAAATATAGGGTTTTCCTCGTCCGCAAAATCGGAGAAACTAAAAAAACTAATAAATAAAAAAACAGCTAAATCAAATGTGCGACAATTTATAATATCGGGTTCAAGAATCAAGAATATCGTAGAGGATTATGGGTATAATACAAGAGAAGTATTCCCGAAAGTGAGCGGATTTTTTCAGAATAAAAGAATGATGAGCAAAGAAACATTCAGAGAATCAATCCTCAAGAACATAGAAGATAAAAAGTTATTCAAGAAACTTAACGAATTTTGTGAATATCCCGTTTTACCAGTTCAGATTAATAGTATTGAAAAGTCCAAAAAAAAGGTTAATATGGTTGATATCTCCGTCGCTGATAATAATTTTATTGCAAACGGATTAATCGTTCATAACTCTGCACAGCGCTTTGCAAGAATAAGAGAAAGTGCAGCGAAAGAATTTTTCAAGAGAGTTGCCGAAGCGATGAAGGAACATTTTTGGGACAACAAAAAGTTAAAAGGAATTCTCGTCGGCGGACCAATTCCCACAAAAGACGAATTTTTAGAACAGGGGCAATTGGTAACCCAGCTAAAAAATAAAGTTATAGCGGTAAGAGATATTGGCGGAACGGGGATGCACGGACTCCAAGAATTGGTTGAAAGATGCTCGGACACCCTCGCTGAGCAAGAGATAACAAAACAGAGAGTAATTTTAGATTTATTTTTTGAAAAATTAGCAAAGGAGCCAAATAAGGTTTCTTACGGCGAGGCAGAAGTTGAAGATAGACTTAACCGTGGCGCCGTCGGAAAATTGATTATTTCAAAATCCCTCCCGAGGGAAAAGGTAAGAATGTTAGAGAAATTAGCAAAGGCATCCTCAGCAGAAATTTATATCGTAACAAACGAAACCGCAGAAGGAGTTCAGTTTGACAATCTTGGTGGAGTTGCGGGACTCTTGAGATTCGAAATTCACGAGTATTAAATCAACTTAAGATTTATCCAATTTCCCTCTGAACTTCTAATTCCAAATCAACTTAAAGCTTCTTTCATTTTTCTCTGAATTTCTAATTCCAAATCAAGCTTTTTCTTTTTTAACTCGCTCTCATGTTCGGCAATCTTTTGTTTTAACATTAGATCATATTCTCCTCTCAATGCAGCTCTCATGCTCTTCTCCTTTTCGGCAAGCTCTTTCTCCAGATTAGCATGAAAGTTCTCTGTTAATCTGTTCTTTTCTTTTAAAATATTTTTATTCATTTCATCCCAGAGTTCTTTCTCTTTCTCTTTCAAAATTAAACTATTCTCCTCAATTTTTCGTTTAAGATCATTGCTCAATTTTTCGCTCTTTTCTATTTTATTATTTAGCAACCTTTCTCTTATGCCAATTCGCACACTTGCTTCTTTCTCTTTCTCTTCAATCTCTTTACTTGCTTCTTTCTCCTTCTCTTCTTCCCGCGCCTCCGCCTTTGCAATTCTCGCGGTAGTGTTCTTTTCCCTTTCTTCAATATTCTTGTCTGCCCTCTCCTCTTCCTTCTTTATCTTAGACTCCATCCTTATTTTTTCTGCTCGGATTTTTTTCTCGAGAAGTTTTTCTTTCAATACCCGGTTTTTCTCAAATTGCCTTTGCCTATCTTCGAGCAATCTCCTTTTGTTCTCCAAGGCATTAAGTTTTAAATTATACTTATCCACAAGCTCCTTCTCATCCTTGCTGTGAGCCTTAGAAAAATCATTCTTTAGCAATTCAACTCTTTTTTCTAACTTTCTTTTTAACTCATCTTCGTCCCTTTTTAATTTGTTTTCGGCATGTTCTTTTAACAATGATCGATACCTTTTTCCCAGCTCTACTTTTTCACTATCCAATTTCTTTTTTAACTCACTATTAAACTTTTCTGCGACTTCATGCTTTAAAGAAGTTTTAATTTTCATCTCATACTTCTTCTCAAAATCATCCGTCATCTTCTTCTTTTTCAAATTGAAATCCCTAATCAAGTCGTCATGCCTTTTCTTAAAATTCATCTCTCTCTTCTGTAAATCACTACGTAGTACCTCTTCTATTTCTTCTTCTTTCCCCCGAATTCTATTCGAGAGCTTAGCTTTAACGTCTACAAGAAACGAGTTAAAATCGGTATCCACAATAACTCCAACGTTGCTGTCAATAAATCCTCGTTTTTTAGAAGACGCCCTTTTCATATTTTCCAGCCTTTCGTTGAGTTTTGCCAACTGTTCTTCTATTTTTGAATTATTCTTAGTCCCAACACGACGCTTAAGGCTATCGATTTTATCACTTAAATCTTTCAGCTCTCCTACAACCTTGGATTTTCGCTTTCTTCTCGGCCTATACTTGCCATCTATTTTCGCCCGCAGAGTCTTGATGTCTTTTTCAATAGCAGGGATGTCCGAGACATTTTTTAACTTCATTCTGATTTTCTGCTCATCTCCAGAGAACCCACGAGTATCCATAGAATTCAACTCAGCCTCGAGCTCCTTCAGCCTCTCAACTCCCTTTTCAAAAAGTTCTAAATCTTTTCTGACCTGAGTCGGAGATTTTTTAGGAACTTTCACTACTTTTTTATTCACCATCTTCATTTTTATAGTTTAATTTATTTTTAAATTTATAGGTTATATCCCTCTTCCCTATATTTTTTTAACAATGATTTTTTAGATATGTTTTTTGGAGACTCAATCTCGCCGATATTATATCCCGCCTTTTTCCATTCCCTTAATTTTACATCTATCTCGTTTAGCCTTTTCTCCTTCTTCAATTTTTTGGCAATTGCTACACGGTGTTTGTAAATTTTTCTAGTAGCTCGCTTTTTTTCCTTGTATTTTTCCTTAATTTTTTTGAGGATAGTTGTTCTTTCTTTATTCTTCAAATCGGATAACATTAATTGTTCCCGTCTCAATTCCCCCCTTCTTGCTTCTATTTCTTCTTGATATTGCCTTTTTAACTCCAATAAAACACTGTCCCTTTTTAGCGTGTAGTAAATAACGAAAAAGATTAGTAAAATAAGTGCAATAACTGCTATCCACGCGAAAGAACTTGTAGAGGACTCGGCGACGGGTTTCTTCTTGATATTAAAAAAATAGCTGGTAGTCCCAACAGAATTCTTATATTTCATAATTGCAATAAATAAATAATCACCTGGAGCTGTATCTTTTGGGATTGATACAACTTCTGTGTTTGAAATATGTCCTTGCACCACAATATTCTGCTCGTCAGAAAAGATAGTCTTCCCATCAAAACTTTTCAATAAATAAGTTACCTGCACATTCTTAGCTCCAATATTATCTAAATTAAATACTTTATTATCGATAGCCATATTTTCCCCACTATATATATTTACGTCATCAATAGGGACATTAAGAGTTCCATCGAATAGAACGTCAGAAGACTCCACGTCCATAATCACCGGAATCGCCACGTCGTCATCTCCAGAAATAATTAATTTGCCAAAATAAACACCAGGAGCTTTCCCATAACTATCCATACTAATATTGATGATTTTTTTCTCCCCTTTCCCCATTTCAAATTCCTTTTCTCCAACCGAGATAGCGTCCGTTCCAATGACTCTAATTTTAAAGTTGCGAGCCTCATGACTTGTGATTTCAACATGTCGGACCACACTTTCATTTTGCTTCAAGGACAATTTTACAAAAGCACTATTTACTTCGAAGCCGTTATGGTTCGTGGAAGATGAAATTGCAAAAGATAATGGGAGAAGAATCCCGATTAAAACTAATATAATTAACCTATTTTTCATATAATCAGTAGTATTCATTCTTTTTTATATTCTCGCATTTTCCTTAGTCTCATCCCGAAGAAGACACTCGCAGAGATTACAAAAGAAATAATACTAAAATAAATCCATTTATGAGATGTCCAACCATAATCAGCAGATTTTCCAACGACCTCAAATTGTGAAGACGCAGAAGCAAATCCTCCAAGATAAATCATTTGGACCGCAACCACATAGTGATTTGGGGGCAAATTTTTAGTAGGAAATGCTCTGACGAACGACATCGGACCGCGAACATAAAAAGTCTCGCTCTTTTCGGAATAAACCTTTCCACTAAAATCCTTAATTTTATATTTTAGAGTTATATCTATGCCCTTTTCCCCAACGGGCAATAAATCTATTTGAGTCCGAACCTTTTCGTCATTATAAATTTTATTGTTAATTACAGTCGCTGCAACATCAAAAATTGTCTCCTTGCTTTGGGTATTAATAATAATCGGAATTGTTATCTTGGACTTTCCGCTGTCTATTATAATCTTGCCTACGAAAACCCCCAAAATATCGGGTGCTAAGATATGAGCGACAACCTTAATGCTTTTTCCCTTTTCAATTTTCGAATTATTCAGACTAAGTCCAACAAACTTATCGAAGCTTAATATTGTTCCGTTTTTTATTGTAATGTTTTGTCCTTCTACTCTTAATCTTACAGATGCACCAGCATCGCCTGTGTTTCTGATATTAAATTCTCGTATACTCCTATCCCCAATGACACTTCTAATACTAAATTTATGACTATCCACAACAAGCTTTGCATTTTTAGGAATAGGCGGAATGTCACCTCCACCACCTCCACCACCTCCACCGCCGCTCAAACCTCCCCCAGAAGAGGCAACAGCGACAGAAAAAGGTACATTTAGGCTTCCATTGGGGTTCCCAAATATATCATTACAGTAAATATTTGCTAAGTATTCTCCGTTCCCGAGTTTCTTTACCGCAATAAAATTTTGGTTATTAACGTTTGGATTTAAGCTAAAATTCGTTTTCCCATTGTCTAAAGAATATTTACAACTAGAATTCTCGTCAGTTGTAATATTAAAAAAAATGTTTGAAGTTTCATAACGGACGCCGGAACTAGGAGAGTTGATGGAAACCCTTGGAGGAATGAAATCCCCAGCGAAGGCCAACAATCCATCGCTCAATGTCCCTATTGTGGCTTCATTGTCTCCAATATGTCCTATCATTGTCTCATTCCCAGCAACGACAAACCCAAGACAGAACAACAACAAAATGCCAACAACAAAAACCTTACTCATAAATAAACTTGAAAAAGCAGATATTTAAATATTTGGAATTACGACGACATATCCAAACTTAGCGAGACAACGCAAGCCCAAAACTTATAAACCAGAATAATTTTTACAATTCATGGGAATCGCAAAAAACGACTTCGTAGAAATATTCTTCACGGGGAAAATTACCAATACGGGAGAAATATTTGACACAAATATAGAAAAGGATGCCAAACTTGCAAACATGAAAACGGACGGCATTAAACCACTCATCGTGCCAGTAGGACAAAAAATGTTGCCCGAGGGACTTGATAAGAATATAATAGGAAAAACAACTGGAGAAAAATACGAAGTTAAGCTAAAGGCAGAAGAAGCTTTCGGAAAACGGGACCCAACGCTCATAAGAATGATTCCTTCAAAATACCTACACGCACAAAAAATCAACCCTGTCCGTGGAATGCAAATTGCACTAGATGGAAAAATAGTAAAAGTTTTATCGTCGGACAGAGGAAGAACCCTTCTGGACTTCAACAATCCACTCGCAGGCAAGGCGGTAATTTATTCCTACAGGATTAATAGAATGGTAACAGAAGAAAAAGAAAAAGTGAATGCGCTTCAAGAACTTTTATTTAAGAGGATATTTGATTTTGAAATACTAAACAAAAAGGTGACTTTTAATGTACCGAAGGAATACGAAGCATTCGTGAAGATGTTTATTCCGAAACTTAAAGAAATCATAGGGTTAGAGATAAGCATAAAGGTAGAAGAAAAAGATAGCCCATCAATTCCACCCCACAAATAATTATAAACTCTAAATCTTTATGGATACGATGGAGTCAAAACAAGGAGGTAATCATGGAAAATATTTTGGATGATGAAGGATTGAATATAAGTCCAGAACGTAAGCCAAATCCTAATTCAGAGATTGATAGAGAATTAGAGCAAATACTAAAAAGGCAATCCGCACGAATTAAAGTCGTTGGAATCGGAGGAGGAGGTGGGAACACTGCCTCGAGAATGCGAGAAACGGGGATTAAAGGGGGAGAGATAATCGCAATAAACACCGATGCACAAGATTTACTTTATGCAAACGCAGATCATAAAATACTTATTGGAAGGGAAATCTCCAAGGGGTTAGGAGCAGGTTCAAACCCGAGAATAGGAGCAGAAGCTGCAAAAGAGCAATCTCAGGAAATAAAGAAAAAATTAGGAAATTCGGATTTAGTCTTTGTAACTTGCGGAATGGGTGGAGGAACCGGAACAGGGGCAGCACCCGTAGTTGCAGAAATTGCTAAGAAACAAGGGGCATTAGTAATTGGTGTAGTTACACTTCCATTTACTGTGGAAGGATCAAAGCGAATTGAGAATGCCATGGAAGGGCTAGAAAGAATGGAAGGAATTGCAAACACATTGATAGTTATTCCAAACGATAAACTTTTAGATTTAGCACCAGACCTACCTCTTCCCACGGCCTTCAAGGTTGCCGACGAGATACTAACAAACGCTGTGAAGGGGATTATAGAACTAGTAACTTCATCTGGTTTAGTGAATCTAGATTTCGCCGACATCCGAGCGATAATGGCCGACGGAGGAGTATCTCTAATCGGAATGGGGGAATCGGATTCTTCAAACCGAGCAGAGGAGGCAGTAGATAAGGCCTTGAATAATCCTCTCTTAGATGTCGATGTAAAAAACGCACAGGGAGCACTTGTAAATGTTATTGGGGGAACTGACTTATCACTAGAAGAATATAAACACGTCATTCAAAGAATTGGTGACCAACTTTCTCCCGACGCTAAATTAATATCTGGGGCACAAATCTCGAAAGATCTAGATAAATCCCTAAAAGTTATGGTGATTATAACTGGAGTTAAATCTTCACAGATATCAGGCGAGAGGCTCCCAATAGAAGAAGTCCGACGAAAAGATATGGAAGGAGAACTTGGAATAAAGTTCTTCGAGGAATAATTTTAAAAAGCTAATTAATCTATTTGTTTTATGATAAAAAAATTATCGAGAAAAACAGTCTCACAATACCATCAATATCTTCGTGTTTGGCACCTTCTTAGAAAGCCCACCGTCGAGGAATTTAAAACAACATCGAAAGTTTCCATCGTGGGGCTTTTGGTTATTGGGGCTCTTGGATTTGCAATATCCATCATAATGAAAATGTTGGTTTAATATTATAAATGATTTTAATCACTGCTGTCCCCGAAAGTTCACAACCGCAATACTTATAAATTGATTTTTTCATCCATGGTTATGGGAAGAATAAAACAAAAGTTAATAAAAAGAACGTCGAGAGAATTAATCGAAAGCTCTGGTGATTCTTTTGGTAAGACTTTTGAAGAGAATAAAAG
Organism: Candidatus Woesearchaeota archaeon; assembly: GCA_964428375.1. Taxonomy (GTDB): domain Archaea; phylum Nanobdellota; class Nanobdellia; order Pacearchaeales; family GW2011-AR1; genus JAGVXH01. Next base: position 14,849 of record CAYRXX010000009.1, read on the forward strand.
GGCGCTTGGAAGCACACTCCAGAGTAAAAAAATGAGAAATAAGATTGCTGGGTACATTGCAAGGCTTAAAAGAAATACGAAGATTATTATAAACGATGACACAAAATAAACAAGAAACAAGAGAAACTCAAAAATCTGAAGAGCATTCTATTTTTATCGGTAACAAACCGTTCATGAATTATGTTACGGGGGTGGTTGTGCAATTTAACAGTGGGGCAAAAGAGGTTACAATAAAAGCTAGAGGGAAGTTTATATCTAAGGGAGTTGATGTAGCCGAAGTTGCACGAAGAAAATTTTTAGACGACAAGGATGTTTCGGTTAAAAATATTGAAATAGGAAGCGAAGAGTTCAAAGGGAGTGAGGGAAAGATGCTTAATGTTTCAACTATAGAAATAATATTAGTTAATGCTTAAGTCTACGTTTTAGGATTAGTTTATCCAGTTTTTTATCCAGTTTTTTAATTTTATTTACTATTTCATCGGTTCTTTTTTCTATTCGGTCGATTTTTTTCAACTCTCTCCAAGCTATAATACCCTTTATAATAATAAATATGACGTAAAGAATAGCGACGACACTTAACGCCTTCAAGAACAAAACAACCCCAGAAATCTTAGTTAACATCTCTGCTGGTAAGGGGTATTTTAACATTGTCAGGTTTCCTATACTTTCATTTAAGACCATAAATATTCATGATATTTTCCTATTTAAGTGTTTTATTTTAAATAATCGGCATTAGTATAAGTTTAGGGAGGCAATGATAGTCGCTGCATTCATAGATTGCTTTATTTCAATGTCCATCGAGTTCTAATTCAAGTTTTGAAACAAAATCCACAAGTTTTTAAACCACATTTCTCATAATCTTTTAATGGCTTCGTAGCTCAGCCTGGTTAGAGCACTGGACTTTTAATCCAGGTGTCGGGGGTTCAAATCCCCTCGGGGCCATTTGAACACACGAC
>CAYRXX010000010.1:0-15429 GCA_964428375.1 Candidatus Woesearchaeota archaeon
CTGTGTTGTGATGTTGGCGAGAAGGGGATGCGAGTTGAAGATTAGGAAAGTTTGAAATTTTTTAAGCCACTCCCCCATGTTCTACATACGAAACACGGATAGAATCGTAATCACCCCTCTTCGGATGTGTCTGTGTAGGGGGGAAGTCAAACTCGAGCATCTTCCCTTTAAGATAAGAATACATTCTATCATATTTCTTCAACTCCGAGGACCCAAGAATACCACTCTCAGACATTTCAGCATACTTACGTTTTCTCACCACTTTCCAGCTCACAGAATTCGCTCTTTCCTCAAGTCTTTTCTCTTGCTTTAATTTTCTACTTTTCCTACTCCCCACCCTACAAAAACACAACCCCATCCTTCGTCAACGCCGTAAATCTAATACCGACTGGAATTGACAACAAAGCCGACTGTAACGCCATATGCTCCTTCCCGTTCCCAGATGCAATAGACAACGCAACTTCCAATCCCGCAAACTTCCCACTAAGTTTCTTCGCAAATTCTTTTTTTAACTGAACCAAAGATTTATTCGAATCAAACTCAATAAAATCAAAAGGCACATCATGAACCTGAAATTCTTTCGCAAAAGACGGTCCGACAATAACTATTTTTTCCCACTCGCCTTTTTGCATCAACCCCGAGACCTGCCCCCATGTCCCCTTCCCTGTTGACAATAAAGCAATTAATTCCATCCTTAAAAATCGAAAATTGAGTATTTAATAATTTGTGTGATTGGATGAAGTATCTATTGGGCATATCCCCTAAACAAATGCGTTGAGAAAACTTTATATACCCTTATTTGTGATTACTTTCATGTTCCATCCAAAACTTAAATGTTTGGATGAAGATAATTTTGTGATTGGTTGGTCACGATGCCTCTTTGGTGCTACGAAGAGATGTCGGGTAGAGAAAACTACCGTCGATAAAGCAGTTTATCGAGATACGGTTTAGCCGAATAATAATAAAATGACAGACGACAACGGAATACACAGTGGAAGTTTACAGTTTTACCCTAGGGTTAGGGCAAAAAAAGTTGTACCCAGTGCAAACTGGAAACCTTTAACTAACGACAAAGTCGGATTCATGGGATTCATTGGATACAAGGTCGGTATGGTTTCAGTTTGGGCAAAAGATGATACCGAGCATTCGATGACACAAGGAAAAAGAATAGCAATCCCAGCAACTGTGCTTGAATGTCCAACCATGAATATATATTCTGTACGATTCTATAAAAATGGCAGAGTTCTAAAAGATATAGTAGTATCTAACGATAAATCTCTGAAAAAAAGTTTAAAAATAGGAAAAACCGTAGGGAAAATAGAGGAAGACATTGACTTTGATGATATTAGGGTAATTTTATATTCAGGAATAAACAAAACCGGAATTGGAAAGAAAAAAGTAGATTTAATTGAAATTGGAATATCTGGTAATAAAGACGAGAAGCTAGATTTCGTTAAGACATGGGTTGGTAAGGAAATTTCAATATCCGACGTTTTCACAGATGGGATGGTTGACGTTAGAGGAGTTACCAAAGGGTATGGAAGTTGCGGACCGGTGAAGAGATTCGGAATTTCATTAAAGAGTCATAAGAGTGAGAAGGGACAAAGAAGACCAGGTAGTTTAGCTCCATGGCATCCTTCGAGAGTTACTTTTAGAGCTCCACAGATGGGGCAAACAGGATACCATAACAGGATTTGTTACAATAACACAATACTAGAAGTCGGAAAAAAAGGAGAAAAAGACATAAACAAGAAAGGCGGGTTTAAGCATTATGGAGAAGTCAAGAATGATTATATTGTCATAAGAGGCTCCATCCCAGGACCTGCAAAAAGAGGTATTCTTATTACATCTACATTAAGGGCAACTAAATATCAAGATAGAAAAAAATTCGAGGTTATAGAAATAAGATGAAAGCCAAATTATACGATAAAAACGGAAAGAGCACAGGGGACATAAGTCTACCAAAGTGTTTCAACTCTAAAATTCGAGCAGATATCCTGTTAAAAGTATTTGAAGCACAGAAGGGTATTTTTGCTCAAGCTTATGGAGCAAAGGAAGGAGCAGGTGCACAATATTCAGCGTCGGGAATTAGTAAAAAGAAGAGACATGATTGGAAAGGAACTTACGGAAAAGGAATTTCGAGAGTCCCCCGAAAAATAATGTCACGACATGGATCAAGCTTCAATTGGATTGGAGCTACCGTTGCCTCAACTCGAGGTGGAAGAAGACCACATGCTCCCAGATCTGAAAAAAATCTATTCAAAAAAATCAATAAAAAAGAACTCTTAATCGCATTAAAGTCCGCATTGGTAGGCACTTTGGACGCAAAATCATTAGAAGAAAAATATGGTCGTAAAATGGAGGTAGGCGGAGTTTTCGATGCTGAAATTTTAAACACCAAGACAAAAGACTTTATAGTTGCCATGAAGCAAGTTTTCGGCGATTCATTCGAGGCTGTGCTAAAAAAGAAAACTATCCGTGCAGGAATTGGGAAAATGAGAGGACGTAAATACAAATCTAACGCTGGGTTGCTTTTTGTTATTGGAACGGATGAGAAGATGAATAGGAAGGGAATAGAGATTGTGAAGGCAGGAGATTTGGTAATAAAAAACCTTGCTCCAAATGGAGTTCCTGGAAGACTGGTTTGTTATAGTAAAAATGCAATTGAAGAGATTGGAGGAAAATTCGCATGAAAACAATAATCCTAGAAAAAGTAAAATCAACAGAGAAGATTGTCCGTCAAATTGAGATAGAGAATATTTTAGTTTTTGTAGTAGATAGAGCTATCTCCAAACCAGAGGTAAAAAAGGAAGTCGAATATTTATTTGATGTAAAAGTAACAAAAGTTAGAACACATACAATGAAAAATAAAAAATTAGCTTATGTTAAATTAAATTCGGAGTTTCCCGCTGTGGATGTTGCTACGAAGTTGGGGATGATGTAATGGGATTAGGGATTAATTTTAAGCAAGAACAGAACATATCTATTATTATGGATGGTGGTATAAATGGGTAAAAGAATCATACAACAGCGACGAGGAAGAGGTGGACATACCTATAAGGTTAGAGAGAAGGCGGGAAAGCTTAGGGTTGGATATTTAAGTGACATTGAAGGAGAATTCAAGTGCGTTAAGCTAACATCAAGTGTCGGACACACAGTACCGATTGCAAAATTCATAAATAAAGATGGAGTTTCTTTTTCTAACTTCGCAGTAGATTTACTTTATGTTGGGCAAAATATTTCTATTGGGGGTAACAACCATGGAGACATTACAAAACTTGGAAATATGAAAAATGGAACAGAGGTTTTTAATTTAGAGCATAATCCAGGAGACGGAGGGAAGTTTGTTCGAAGCGGAGGGAATTTCGCTACAGTTATGGCAAGAGAGGGAGACATCGTAAAGATTATGATGCCGTCCAAAAGAACAAAGAAATTTAATATAAATTCTCGAGCTACAATAGGAAAAGCAGCTGGCGATGGCAGAGTTAGCAAGCCAGTTTTAAAGGCTGGTAAGAAGTTTTATATAATGAAGATGAAGTCTAAACTGTGGCCAAGAACTTCTGCTGTAAAAATGAATGCGATTGATCATCCATTCGGTTCTGGACGAGGAAAAAGAATGAAGAGTAAGATTGCTAAGCGAAATGCATCCCCAGGTAAGAAGGTTGGGCATTTAAGACCAAGTAGAACAGGGAGGAAGAAAAGATAATGGCAGAAGAATTAGCAAAAAGAAATAAAGAAAAGTTTTTCCGAGGGGAGAATGTAGAGGATTTAAAGAAGATTAGCACAAGGGAATTTGCAAAATTAGTAAAAGCTCGAGCGAGAAGAACCCTTTTGAGAAATTATAATATAGTGGACGCCTTTGTAAAAAAACTCGAGAAGAAATCCGAAACAGGAAAAATAACAAAAACTCATGACAGAACAATTGTGATTGTACCTCGTATGATTGATAAAACAATAGGGGTTTATAACGGAAAAGAGTTCATTAAAGTTATGGTTAATTCGGACATGCTAGGTCACCGACTTGGAGAGTTCTCAATGACAAGAAAAATAGCTAAACATACATCATTGGGGAAGAAGAAATAATGGCAGACAAAAAAATAGATACAACCGATAAAATCGATAAAAAAACAGAAGAGAAAATGGAAACAACTCAAAATAAAGAAGAAAAGAATATTCCCTCGACAGAGAAACCAAAAACAGAAGAGAAAAAAATAGTAAAGAAAATTACTCATATAAAAAGAGATGTAGCTATCGCAAATGGATTTGACCTAAAAATATCTCCCAAGCAGTCCAAATATGTCTGCAGAGTTATTAGAGGTAAAAATCCAGAAGCAGCAATAAAGAGACTACAAGATGTTATATCAGAAAAAAGAATAATTCCAATGGCAGGATTGGAGGTTGGGCATAGAAAGGGTGCGGGGTTGGCTGGTGGAAGATTCCCAAAGAATGCATGTAAAGCAATCATAGAAATTATAAAGCAAGCTTATGCAAATTCCGTCGTTGCCGAGATAGAAAATCCAGTCGTTGCAATAGCGAGGAGTAACCGTGCGGCTGCTCCATACAAAAAGGGTGGACGTAGGGCAAAGAGAGCACATATCTATATTGAAATTCGTGATAAAGTTAAAATGATGGAGAAGAAAAGATAATGGAAGAGAAAAAGTTTGTAGGAGTTATGAAAGATGAGTATAACGTTAAGCAATTCGTAAAGAGAATGTTCGGAAAAGGAAAAGTATCAAGAGTAACTATTGAGTACACACCAGTAGGAGAGAGAATTTTGGTAGCCACTCATAAGCCAGGTTGGATTATCGGGAGAAAGGGAGAAAAGATTTCAGAACTCACAGAAATATTAAAACGAAGATTCAAAATGGAAAATCCACATGTGGATATAGATGAGATTCTTCATCCAGAATTTGACGCACAATTGATTGCTGACGATATTGCAGTGACTCTCGAAAGATTTGGATCGCAAAAATATAAAGCTTCAAGTTATCGTGCCCTTGGAAGAATTAAAAATGGTGGGGCATTGGGTGCAGAAATTGTAGTATCTGGGAAGTTGCCGAGTGATAGATCCAGAACATGGAGATTCGCTTTCGGATATTTGAAAAAAACTGGAGATGCATCAAAGCTAGTAGACAGAGCAGAAACTGTAGCTGAGACAAAGCAAGGAATTGTCGGGATAAAGGTTGCAATTTTGGCACCAGGAGTAAAAATGCCAGATCAAATTACTGTTAACGAAGAATTAATAGAATCCATTAAGAGGAATATTTCCTTTAATAATTCTGAGGAAGAAAACAAGAAAAGTAAAAAGAAAACTAAAAAAATATCAAGGAGTAAAAAATAATGGCAGAAACTAAAAAACTAAACGAGAAGGAAATAGATAAGAAAATCAAAGATTTAAAAATTGAATTGTTAAGAAGTCCAACAAAGAGGGGAAGGGTTAAAAAGGAAATTGCTCGACTTTTAACTATGATAACTTCAACTAAATTAACAGGGGGCAAAAAGTAAGTGGGAATTTGTCCAAAGTGTGGTTTACCCGAGGCTGCTTGTGTTTGTGGCGATATTGCCAAGACACAACAAAACATCGAGGTTAAAACCGAAAAACGACGCTTTGGAAAAATAAACACAATAATATCAGGATTTGATGACGGAGTTAATATAAAAGATATCGCTAAAAAGCTCAAAGGAAAAAGAGCGTGTGGCGGGACAGTAAAAAACAAAGTTATCGAATTACAAGGAAATCACAAAGGCTTCATAAAACCAATTTTGGTGTCGGAAGGATTTTCCGAGGAGCAAATTAAAGATTAAAATGGCAAAACACAAAGAAGAAAAAACAGAAACAGTTGATTGTAAAGATAGGCTGTGCCCTATTCATGGAGACAAAAAACTAAAGATGCGAGGTAGAATTTTCCAGGGAGAAGTCTTTAAAATTTTACCAGGTAGAGTTAGCATCCAGTTTGAGAGAATGCTAAAGCTACATAAATATGAAAGATACGAAAAAAGAAAAACCAAGATTCATGCAAGATTGCCAGATTGCATGAGAGAAAGTATCAGCGTAGGAGACTTAATAGAAATTGCAGAGACTCGTCCAATTTCCAAAATGATTCATTTCGTCGTTGTAAGAGTAATTAAAAAAGTGGAGGGGAAGAAATGAGAGCTGTTAGCGCAAGGACAACGAAGAGCCTAAACATAGGAAGTCTACTTATAGCTTGTGATAATAGCGGAGCGAGGATTGTAAAACTAGTTTCTATTAAACATGGGAAGACGTCAAAAGGAAGGATGGGTTATGCTAAAATTGCAGATCATGTTAAGGTTGCTGTCCGTAAAGGTGATCCAAAAATGAAAGGAGAGGTTTTTGATGCTGTTCTTGTGAGACAGAGAAAACCATGGAAAAGAAACACTGGAGAGCGAGTTTGCTTTTCTGATAATGCTGTTGCTTTATTAAAAGACGATAAAGGGAATCCTAAGGGGACGCAAATAAAAGGAAGCGTTGCTCGTGAAGTTCAAGAAAGATGGAAGGAAGTCGCTAAGATAGCGGGGAGCGTATACTAAATGAAATCAGAATTTAATAAATCATGGGCATCCAGCAAACAACCAAGGAAACAAGTGAAATTTAGAGCAAATGCTCCAAATCACATTAAGAAAAAATTTATGGGAGCATGTTTGGATAAAAAGTTACGAGAGAAAGTCGGGAAGAAAACAGTTAAGATAAGAAAAGGGGATGAAGTAAAAGTTATGCGTGGAAAATTCAAAGGGAAGCAGGGGAAGGTTGGAGTGGTGGATATTAAGAATACTAGAATTCAAATTGATGGAGTACAGAGAGGAAAAAGTAAAAATCTCGGAGGGGAAAAATTAGTAACATGGTTCCATCCCTCGAAAGTTAAAATTATTATATTAGACGAGACAGACGGAAGAAGATTTAAAAAGAACAAGAATCCCCAAAAGATCGAGAAGGAAAAAGTTAAAGACGAAATCAAGGAAGACAAGAAAGTTGTCGATAAAAAGGAGACAAAAAAATAATGGCACATATAAAAAAGACAAGCATGCCGACCACATGGCCGGTTCCACGGAAAGGAAAAAGAAAAAGATTCTTAGCTGTGCCAAGCCATGCTACAAAAAAGGGAATTAGCGTATTATTTTTATTGCGAGATGTTTTAAAGATTGCAAGAACAAAAAAAGAAGTTAGATACATGACAAATAATAAGATGGTGGAAGTTAATGCCAAGATTAGGAAGGACGAAGATTTCCCACTTCAAGTTTTTGATGTATTGAGTTTGTTGGATAAAAAATCAGATAAAAAATCAAATTATAGGCTAGAGATTGTTAATAAAAAGTTTAGTTTAGTGGAAATTTCAGAAAAAGAAGCAGGGTTCAAGATTGTAAAAATAATAGGAAAGAAAACTTTATCTTCAGAAAAGAACAAAGATTTGGTCCAAATGAACTTGGCAGACGGACAAAATATCTTAGCAGATATTAAGTTCAGCGTCGGTGATTCCGTTTTGATAGATATAAAGAAAGGATCAATCATAAAAGTCTTGGAGCTAAAAGAAGGAGCGAAAATCGAGATTATCGGAGGGAAGCACTTCGGGGAAAAGGGAGAGCTTGTTGGTTTTGAGAAATTAGTTCGTGGAAAGGATTATGAAATTAAATTAGAAGATAGAATTGTGGTATTACCATATAAAACTATCTTGGTAATAGCATAATGGCAGAAAACAAAATGCGTGAGATAAAATTAGACAAGGTTGTTCTAAATGTAGGTGGAGTAGGAGAAAAATTAGAGAAGGGTGTTATTTTACTTAAAAATATTTCAGGGAAAAAACCCGTAAAAGTTAAAGCTACAAAAAGAATTCCAACATGGAATGTTCGTCCTGGATTAGAAGTAGGAACTAAGGTTACATTGCGTGGAAACGATGCCTTGGAAATGATTAAGAAGTTGCTTCCTGCTATTGATAATACTCTGAAAGAAAAGCAAATTCAAAACAATTGTTTCTCCTTCGGGATTAGTGAATATATCGAAATTCCAGGAGTTGAATATATTCGAGAAGTAGGGATAATGGGATTCGAAATTACTGTAGTGTTTAGTCGAGCGGGAAAATCTATAGAGAGCAAAAAGATTAAAAGGGGAAAATCGCGTAGACTAGTTGTTGGTCGAGAAGAAATTGAAAACTATTTGGTTACTAAGTTTAAGACTGAAATTTTAAGGAAGAAAAAGAAAATTATGGAGAGTGAAGAATAATGACAGCAAGCGATTGGAGAAAAATAACAAGACAGCTTAGAAGTAAGCCTGTAGTCTTAAAGAAATTTCTAAAACACAACCGTCCCAAGACAAGAGCATTCGGCGTTGCTGCTCAGAAATGCGAGGTCTGCGGAAGACATGGAAGCCATATCTCATCTTATAATCTAAATTTATGCCGACACTGTTTCCGAGAATTGGCGGTAGAGTTGGGGTTTAAAAAATACAGCTAATGGCAAACAAACATTACAAATTTAATAAATATAATCTTGGGAGGATAGTATTATGAGTCAGGATGTAGTAGCAGATGGATTAAACCAAATTATGAATGCTAAGCGTATCGATAAAAAAGACATAGTAATTAAGAGATACTCTAAAGTCTTATTAAATTTATTTGAAATAATGAAAGACCTCGGACACATAGAGTTTGAAGTTAATGAGGAAGATAAGAGTGTTATGGTAAATGTTCTAAAATTAAATGAATGCCGAGCGGTAAAGCCAAGATATCACGTGGCTGTTGGAGATATTGATAAATATTTAAGGCGTTTTTTATCTTCGAGAAATTTTGGGACACTGATAATTTCAACAGACAAGGGGATGATGGGGCACAAAGACGCTATCAAGCAAAATCGTGGAGGGAGCGTAATAGCTTATTTCTACTAAAATGAATAAAGACATGGAGAGAGTAGTGGAGATTTCCGAAGGAGTCGAGGTTTCAATTAATGGTTCCGAATTCTTAGTCAAAGGGAATAACAAAGAATTAAAGAAGACTTTTGATATTGGGAAAATTAAGGCAAAGGTTTCTGACGGCAAAATAACATTAACTGCTAAGGGTGGAACAAAAAGAGAAGCAAAAATGATGGGGACCATCTGGGCACATTTAAAAAACATGATTAAAGGGATTGGAGAGGATTTTGCCTATGAGTTAGAAATTTGCAACATCCACTTCCCTATGAACGTAAAGATAGAAGGCGACAAGGCAATTATAAAAAGCTTCCTTGGAGAAAAAACTATCCGTGAGGCAAAAATTTTAAAAGGGGTTTCTGTGAAGGTATCTGGTAGCAAAATTGACGTAAGTTCTTATGATATCGAGGCTGCTGGACAAACTGCTGCAAACCTAGAGAAAGCGACGAGACTAAGTGGAAGAGATAGGAGAATATTCCAGGATGGAATATTCATAACTAAAAAACCGTATAGAGTAATTTAAAATGGCAGAAACGAAAAACATTAAATCAGTGAAAAGGTCTAAACCTAAATTTTTGAGAACAGATTGGCATAAAAAAATCAAGCTAGGAAAGGGAGTTAAGAAAAATCAAAAATGGCATGGGGCCAAGGGAAGGCAGAATAAGCTTAGATTAAACAGAAAAGGAAGAATGCAGCGTCCAAAAGTGGGTTGGGGCTCCGATAGAAATGTTAGAGGGTTTATTGATGGGGTTAGCACAGTAAGAGTAGAAAATCTACAAGAACTTGAGTCCAGGAAAAAAGGAGATGGAATTATAGTAGGAAGAATTGGAAAGAAAAAGAAAATATCTATTTTAAAGAAAGCAAAAGAAATGGGTATCGTGGTATTGAACCGGTATAAAAACACATCTAGTACTACGTCGGATAAGGAGGAGTCAAAATGAATCTTGCAAAGAAAAAAGCATTAGCTTCAAAGGTCTTAAAAGTAGGAAAAGGAAGAGTTATTTTTGCAGAAGGAAGGGCGGATGAGATAAAGGAAGCAATTAGCCGTATGGATATTTTAGATTTACATAAGAGTGGAGCTATCCTAATCCGAGAAATTAAGGGAAGAAAGAAAATAGTTCGTCGTAAAAACAGAAGAAGAGTCGGGAAAATTAAACAAACTGTAAATACGAGAAAGTCTGAATATGTCATAATTACTAGAAAATTAAGAAAGTTTGTTAGGGGACTTTTTAGAGCAGGAAAAATTGATGCCGAACAAAAGCAAGAAATTAGAAGACAAATCAGAGCCAGAAAGTTCAGAAGCAAAAGACACTTAAAGGAGAGTTTGGAGGAATAACTATGGGATTAAGAACACAAAAACGAAGAAGAAGAGAAAATAAAACTGACTACAAAGCTCGCAGAAATTTATTACTATCGGGATTGCCAAGGATAGTTGTAAGAAGGACGAACAAATATTTTATCTTGCAATCTGTTGAGAGTATAGAAGCTCAGGATAAGGTTATATCGACGATGAACTCCAAGGAACTTATAAAACATGGATGGGACAAAAAGAAAAGCGGAAGCTTAAAGTCTATACCAGCAGGATATTTGGCTGGACTTATGTTTGCAAAAAAACTAGGTAAAGGAAAATATATTATGGATTTAGGAATGACAAGAACAGGGAAGGGGAGAAGAATCTTTTCAGTAGTTGCAGGGTTGGTAGATGGCGGGTTAGATATTCCAGTGAATAAAAAAGTCTTCCCAAGTGAGGAAAGGTTAATGGGCGAGCATATTAAATTAAAAGATATGGTAAATAAAATAAAAGGAGATTTAGCTTAATGGCAGAAGTAGTCGAAGATAAAAATGCAGAGAAGCAATTAAAAGAAATGGAAAAGATAGTCGAGACAAAGGAGAAAAAAGAAGAAGCCAAAGTATCTAAAGAATTTGACGAGAAAGCCAAAGTAGAAGAGGGACGAAATGGATACAGAGGGAGAACAAGAGAGACTTTCGAGGAGAAGATTGCTAGAGAACAAAAAGACAAGCTGGAGAGATGGATTCCAGTAACAGAATTAGGAAGAGAAGTTAGGGCTGGAAAGGTTGCTAATATTGATGTAGTCTTAGACGCTAATAGAAAAATAATGGAACCAGAGATTGTAGATTTATTAATTCCTAACCTAAAAACAGATAATCTTTTTATAGGACAGGCTAAGGGGAAATTCGGAGGAGGAAAAAGAAGGCCATTTAGACAGACCCAAAAGAAAACGAAAGAGGGGAATGTTTTAACCTTCGGAGTTATGGCTGTTGTCGGTGATGGGAACGGACATGTCGGAATAGGATATGGGAGAGCCGCAGAAACTTTGCCAGCAAAAGAAAAGGCCGCAAGAAAGGCTAAATTAAATATTGTAAAAATAGAAAGAGGATGTGCCTCTTTTGACTGTTCTTGTGGAGAACAACATAGTATTCCTATTGCTGTTGAAGGGAAATGTTCTTCAGTTGTTGTGAGATTAATGCCAGCACCTCAAGGGACAGGGCTAGTTGTTAATGACGAATTAAAGAAAATATTAAAGGCTGCTGGAATCAAGGATGTTTATAGTAAGTGCTCTGGGAAGATAAGAACAACGTTTAATACAGGAAAGGCATGTATCGCAGCATTAAATAAGATTAAGGAGGTAGAGCTATAATGGTTTATTTTGTCGTAAGAATTGCAGGTCAAGTTAAAAACAAGAAAGAGGATAATGAAACTCTAAAAAGATTAAAGATGCAGAAGAAGTTTTCCTCTGTTTTTGTAGAGGAAAGTGACGCTGTAAGAATGGGGATGGTCCGAGCAGTTGCTCATATGGTTGCCTTTGGAAAAGTCGAAGACGAATTTGTCAAAAATGTTAACAAAGAGCGTCCAGAAAAAAACGGAGTTCATTTTCTACACCCACCAAGAGGCGGATTTAAGAAGAGTTCAAGATTGCCAACGCCGAAGGGAATTTTGGGAGAGCATAAAGATATTACTAAATTAGCAGGGAGAATGCTATGAAAGTTCACAAGAGAACTAAAAACTCCAGAATTAGAGGAGCGAGGACTGTCGGATGGGGATTTAGACAAAAACATAAAGGGCACGGGAACAAGGGAGGTTTTGGTATGGCAGGAACAGGAAAAAGGGGAGACCATAAAAAACAAACAGCCCTAGAATCAGATCCAAAGAAAAAGAAAAGATATTTTGGAAAACAAGGTGTAACCTCAAGAGGAACTGCCGAGAGGAAATACGAGAAAATAAACCTATTTGCTATTAAAGATAACATATTTAACAAAGAGGGGCAGAAGATTGATTTACAAAAACACAAAATCCTCGGGCACGGCGATGGTTTCAAGGCAGAGATAACAGCACTATCAGCGACGGCGTCTGCCATTGAGAAAATGGAAAAAGCAGGCGGGCGAATTATCTTGCCAGAAAAGAAAGAGGGTGTTAAGCAGTGGGGAAAGAAAGAGAAGAAGTCATCAAAGTAGATTTATTATTCGTAGGCTATTTTCTTTTAGACAAAAGATGTGTTTCTTAGAAGATGCCAAGTTTAATTTGCGAGTTACGGACGAAAGAGGATATTTTAAAATCCTCGGGCACTCATCCCTAAATTGTAGAAATTATTGAGCCACCTTTTGTTTCGTACAGATAGCCTACTGCTCCTCACAGAAAATCCTTTTTAATTAGGCAAAAAACCCACAAATCAATTTTGTATAGCAAAGAGCAAAAATCCTCACCCCATTTAGTCCAGATATTCTAATCATTCAATCCCAAAACTTTCCAGATCTCCCCTTATCTGATTAGGATTTTTAAACAAAAGCGTTTCCATTCCCAAATTTTTTGCAGGTTCCAAATTATGCTCCAAGTCATCTATAAACAAAATTTCTTCTGGTTTGCATCCAGATTCTTCCAAGGCAATTTTGTAAATCTCTGTTTGAGGTTTGTGAAATCCAGTTTTATAAGAAACTATTGTGAAATCAAAATTCTCTGAGATATCATATTTTTTATCTAAATATGGCCACCATTCTTTTGTCTGGTCAGATAACAATCCTACTCTATGGTTGATTCTTAATTTACTTATCAGTTCAGGCATCCCTTTTTGAGGCTCAAAAGAACCTAATAGTTTTTCTCTTAACCCTTTCCAATCTGCCTTTATATCTAAATCACTTAAACTTTTTTCCCAAAATTCTTTCTCAGACATTTTCCCAGAGAAATACGGCTTGTAGTATTTTTTAATCATCACATCTATAACCTGCTGATTTGTAACATTAAAATTTTTTACAAGATAGTCCTCTCTAAATATCCAAATTCCCCTGTTAAGATAAACTCCTCCTAAATCAAAAAGTATTGTTTTTATTTTTTCTGCCATTTTATTAATAATAAAACTCCTGTGAGTATTAAAAAACCTCCTATTGCTTGAATAAGCTTTGGAATCTCCGATAGAAAAGAAAATGCAAAAAAGATTGTAAAAATTGGAGTCAACGCCCTTAAGGTATTCGCAGTTCCTAACTTAATATATTTTAAGGAATTGTAGAACAATTCAAATCCCAAAAATGCACACAAAAAAGAACCAGTCACAATTAGTGCGATATCGCTTACGCCTAAAATTAAATACGTTTTTTGGATAAGGGAATAAAATAGCCCGAATAACACTATAAAAAATAGCCGAGTCAAATTAATTGTTTTTGGAGAAATATTTTTAATATATTTTTTGGCTATGAAAGAAGACGTACCAAAGAAGAATGAAGCTATTAAAACTAAAAAACTCCCCTTTATAATTAAAATGCCTTGGTTCCAATTTATTATGAAAACTCCACAGATGGCAATGACCATTCCTAAAAACTCCAAAAAACTGAATTTTTCCTTTAAGAAAATTAGGGAGTATATTAAAACAAATATAAATACAAATTGAGTTATAAACGAAGTCAAAACAGGTCCAATAGTTTTTAATCCAATTAAGAAGAAAATTGCAGCCGACCCCTCAATCAATCCAAGAGCGAACAGGGGAAGTGGTTTATTCTTTATTTCTTGTGAAATATTGCGTCTTTCTTTAAAGCTAAATAGTAAAGAAAATATGAATGCCATTAAGAACCAATAAAATAAAATTTTAGATATTGGTTCACTCTTTAATAAAATCGTAAAGAAAATATAAGAAAGACTTAGTAGAATTGCAGATAGAACTGCAAACAACAACCCTTTTTGTTTATCAATCATTTCAACACAGTTTAATAGAATGTCTTAATAAATCTATTGGGAAAACTCTCTTTCTCAAAAATAAAGTACAAAAGAGGCAACTCATAAAGCAGAACACAACAACAGCTTCTACTGTTCATAAGATTCCCACCGTCCTAAAATATTTCCTCGAATACATGAACGAGAATTTCTAACTTTAATTTTTTGTATTCGGTATCTTCGCACTAAAAATCAATTCCCCAAAATTATTGTTGCCTGACCCGAGCGAAGCGAGGCAAAGTTCCAATTTTTTATGCCAGGTAAGACGGCTAATTAGCCGGAGAGATAATTCAGTTTTCTTTCTTTAAAAGAAGATGGTCAAGCTTTAAGAGCCAATTCAGTTAATTTTATTATTCCTTCTTTTGATTTCGCAACTACTATAAATAATCCCCTATGACAAAAAACAGCATCACTAACTTCTGTAACTTTTGCTAATTTTTCATTTGTTAAACCAGCCCATTCATTTGGGAAATATTTTATAACTTCAAAAGAGTTTTCTTTAATTCTACATGCTTCAGAGTTCCAGTTCCCACTTACACTTTTAGAAATAACATATTTTATTTTTGGATAACCCCTAAGTATACTTTGATAACTCGGGGGTAAGCTTTCAAAAATTAAATACTCCTTGGCAGTTTCATTTACAAGTTTTTTTACAAATTCTTCCTCATTTTTTAGGCTATTTGCACCTTCTATTTCCTTCTTCAGTAATTCTTTTACAAAACTGACTGCATCATTAAATGCATCATCATAATTAGGGTTTTTTAAATTCCAAATTGGAGAAAAGGTGCTAACTATATTCTGAATTGAATAAGGAACAATGTCTCCTGTACAGAGACTAATTCCATTGTCATCGGCATCTATTGGTTGCATAATTTTCCGATCAATATAATCAAATGCCTCCTTTGAGTTCACAAGTTTCCCCCCAAAAGATTTCCATATTAATCCAGCAGAGGCATAAGGAATTTCATTATTTCTTGTTTTTGTGAACTCTTTTTGGTGGTGATCAAAAAATCCTGTCGCAGGGTTATACCTTCCCCCCACATCAACTCTTAAATCCATAACCCTTAACACACCTTCGTTTCGTGTTCTAAAAATTTCATATTTTGAATAAATCAACGTCAAAATGGCAACTGCAAAAACATCATCACTATGAAAACCCCCATCATGAACTGCAATCTTTAGAACCTTATTCCCCATAGAATTAAGAAAAACTATTTACTTATAATCTTTGTGTTAGTAAAGTCAAACAATCTTCAAAACAACCCCTAACAACCCCTAACAATCCCAACAATATCTT
>CAYRXX010000011.1:0-320 GCA_964428375.1 Candidatus Woesearchaeota archaeon
TTTCGTTGGGAGGAGACAGCCGAGTAACGAGCGAGTGTTGAAGATGCGAGCACAAATCCCGTCCCCGCTATTTGAATAAAGACCTTGGTCACGTGGTTTCGTTGGGAGGAGACAGCCGAGTAACGAGCGAGTGTTGAAGATGCGAGCACAACCCGATAATTTTATAATCTCTTTTCGTTGTTTTTATTCATGTGGAGATGCCGGAGTGGCCAAACGGGCTGGACTTAAGATCCAGTAGCTTTACGCTTACGGGGGTTCGAATCCTCCTCTCCACATAAGAAGGAGGTTTTGAATCCTGTGTTTCGATTCCTTGGTTCCGC
>CAYRXX010000011.1:420-15230 GCA_964428375.1 Candidatus Woesearchaeota archaeon
AGCGGAGCGATGACCGGGACCAGCGAGAGTCTTTGACGCGAAGCCCTCTCCACATAAGAAGGAGGTTTTGAATCCTGTGTTTCGATTCCTTGGTTCCGCAGCTGAGCGGAGCGATGACCGGGACCAGCGAGAGTCTTTGACGCGAAGCCCTCTCCACATCACTTAGAAATATTTAAATATCCAAAACAACTACATTTCCCATGGCTAAAAAAGTAAAAAGGCTGTATCGTGCTCCGCCAGAAGAATCTATGGTCGCAGGCGTCTGTGCAGGGATTGCAAATTATCTTTCAATTGATCCAGTCTTAATTAGGTTGTTTTGGGTGGTGCTAATCTTCGGATATGGAACTGGTATTTTTGCATATCTGATTGCTTGGATAATTATTCCGAGAAAATAATTATCCCGCAGTCAAAAATTCATTAATATGTATTTCCTTCTTCAAGTCGTTTTTTATAATTTTATAGTCTGAGGAGATTATCCTAGATTTATTTTTGGAAAGGTTCGTCCATTCGGTTCTATCGTCCGTCGTCGCTGTTACAAAGATTAACATAAAGGAGTGTATCTTTTTGTGTCTCTTTACGACGTGTTCTATTGAAACTGAGTTTATTTTCTTTAATTTGGCTCCCATATTGTATTTTTGTTTCATTATTCGTTTCGTAGCGTCGCTTAAGGATTCGCCAGAAAGGATTCTTCCGCCAGGGAGGCAGAGCTTGTTTTTGAATGGCCGTTTCTCTCTCTTGTAAAGGAATACCTGATTAGAATTTTTTGCTATTGCAATTAAGACAACGGGCAATAAAGATTGTTTGTCAGAAATATACGGGATAAGAGTTTCAGCTGTTTTTGATAGCCGATAGGTTCTGCCTTCTTTTTTTAAAACTCCTTTTTTCACGAGGCTATTAATGTGATATGCAAGTTTATTGGAGCGAGTTCCTAATTTTTTTCTATGTCTGAAAATTTAAGTTCGTAACTATAAAGGAACGTCTTGAGTATGTCATTTTCCATAGGTCAAAATTATTGAGGAATTATTTAAATATTGTCGCGATGAACTTATTTTATGGTTGATAAAAATTTGAATCACTATGTCGTTGTGACTGCGATTATTACAAACAGCGACTGGAAATATCTTATTGCCAAAAGGGCAAGTTGGGAAAGGGGTTTTTCTGGGAGATGGACTGTTCCTGGGGGGAAACTCGAAGTGTTGGATTATGTTTTGAGAGAAAAGGATACTCCGCATCATTGGTATAATGTATTGGAAGACAGCGTTAGAAAAGAGGTCAGGGAAGAAGTGGGATTGGAGGTAGGACCTTTGGGGTATGTCACGAGCTTGGTATATTTGAGAAGCGACAAAGTTCCCTGTTTGATAATTAGTTTATATGCGAACGCTAAAACTGAAGATGTAAGATTGTGTAACGCGTTAACAGAATATGCGTGGGTGAATTTGGAAGAAGCAAAAGAATATGATTTGATTGAGGGAATTTACGAGGAGATTGAATCGTTAGGTAAAATACGAGCACCTCCATCCCTATAAGATTTGAAGGGGTTTAAATTAACTACAAAAAATATTTCTTTAATTTGCAATTGTCAAGAGACTGACGATTGGGGAAATCCGTAATGTCGCCGTCGCTGTTCGTCTATCGTCAGAAATTTTTGATTTTCCTACCTAAATATTTATAAAGAAAGATTAATTTTTGACCATAGAGGTTTATATGAGTGATAGAAATTATTCGGCACAAGACATTAAAGTCTTAGAAGGTCTCGAAGCTGTTCGGAAAAGGCCTGGTATGTATATAGGTTCTACTGATAAGTATGGATTGCATCATTGTGTTTATGAGGTCGTTGATAATTCTGTAGATGAGCATATGGCAGGGGTAGGAAGCGAGATTCGGATTACACTTAATAAAAACGGATCAGTTACCGTAGAAGATGATGGGCGAGGTATGCCAGTTGATGAGCATCCAGTTTATAAAAGACCCGCAGTAGAGATTATTATTACGAAGTTGCACGCGGGAGGTAAGTTTGATAATAAAGCTTATGCTGTTTCGGGAGGACTGCATGGAGTTGGTATCTCTGTGGTGGCGGCTCTCTCAAAAGATATGGAGGTAGAAATTAGAAAAGATGGGAAAGTCTATTCTCAGAATTATAGAATTGGAGTGCCTGTATCTGATTTAAAAATTGTAAGGGATTGTGGGATGGAGGAACATGGAACGAAGGTTACGTTTATGCCAGATGACACTATTTTTACAACTCTAAATTTTGATTATAAAACTCTTGCGACAAGATTTAGAGAGACATGTTTCTTGAACGCTGGGCTTAAAATTGTCTTTAAAGACTTAAGAAAGGAAAAGATTGTAAGTGATTCTTTTCATTATCAAGGAGGACTTGTCGAATTTGTTAAATGGCTAAACAGAAACAAGAAGCCAATTCATCAAAAACCTATCTATTTTAAAAGACAAGACAATGGAACTATAGCCGAAGTAGCAATTCAATATAGCGATGCGTATAATGAAAATATTCAAGGATTTGTAAATACTATTAATACCATAGAGGGCGGAACTCACGTTGTTGGGTTGAAAACGGCACTTACCCGTGTTATCAATGATTATGGAACGAAGAAAGGAACTCTAAAAAAAGGACAAAAATTAAGTGGGGATGATGTGAGGGAAGGTATTACTGCAGTAATATCTATTAAGATTCCGGAGCCACAATTTGAGGGGCAAACAAAAACAAAGTTGGGGAATGGGGAAGTTAAGGGAATTATAGACTCTATGGCTACGACGGCGTTGACAGATTTTTTAGAAGAAAATCCAGCAGTTGGGAAGGCAATTTTGTCAAAAGCTGCTGCTGCATTGAAGGCAAGAGAAGCTGCTAAAAAGGCTAAGGATTTGGTGCGTAGAAAAAATGCTCTTAGTATCGGGAGTGGATTACCTGGTAAATTAGCTGATTGTTCTAGTAGAAAAAAAGAGAATACGGAGATTTACATTGTGGAGGGAGATTCCGCTGGTGGAACTGCAAAAGGAGGTAGGGATAGAGAGACGCAGGCAATCTTGCCACTACGTGGGAAGATTCTAAATGTGGAAAAATCAAATCCGGCGAGAGCATTATCGAGTGAGATGATTTCAAATATAATTACTGCTATCGGCACGAGTGTCGGGGATTCGTTCGATATTTCAAAATTACGATACAATAAAATTATAATAATGACAGATGCGGATGTTGACGGACAACATATTAAGGCCTTGATGCTTACGTTGTTTTTTAGATATGTTCCGCAGCTAGTAGAGGCTGGGCATATTTTTGTGGCAGTTGCCCCGTTTTACAAAATCAAAAAAGGAATGAAGGAGTATTATGTCTATAATAATGAGGAGCTGAAAAAGAAAACTACCGAACTTGGCGGGAAATATGAGGTTAGTCGGTTTAAAGGTTTAGGAGAAATGAATGATGAGCAGCTTTGGGATACTACAATGAATCCAGAGACAAGACGGTTAAAGCAGGTTTCCATCGAAGACGCAATTGAGGCCGACGAAACATTTTCTCTATTAATGGGAGATGCCGTTGCTCCACGACGAGCATTTATTGAAGAAAACGCAGACAAAGCGGAGGTCGATTTATGAAAGGGGAAAAACAAATCAGGGTTACATTCTGTCCTAAATGCAAATCAAGGAAGGTCGTTCATCTTTTTAGTTTGGGAAATTTATTTGGAGTTATACCCAAAATGAAATGTAAGTCTTGTGGTTTTGTTGCTCCAATTTTCCCAGTTCTATCGATAGGAGAAAAGGATTTAAAGAAATCTATCAAAAAAATAAAAAGGAGGCATACTAAATGAGCGAAGAAACACTTGAGGCAAACAAAGAGGTAAGAAAGCAGCTGCGAGAAACCGTCCAAGCCAAGGAGCTAATTGACGCCGAAATTTCTGGAGAGATGAGAGAGGCTTATCTGAATTATGCAATGTCTGTTATTGTGGCACGAGCCTTACCCTCGGCAGAAGACGGATTAAAACCAGTTCATAGAAGAATACTCTGGGGAATGCATGAAATGGGAGTTTTTCACAATAAGCAAACAAAAAAATCTGGACGTATCGTCGGTGATGTTATGGGTAAATATCATCCTCATGGTGATGCTTCGATTTATGATGCGATGGTTAGGATGGCACAGAATTGGTCTCTTCGATATCCTCTTGTGATTGGTCAAGGAAATTTCGGGTCTATGGATGGGGATTCTGCGGCTGCGTCAAGGTATACTGAAGCTAAAATGGAAAAGATTTCTATGGAGCTGATAGACGACATAGAAAAAAATACTGTTCCTATGGTAAAGAATTATGATAATAGCCTAAATGAACCAATTGTAATGCCTGGGAAATTGCCTAATTTGCTTTTGAATGGTGCGGCTGGAATTGCGGTTGGTATGGCTACCAATATCCCTCCTCATAATTTGAATAATACTTGCGACACAATTATAAAATATTTGGATAATCCCGAGTGTGAAGATGCGGAATTAATTAACGCAATTAAGGCTCCCGATTTTCCAACTGGTGGAACAGTTAGTGGAGAAATAAAAAGAATTTATACTGAAGGAAAAGGCAGATTAACTCTAGACGGGAAAACCAAGATTGAAGCTCCAAAAGGCGGTAAGGGAAAAATGAAAATTATAATTGTTGAGATTCCCTATCAGGTAAATAAGGCAAATTTAGTAGAACAAATTGCAAATCTTGCTCGTGATAAAAAATTACCAGATGTTTCTGATATACGTGATGAATCCAGTAAAGGGATTGTCCGAATCGTTATCGAGTTAAAAAAACTGAGCGAACCAAAATTCACATTAAATAGATTATACAAATATACACAATTAAGGGTTTCTTTTAACGCGAATATGCTGGCATTAGTCGATAGGGTTCCGAAGATGATTACATTGCGAGATTATGTAACTGTATACGTGAAACATCGCCAGGGAGTAATCCGAAAGATGAAAGAATTCGATTTAGCAAAAGCAAAAAAGCGATTGCATATTGTAGATGGTTTATTGATTGCACAATCGAATATAGACGAAGTGGTTCGATTGATTAGGGCTGCCAGAGGAAAGTCCGAAGCCGCTGGACAATTAAAAGCAAAATATAGTTTGACAGATACACAAACAGAAGCTATTTTAGAAATGAAATTGCACCAGATTACGTCGCTGGAATTTGATAAGTTGAAGTCCGAAGAAAAATCTTTAAAGGATTTAATTGAAAAATTAAATAAGATTTTAGGGGATGAACATTTAATTTTAAAGATAATCAGGAATGACCTTGAAGAATTAAAGACAAAATATGGGGATGAACGTAAAACAGATATTGTAGATGAAGTTAGCGACTTTAAAGAATCGGATTTAGTGAATAAAAAGGATGTCGTTGTTACGATTACAGATAAGGGTTATATTAAACGATTGGATTTAGAACAATACAAAGAACAGCGACGAGGAGGAAAGGGAGTTATAGGTTCTGGACTTACAGAAGGAGATTTCGTCAAAGAACTATTAACTTGCTCCACTCATGATTACCTGCTATTCTTTACTGATAAAGGAAAAGTCCATTGGTTAAAGGCGCATAAAATAACTTCGTCGGCCAAATCCACAAAGGGACAAGCAATAATTAATTTACTTGCACTTAAAGACGAAAAAGTTACGAGTATTTTGGCAGTAAAAAAATTCGAGAATTTATTAATGATGGCGACAGCAAAGGGAATTATCAAGAAGATAGAGTTATCTAGTTTTGCAAATCCTCGTAAAGGGGGGATTAAGGCTATTAAGGTTGCTGAGACGAATGACTTACTGATAGGAGTTAAACCTATGGAAGAAGGACAAGAGGTTCTATTGGTTACGAAAAAAGGTAAAGCGATTAGGTTCAAATCAAGTGAGGTAAGGACAATGGGGAGGGCGAGTTATGGTGTTACTGGTATTAAAATGGATAACGGAGACAAGGTTGTTTCCTTAGAGGTTTTACCAACAGAGGACAGAGATAAGTTTTCAATCTTAACGGTAACAGAAAAAGGTTATGGGAAACGGACTACTATCGACGATTATCGATTGACAGGACGAGCAGGGAAAGGGATTATTAATATGACGGTCACGGATAAAACAGGAGAAGTAATTACAAGTCGTTCAGTTCTGGAAGATGATAATGTAATTATTACAACTAAAAAAGGCATTGTTATCAGAAGCCCTTTGCATAATGTTCGAATAATGGGACGTGCAACACAAGGCGTTAAGGTTATTAATCTAGCAAACGGAGACAGGGTAAGTGATTTATCAAGGGTCTGCACAATCTAGTTTTTTCGAATATGGGAATTTTGAAGTGGATAAAGGGAGAAAAAATATTGTATTATCCAGGATGTCTGATGAAAGGAGAGCTAAGGGGCGAAATTGACAATTACAAAGAAATTTTTAATCAATTAAAAATAAACTTTATGATGATGTCCGACGAGGAATATTGTTGTGGATTGCCGATTCTAAATGCAGGGTATCGTAAAGATGCGAAAAAATTGGCAAGTAAAAACTTTGAAGTATTCAGGGAAAAAGGGATTAGTAAAATCATTACGAGCTGTCCCTCTTGCTTTTATATGTTTAATGATGTTTACCCTAAGTTGCTTCGAGAGTGGGATATTGAAGTTGAGCATGCGACGATAACTATCCTCAGAGCGTTAAAGAGAAGGGGAATTAAATGGAGAGGGGCGGAAGACAAAAAGGAGATTGTCGCCTACCATGACCCATGTTATCTCGGAAGATACTCTGGGATTTATGAAGAGCCAAGGGAAGTTATAGAATTATTAGGAGGGAAAATCATCGAGTCTCGATTTAATCGTAAGGATGCACTTTGCTGTGGTGCTGGAGGAGGAGTTCGGGAGAATTTTGAGAAACTATCAAAAGAGATTGCGAAAAAAAGAACGGAGAATTTTGCAGAAGAGGCTAAAAAAATAATATCACCGTGTGGGCTCTGCCACCTTAATTTAAAATCCGCAAGCGATAAGTCTTTAGAGTTTTCTACTTTTGTCCTCGGTAAATTGCGGGGGTTAAAAAATGGGAGAAGTTGATATATCTAAAACTGAGTGGAATTATGAATCTCTCGTTGATGGAGATTTGGATACCCAAATTAAAAACGAAAAAAAGACTATAAAAACGAAAGTTGAAGAATTTGTTTCCAAGTGGAAATCGCGTTCAGATTATCTAACTACGCCCTCGGTATTAAGAGACGCTCTTGATGATTTTGAATATCTAATGGGGCACTATGGAACTTATGGAAATAGTGGGCAATATCTATGGTTGCGGACGATGCAAAACCAAACCGACGAAAAAATTAAGGCTAAATATAATCTCATCGAGGAGTTCAGTGACAAGCTTTCAACCTCTCTTACTTTTTTCGAATTATCAATATCTAAAATTCCAGAAGATAAACAAAAAATATTTTTAGCCTCACCTCTCCTC
This sequence comes from Candidatus Woesearchaeota archaeon, assembly GCA_964428375.1. GTDB lineage: Archaea > Nanobdellota > Nanobdellia > Pacearchaeales > GW2011-AR1 > JAGVXH01. The sequence goes on from CAYRXX010000011.1 coordinate 7,871, forward strand.
AAACGATACAAACATTATCTGGAACGTCTGTTTAGACAAGGAGAATATTCTCTCTCCGAAGACGTGGAAAATATTTTAACCTTAAAATCGGGGCCAGCTTATGGTTCCTGGGTTAGCCTGACTTCTGAACTTTTATCCAAAGAAGAGCGAGAGGTTTTTAATGGAAAGAAAAAAGAGTTAAAGAATTTCTCCGAACTCCAGGCGTTGCTGGATTCTCCAATATCTGAGGTGAGAAAATCCGCCGCACTGGCATTTAACGAAATTCTGGAGAAATATTCTGATATCGCTACTGCTGAAATTAATGCAATTCTTAAAGATAAAAAGATTAACGACGAACTACGTGGGTTTTCGAGACCAGACGAATCTCGCATAGTCACCGACGACATAGACGCTGAGTTTATTGACAAATTAATCTCTTCGGTGACTGCACATTACAATATAACTAAAAAGTTTTATGAGTTAAAGGCGAAATTGTTCGGGGTGGATAAATTAAAGTACCACGAAAGGAACGTGCCTTATGGCTCATCTACCCAAGAAACTCCTTATACCGACGCTGTAAAGATAGTTTATAATTCATTCAAAAAAATGGACAGCGATTTTTCTGAAATATTTAAGAGATTAATAGAGGAGGGGAATGTAGATGTCTATCCAAAGAAGGGGAAGACGCAGGGAGCTTTTTGTTCCTATGGATTAAAAATTCATCCTACTCGGGTTTTGTTAAATTATATGGATAGGCCCTACGATGTGATGATTTTGGCACACGAGTTTGGACATGCTTTAAATCACGAATTGATGAAAAGAAATTCCTCTCTGGATTTTGGAAACTCCATGGCCGTCGCCGAAACGGCAAGCACTTTTGCAGAATCAATTGTTTTTGAGGATCTTTTAGAGAATGTCAAGAATGATGAGGAGAAGTTGTCGTTATTGATTTCAAAGCTAGGGAATGATTTGTCTTCGGCAGTTAGACAGATAGCATGTTATAATTTTGAAAAGGAATTGCATTCAGCGTTTCGGAAGCGTGGTCATTTATCGAAAGAGATGATTGGTGAAATTTTTAAAAAAAATATGCAAGCGTATATGGGAGACTACGTCGAACAATCCAATGGTTCTCAAAATTGGTGGGTTTATTGGTCGCATATAAGACATTTTTTTTATGTTTATTCCTATTCTTCTGGTGTCTTAATTTCTAACGCTCTCGTAAAAAAATATAAGGAAGACAGCACCTTTATTCTAAAAATAAAAGAATTTCTATCTCTTGGTGAAAGCAAATCACCTAGGGATGCTTTTGAGTCTCTCGGGATAAACTTAAACGAAAAACTTTGGGATGAGGGCTTTGACAATATTGAAGAGATGCTGAACAAAACATGGGAGTTGGCAAGAAGGCTCGGTAAAATATGAAAAAAAAGTTTTTTAATAGTTATGAGCATGATGCTTCGAGAGCCGTAGGTGTGGCACTGGAAGTTCTCCATCCAAGAACAGTTGAGGATGTAAAGAAAATAGTTCTAAAGAATAAAAGGATTTCAATTCGGGGGGCTGGAAGCGGTTTGGAAGGAGGAGCTGTCCCCCAAGGAGATGTGGTTTTGGATTTGTCGAAACTTGACGAAATTTCTAATCTTGACGAAAACAGAAAAACAATAGAGGTTGAGGCGGGAGTCGTCTTCGACGATTTGCAAGATTATTTGCAAGATTATAATTTGGAATTGCCCGTTGTCCCTTCAAGTCATAGCATAGCCAGTATAGGCGGAATGATTTCTACGAACGCAGGAGGAAGTCGTTCTTTAAAATATGGGCGGATGTCCAGTTGGATTAAATGGATTGAAGTTATCGATGCTCATGGGAGAATTGAAAGAAAAGGAGCAACAGAGTTATCCGATTATGTCGGGATGGAAGGTATAACTGGAGTGATAGTGCGTGCCTGTTTAAGGTTGCTTCCAATTATTCCAAGAAGTGCAAGTTTAATACAGAGCGAGAGTGCCGAAGAGCTTGTCAATATTATCCAAGAATTAAAACAAAAACAAGATGTCTCTTCTTTGGAATTTTTTGATAAACTTATTAGCAAGACACTTGGGTTGCAAGAATCCTTTCATTTAATTGTAGAGATAGAGGGAGAAGAGAACGCAGACCATGTCAAAATTATGAAGCTCGTCGATGATGCCTATTCTTTTTCTTTTAAAGAAAAATATATCATTGAAGACGTGAAGATAATGATAAATAAATTTCCAAAATTAATGCAGTGGGCAGAAGAGAGAGACATTCCTATCTTCGGGCATGCTGGAACTGGAGTTGTCCATCCGTGTTTTAGAGCAAAGCAAGAGAATATGATACCAGAAATGATTAAGTTAGTTCGAAGCATAGGTGGGCAAATATCTGGAGAGTATGGAATTGGATTGCTAAAAAAAGAATTTGTAGATATGACTGACCAAAAGATTTGGAGGAACATGAAAAAGAGAATGGACGCTTCTGGGAAATTCAACTTCGGGAAAGTAATTGATATTGCAAGGTAATAGGGAAGAGTTATAAATACGTACTATTTCGTTGAGATATGAATGGGCGAATAAAAAGAGCGTGGGATTTTTTGCAAGAAGATAGTTGGCCAGCACTTATCGTTACATTAGTCATTGCCCTTGTTATCATAAAGTTTATATTTTTTCCCACTCTTTCATTTTTGACTGGAACGAAGTTGCCCTTGGTCATTGTAGAATCATGCAGTATGCATCATCACGCTTACGGACTATCAAAAAGTTTCAAGAGCCCAGTCTATAAAAACTATGGGCTAAGTTTGGCAGATACAAAAAATTGGGCATTCCAAAATGGGTTTAACAAAGGAGATGTAATTTTTGTCGTCGGTCCCAAGAATATAAAAGTTGGAGACATTATCGTTTTTAACGCTGGGATAGAATATCCTATTATTCATAGAGTTATCCGAGCCAACGGAACGTATTCTACAAAGGGAGATAATGATATAACAAATTACCAACAGCTGCCGATGGAAAAAAACATTTCCAAAAATCAAATTATTGGCAAGGCACTTTTTAGAATTCCATTTATTGGTTGGGCCAAACTAATTTTTTACGAACCTTTGCGTTCTCCTGAAAACCGAGGAATGTGTAGATAATTATTTAAACTGTCTTTAGAAATTCTAAATATGGAATTTTGTCCGAAATGCGGTGCTATTTTAATGATGAGTGGAGGATATGCTTCCTGCCCGAAATGCGAATACGTAGCAGAAGGAAAGGTTGATATGGAGATTAAAGAAAAAATCGACGAGAAAAATGTAGTCCGAGTTGTTTCAGGAAAAGAAGCTAGTGTGAATCCGATTACCGACTGGGATTGCCATGCCTGTGGTTCTAAAAAGGCCGAATTCTGGACAAGGCAAATGAGGGCTGGAGACGAACCAGAATCTAAGTTCTACAAATGTGTGAAGTGTGGGAAAACGTGTCGAGTGGATGATTAGTTGTCGCTGATTACAAAGATATTAAAAGGTTGTGTTATTTTTATTAAAATGGATTTTAAAGAAGAGGTTTTGAAATATCACAAAGGAGAAGATAGGCACGGGAAGATAGGCACGGAAATATTGACTTCTGTAGATGGGAAAAAGGATTTAAGCATGGCGTATACCCCAGGTGTTGCGTTGCCATGTTTAGAAATAGAGAAAGATAAAAATAAGGTTTATGATTACACGTCGAAAGGAAATACCGTCGCTGTTATTAGTAACGGAACAGCAGTTCTTGGGCTTGGCAATATCGGAGCAATGGCGGGAAAACCAGTGATGGAAGGAAAGGCCTTGTTGTTTAAGTATTTTGGGGGAATTGATGCTGTAGACGTCGAAATTAATTCTCAAAAAACAGACGAAATTGTAAAAACGATAGAACTAATTAGTGGAACTTATGGCGGTATTAACTTAGAAGATTTTAAGGCTCCGGAGTGTTTCGAGATTGAGCGAATGCTAAAATCTAAATTAGATATTCCAGTTTTTCACGACGATCAACATGGGACTGCCATTGTGGTTGGTGCAGGAATTTTAAACGCATTAAGAGTTGCTGAGAAGAAAATCGAGGATATATCGGTCGTAATTAATGGGGCAGGTGCAGCGGGGATTGCAATTGGTAAGATGTTATTATCGCTGGGAGTTTCAAAAGAAAACCTAATGATGTGCGATTCTAAGGGCGTTGTTTATGCTGGAAGAGATGCCCACGAATCAAAAAAGTTTTTTGCAGTTGAGACTGAAAAAAGAACGTTATCCGAAGCCGTTAAAGATTCCGATGTTTTTATTGGGGTCTCGAAGGCGGGGTTATTGTCGGCAGATATGCTTTCCTCTATGAATAAAAATCCTGTCGTCTTTGCTATGGCAAATCCAAATCCCGAAATTGATTGGGAGGAAGCACACAAAACACGAGGAGATGTTATTATGGCGACGGGAAGGAGTGATTTTCCAAATCAGGTTAATAATGTCTTGGCATTCCCCGGGATTTTTAGAGGAGCATTGGATTCCAGAGCCAGAGAGATTAATGAGGACATGAAGATTGCGGCAGTCAAAGCTTTGGCGAAATTGGTAGAAGTGCCTACGGCAGACAAGATTATCACCGATCCATTCAATAAAAAAATTATTATAGAGGTCGCGTTCTCTGTGGCAGAATCTGCCGTGAACTCTGAAGTAGCCTCTGGAAGTTTTGTTTTAGAAGGTTACCGAGAAAAATTAATTAAGAGATTTGAAAATGATTAACATTAATGCAAAGCGATTGAAAGACAATGCGATATTGCCAAAATACGCTCACGACGGAGATGCTGGCATGGATTTATATTCGACAGAGAGATACACGGTTAAGCAGGGTGAGAGGGTTTTGATTTCTACTGGAATTGCAATGGAACTGCCCGAGGGGTATTTCGCATCAATTCGAGGGAAAAGCGGGCTGGCTCTTAATTATGGGATTGCAATTTTGGGGGGCGTAATTGAATGGACATATCGAGGAGAATACAAGGTGATTGTTTTGAATACGGGGGATAAGGATTTTGAGATTAGTCCAGGGGATAAAATTGCCCAAGTTGTGATTTCTCCAGTAGCATCTGCAGAGGTTTTTGAAGTTAAGGAATTAGGGGACACGTCAAGAGGCGAGGGCGGATTTGGAAGCACGGGGAAAAGATAGCTAAGTATAATAGTCTTTATAAAATTAAAATCTGTTTTTATTGTATGATAATTGGGATTACTGGAACATCTGGGGCGGGAAAAGGAACGGTCGTAAAATTCTTGAAAGAAAAAGGGTTCTTGCATTATTCAGTGAGGGATTTTTTGATTAAGGAAATAAAAAAACGAGGAATGCCAATAAATCGTGATAGTATGATTTCTGTTGCTAATGATTTAAGATTAAAGTTTGGTCCAAGTAATATTGTTGAGAGATTATGTCAAGAAGCAATTCTTGTTGGGAAAAATGCTGTTATCGAAAGTATTCGCTCTACGGGGGAAGTTGAAGCACTAAGAAAGAGAGAGGCTATATTGTTAGCAATAGACGCTGATATCGAAAATAGATATAGTAGGATTGTAGATAGGGGTGGCTCCACTGACAGTGTGTCCTTCCAAGAATTTGCAGCCCAAGAAGCAAAAGAGATTTCTAATCATGACCCAACAAAACAAAATTTACAGGGATGCATGGAGATGGCGGATTATAGATTTAAGAACGATTGGACGATTGGAGAGCTAAAGGGGAAAGTGGAAAAAATGCTGAGTTCTTTGGATAAAAAACTATCTATAGAAAGCAATTCAAAAAACGATAACTCTCGTCCAGATTGGGATGAGTATTTCATGGAAGTCTGTCATGCTGTTGCAAAAAGAGCTACTTGCGACAGAGGCAAATCCGGTTGCGTTATTGCAAGAGATAAGCAAATTTTAGTTACTGGTTATGTTGGATCTCCTTCTGGATTGCCTCATTGTGACGAGATTGGGCATCAACTTGAAGAGACCATTCATGAAGACGGAGTTAAAAGAACTCATTGTATCAGAACAACCCATGCTGAGCAAAATGCAATTTGTCAGGCTGCAAAACTCGGAGTTTCTATACTCGGCTCTACTCTTTATTGCAAAATGGAACCCTGCCCAGTCTGTGCAAAAATGATTATTAATTCGGGAGTAAAGAGGGTCGTTTGTGAAAAGCGTTATCAGTCTGGGGCACAAAGCCTATTGGAACTTGCGGGAGTTTCTGTTGATGTCCTGAACGAAGAAATTGAGAAATATTAATATTCGTAATAAGTAGTTCTTTAAATCATCTTTCGATTTAATTCTATGGCTTCGTAGCTCAGCTTGGTCAAAGTAGCGTCAGAGACGCTTCATTCGTGGCTCATCCTTCGTTGCGAGAGCACTAGATTTTTAATCTAATTATTTAAAGTGATAATAAAATATTATTTGGATTTTTCTACATCGGATTTATATTTCCATCCATCTATCTCAAAACCACCCATTTTATTCAGGATATATTTTGATATTTCGAGAAATCTTCCCAGCATCTTCTTTCTATTTTTTTCTTTAATAGATAGTAGAAACTTTTTCAAGAATACTTTATCTGGAAAATCAGATATTAGATACTTCTTTTTGTCTTTTTTATCGGTTAAAAATCTATAAATTTTATTTTCTTCTATCTGGTGATATCTCAAAAACTCAGAATATATTGAAAAGGCATCTTCAAGAAAGTTAAAATACACAAAACTAAAATCCGGAGTTTCCCTAAGATATACCTCCTCTAAATTATCAGACATATCAAAAAGGTCATATTTACCCAGTTCATACATGTAAGGAGTTATTTTCTCAAATTTCTTAGTTAAATATTTTTTAGCTATTTTTTTCAATCTTTTTATTTCACCTTCTTTATCTAATACTATTTTCCCAGTATGAAACATGTGTGCATCTATTTGTCTTCTTTTTTTATAATCAGATTCTAAGTATTTTTCAATTTGTTCGGGAGGATTTGCAAAATATTCCATTAATATACCATCCACAATTTTATTCCCCCTTTCTCTCCACTTGCACCCTTTCTTCAAGACGATGTGAATATCAATATCAGAATGCTTTGTTGGGTTACCAGTAATATAACTTCCACAAATAATAATTCCACTTACTTCTTTTTTCCTTTCCCAAGATACAAGAAATTTATCTAAGGCCATCTCCCAACTCTTTTGTTTCATAGGTCTAACAAAACTTTGTTGTTTATTAATCTTTTCAGATCCTCTTCGAACTTACATCCTTTAGTTAATCTTTTAAACTAAAATTATCATAACATTATAATGGCTTCGTAGCTCAGCCTGGTTAGAGCACTAGACTCTTAATCTAGGTGTCGGGGGTTCAAATCCCCTCGGGGCCATTTGAACACACGAC
>CAYRXX010000012.1:0-13904 GCA_964428375.1 Candidatus Woesearchaeota archaeon
TAGAGCGCACGGCTGTTAACCGTGATGTCGGAGGTTCGAGTCCTCCCGAAAGCGTAGCTTTCTTTAGTCGAACTGAACCTCGGAGGTTGCCAAAGCATAATCCTACTTCGTGGCTCACGAGTCCTCCCGAAAACCAAGTCCACCCAAGATTTTATAAACTTCTTTGCTATTTCAAAAATATGAAACTGCGTGATGCAATTGAGAACAGACAAGACATAAAAAGGTTTGATTTAAAGAAGCCAGATTGGAGAGCAATTATTCGAGCGATTGATGCTGCTCGTTTTGCGCCAACAGCGGGAAACCATTTTTCCACAAGATTCATTTTAGTAACTGAAGATTCAACAATAAAAAAAATATCAGACGCAAGTCAGCAATCATTTATCAGAAAGGCAAAAAGCGTGGTGGTAGTTGTCTCAGACAATTCTTCTCTAATAAGAAGCTATGGAGAGCGCGGAAAGAGGTATTCTTCTCAACACTCGGGAGCAGCCATCGAGAATTTTCTATTGGCGCTTGAAGAAGAAAAGCTGGTAACTTCGTGGGTGTGGTATTTCGTAGATGAGCAAATAAAGAGCATCTTAAAAATTCCAGAGAATATGAACATCGAGGGAATTTTCCCTATCGGTAAGATGGCGAAAATAAAGGGGGATAAAAAAAGATGCGAGAAACTTGACAATATTCTGCACTTCGGGGAATATGGAGAAAAACAGATGAGCAAAAATATTGTGGTGGGGCGAGGAGCTTCCTAGTAATTAGTTCCCCCAGTAAAATTCACCAAAGGGTGAAAATAAAAAAAATAAAAAAAATAAAAAGTTGTTTTAGATTAACTTAAATCTTCAAGTCCTAAGTCATTTGAACTCACTCGTTCTTCTCTGTCGAATTGGCTTGTGCTTTTCCCAAGGATATATGGGGATTTAACTCCAGTCATAATTGTTATGACCCTGATTCTTCCTTGGAATTCTTTGTTAATTCTAGCACCAATGATAACTTGTGCTTCTGGGGATAAGTTCTCTGTAACCAATCTACCGATGGTATCGAATTCCTCCAACTTCATGTCGGGTCCGCAGGTTATATGAACCAAAGCTCCAGTTGCTCCGCGATAATCAACATCCAATAAAGGATGAGTCAAAGCTTGTTGGACAGCAGCATCAACACGGGCAGTGGAATTATCTTCACCAATCCCGATAACAGCTACATCTCCGTTTTTCATTATGGCAGAAACATCTGCATAATCCAAGTTAATTAAAGAAGGGATTGTTATACATTCTACAATTCCCTTAATCATCGTAGCAACCAATTCATTAGCAACAGCGAAGGCTTGTTCCATAGGTAACTGTCCAGCGATATCAACTAATCTATTATTATCTAAAACAATAACAGTGTCAACTGTCTCTCGAAGCTCCTGTAACCCAAACTCTGCTTTATCGATTCTAGCTTTTTCAGCTTCAAATGGCATCGTAACAACGGCGATAACTACCGCACCGGCTTCTTTGGCAAGTTGAGCGACGACAGGGATAGCTCCGGTTCCGGATCCTCCTCCAAGACCAGCCAGAACAAAAACCATATCCGAATTCGCTACGGCTTTCTTCAAGTCAGTCAAAGATTCTTTTGCTGCCTCTCTTCCTTTTTTAGGGTAACCTCCACATCCCAGTCCACGAGTTAATTCTTTTCCAATTAAAAGTTTCTCATCGGCCTTCGTGATGGATAAATGTAAAGCATCAGTGTTTATCGCATAAACTGTCGCCCCATTGATACCTTTATTAAACAACCAAGTTGCCATGTTCGATCCGCATCCTCCGCATCCAAAAACCTTAATCGAAGCCTTCCCAGCTCGCAATTCATCAAAGTTAATTGAATTTGCTTCCGCAGATTGTATTGCTTCTTTCGCAAAATCTAGTGGCATTTTCTTTTTTATCTAACCTCCTTTCAAATCTTTCAGTATGACAAGATTTGTTCGATACTCCTCTGAAGTTTCTGTCAAATCTTTCAGTATGACAAGATTTGTTCGATACTCCTCTGAAGTTTCTGTCAAATCTTTCAGTATGATACTCCTCACATTTCATATAGATTAATGGATAATCCAATTTAAAAGAATATGTGTAGTTAAAGCCGTTTTTCTGCAAATCGCTTAATATTATTCTTGAATTTTTCTATGTCTCCAGAACGAATTATACCACCAGCCGCCTGCGAATGTCCCCCAGACCTTGAACCTCCAAGTCCATCAGTCCCCGCTCCAAGAAGCTCCACCATATTCATCTTGCCAGAGGTATTTCTCGCCGACAAAGTTATGTATTCACTGCTCTTTTTAGGAGACGCAAAGATATATATCTGTTCTAAATCACCGTCACTGATTCTCCCACAAACTGGTGGCTTTACAGAGAAATGAGGCTCAAAGTAATAAAAATTAACATTTCCTAACATTTCCCTCTCCTCTTCATATCGCCCAACGAATTTCTGAACCTCTTTTTCAACTTCTTCAGAATATTTCTTCAACTCACTTATCTTATCAACAGAACCCACTTGCTCCAAGATACCAAATGCCCCTTCATAATTCTTCCCGAAATAGACTAGAAAATTCGTGATAGTATTTACTGCCTCTTGTTGAAATTTACCTAAATCCATACCGACATTTTTCAATCCATCTTCAATAAAATCGTCATTCTCTTTATAATATTGCCCGGAGTCCGCCAATGTTCCAACGAGTGCTAACCACGGTTTCAAGTTCGTGAGTTCTCCCGCTGTTCTCGACGAGGGGATATATCCTTGCTCCGTAGTTATTAATTCTAACGCAGTATCTGGGAGCATGTCTTCCTTGGGATGATGATCAGTATAAAAGATTATTTTATCTTTAATTGATTCGAGCTCGGTTGCTATAACTCCAGAAGCAAGATCGCAAATTATTATTTTATTAAAGCCACCCAAATCCCAATCCTTTAGCCTCGTGCTTCCAATCGAATATGTAAATTGCTGAACATCCGCATTTTTAGCCTTAGACCAGTCATAATATAAAATTCCCGAACAAAACCCGTCGCTGTCATCATGATGAATAATTGCAACCTTATCCTTTTCGGAAATCTCAGATAAAAATTTCCGTGCTTGTTTCATATCTATTTTAGGCATTACTATCCAAATTTTTGTAGATTGATAAAGCTTCCGTTGTTCATTCAAAATCCTTAGCCAACTTAAAAATCAAATCCTCTTGAAAATGCGGAGCCAAAATCTGAACTCCCACATCCTTATTCTGAACCTTCCCAACAGGAACCGAAATAGCAGGAAGTCCCGCAATCGACGCTGGGGTTGTAAAAACATCGTAGGCATACATGTCTTCAACAGAAATACTTTCTCCAATTTTATGTGGCAACTTTGGAACCGTCGGCATAATTATAGCATCCACCTCTTCAAAAATCTTAGAAAATTCCTGTTTTATGTACTCTCTCGCCTTCAATGCTTCTCGGTAATATTCTCCCTTGTGTTCCGCCTTCGTAATTTCTGAGCCTCCAATAATTCTTCGGATTACTTCAGGACCTGCCGTCTCTTCAATCTTTCTGCCGAATCTCCTCCCATCAAACTTTCTCGTCGCTGAAAAAAACTCAGTATAAACAATTATATAATAAGTTTGAATCGCAATATCCAAAGGCAATCGGATTTTCTTTATTTTCCAGCCATACTCTTTCGCAATTTCCTGGGTTTTTCCTTCTATTAATTTTGAAATGTCTTTATCGCAAAAGTCCTCAGTATTTACCATCCCTATAACTCCCTTTGGGGAATCCGTCGAGGGTATTGCATCACGAGTAGTTTGGTCGAAATTATCCTGCCCCCTAATTACGTTAAATACGAGCCTAGCATCCTCTGATGAATTCGTCAGCGGACCGATACAATCAAATGTCATAGCCAAATCAAGAAGCCCATACCTCGAAACAGCACCATAAGTAGGCTTCAAACCCACCACCCCGCAGTGTGAAGCGGGATTTCTAATTGAACCTCCAGTATCTGAACCGAGTGTGAAATCTGCCAAATCCGCAGCAATTGCAGCCGCAGGTCCCGACGACGAACCGCCAGTAATTAAACTAACATCCCGAGGATTTTTTGTAGGACCAAAAGCCGAAGTCTCTCCTGAAGCACCACATGCAAATTCATCCATATTTAAAATTCCCAAAAGTATTGCGTCTTCTGCCAAAAGTTTATTGACCACAGTTGCGTTAAAAGGTGCAACATAATCCTCTAAAGTTTTCGATGCACAAGAAATTTTCATATGTTTCGCCGAAATATTTGCCTTAATTGCAAAACACAAACCCGCCAACTTCCCAGCCTTATTTTCAGCAATTCGTTTGTCAATTTCTTTCGCTTGGCTAATCGCGTCTTCGTTAAGGGAGAGAAAAATATTCAAGTCTTTTGACTCTGGCGTCGCAATTTTCTTTGAGAAGTTCATAACATTCTCGACGGCGGAGAGTTTGTCAGACTTAATCTGTTTTAGTTTTGTTTTTAGTGTCATGCTATTTCTTCCATTAATTTTTTTATTGGTTTCGCACTAGAATCCCCAGTTATTATTATGTCAAAGGCTTTTCTATACTGTGGCTCACTTCCCTCTTCTCCAGGATTTAAGAATCCAACCTTAAGAAGCTCATTATATTCAAACCCAGTCGTCATTCCCAAATCACCGAGGCTGTCGCCAATCAAAATTACATTTTTCCTGTCTTTTATCTTGTTATATATTTCGGGATAATCTTCAATTACAGTTTCGTCCTTATTCATACAATGAATTACTGGATTTGGTTTTCCGATTGCAGTTCCTTCATCGTCCCACTTAAACTTATTCGTAATTATGTATATATTATCATACAAAATCCTTTCTTTTTCTAATATCATAGAGATTGTGTCCCCGACGCCACTTGACGACATTATGACCAACGGAATTTGTAACTGATTAGTATATTTAAACAACTCTTTAACTCCATCTCTCAATCTAATAGCACCACTATTCACAATTCTTTCTAAATCTTTATTGTTAAGCCCCGATTGTATCAATAGTTCGTTGTGAGAATTCCACCATTTCTGCATTTCTCTTTTTTTGTCCTGAATTGAAATTTCGGGATTAATTTCTATTGGATGATATTTCTTAAATAATGCCTTTGCCTTGCTGGAATATTCCGAGGACAAATAATCCCGATCCCTGAGTATAGAAATTATAGAGGGAATTTTTTCTCCATTCTCTTGAGTAGCATAACTAAGTGTTCTGTCAAAATCTGCCAAAACATGGATTTGACGTTGCCCAGAAGATTTCATTTTGTCCTTTATTTTCTCTAAATTATCAGGATTTGGAAGAATCACATCTTTCATTTCTTCCACGCCCCCTTCTCCGCAACAATAGAATCTCCCTCGACAAACGGAGCATTTGACAGCGTCACACTTCGGAACTCAGCGTCAGTATTCCAACCATCACCCTCTTCTCTCATTCCGTCGCCATTTTCAAAATGCTCTCCACTAGTCTTAACCTTAGATAATTTTGATGCAAACTCGCTTAGAAGTTTCTTAGACTCCATCCTAATCTGCTCCTTTTCCTTTTCCTCTACTTTTCTCCAAAGTGAATTCTCTGCCATAGAAAAAACAAATCAATTAAGTTTTTAAGGTTTGTTCATATCAAGTTTTATGGATGATTGTATATTTTGCAAAATTATCTCAGGAGAATCCAAATCCGAAATAATTACAGAAAGCGAAAATTTCCTCGTAATTAAAAATATCTATCCAAATGTGGAGGGGCATTCTTTGGTAATCCCAAAAAAACATTATTCTAATTTTACAGAATTGCCACAAAGATTATACGAAGAATTATTAGCAACTACAAAAATTGCAACGGAGAAAATCACCGACGGAAACTTCAATTTAATTATTAACAATGGGCATATTGCGGGCCAAATTATAGAGCACTTGCACTTGCATATTCTACCAAGAAAACCCGACGACGAATTTAAATTAGGGGTTTAAGGTGTCAATCTCTCTCTATTCTAATTCTATATCAAAAGCATTCAATAGCCCAATAACATCTGGAATTGAAAACTTCGTTTTTCTAAGAGTGTTTTGATTCGGATTTATATCATAATTTTTAGCATTTTTGAAGGACGCATAGCTTAAATTAGAATTCTGGAAACGAGTATTTTTAAGGTCAGAGTTTTTAAAACTCACTTTCTCTAAATTAGTGTTTATAAAATCGCATTCAAATATCTGGCAATTATCAAAAATTACATGTTTTAAATTCAAATCAGAAAAAACCGACATAGAAATTAAAGAATTATGGGAAGTAAAATTAATCATGAATTTGTTACATTGTGAAAAATCCACCCCCAAAATTTTACAATTTTTGAAAATGACATTTTGGATTTTAGTATTTTTTAAATCGACATTTGATAAATTACAATTCTCAAAAACACAATCAGTAAAGCTTGAATTCTCAAAAGATTCATCGGTGAAATCTACATTGTTGATGAACGCGGATTCAAATTCTTTATTTTGGTAATACATAGATATCATATAGTTTAGCACTTTATATTTTTTGCCCACTGTAAATTAATTATGCAAATTTCAAAAACAAAATAGCTACGGTGTCAATCTCTCCCTATCTCTCGGAAACAAAACAGCATCCCTGACATTCACTATTTCCAAAAGAACCTGGGTAAATCTTTCCATTCCGATTGACCAACCCGAATGAGGCGGAGCTCCAAACCTGAAAGAATCGATATAAGACTTAAACTTTTCAACATTCAAACCCTTTGCTGCTATTCTCTTTTCTAATAATTCTGCGTTATGAATCCTCTGCCCCCCCGAACTGATTTCCATTCCTTTATAGATTGCATCGAACCCCTCACTTAATTCTGCATCCGCCTTTTCATCTTTGGGCATAATATAAAACGGCTTTCCACTCGCTGGCCAATCATAAACAAAAACAAGAGTATCTGGATAGAGTTCATTAAGTTTCTTTTCCGCTTCTCCCGTCAAATCATCATCATCTAATTCTACGCCATTCTCTTTCATTAAATTTTTTGTCTCGGCAAATGTTATATATTTAATACTCGGAGATTTCAGTTTCACATCCAACACTTTCAATTCCTCCTCATTTTTCTCTAAGACCTTTTCAACAATATATTTGACAACCCCCTCCATCTCTTTCATAACACTCTTAGCATCGGAGAACGCCATTTCTATATCCATCTGTCTGCACTCATTCAAATGTCTGACAGTATTATGTTTTTCAGCTCTCCAAACAGGAACAATCGTAACCATATTTTCCATAGCACACGCAATCATCTGCTTATACAGCTGAGGCGACTGAGCAAGATAAGCATCCTTTTCAAAATACTTAATCTTAAACAAATCTGTCCCACCTTCAGAACTTGAGACAATTATCGACGGTGTATGTGCATAAATAAAATTTTTCTTTACAAAATATTCAAGAAAGGAAGAGCCGATAGTTGATTGAATTTTAAAAATCGCCTGTGTCCTCCGAGTATGCAAATCTAAAAACCTATTATCCAACCTCAATGGTAATTCTGTTTTTGAATAGTCCGACGTGTCAATCGGTAGTGGATTTTTCGCCTCGGAAATTATCTTAATAGAATCAGGAATAAGTTCTTTCCCATTCGGAGCTTGGGCACATTCCTTTAGTGTTCCAGTTACTCGGACCACAGACTCCCGATTCAAATTATCCAAAAGCTCAAAAGTCTCGGGATTAGTTTTCCCATCAATACCAGTCACCTGAATTCTTCCTGAAATATCTTTTAGAATTAAAAATCGCACCTTTTTCAAATCTCGTGTTTCATGAACCCAACCTTCCAACAAAACTGGCTCGGCAGTTTCAAACGCATCTTTAATTAAAGTTCTCTCCATTTATGTTTTAATCAATGGCCCTTTTTAAAATTGTAGGTTAAGTTTTTATACTAAGAATAGTTTCCTAAACTATGAAGAATACAAATTTTTGGGTTGGTGCTATCGGTGGCGCTGTGGGCGGATTATTCGGTGCAGTATCTGGTTCAAATAGTCTTTTTGTCGTCGGCGTGGTTGGCGGATCTATAGGTTTCTTAACAGTTTGGCTAATCAGTGGTTTTTTTAATTAACAGCTTTCTCAGAATATCAGAAATCTCTTTCCCTGAAACCTGTCCCTTAAATTTCCCCATCAATAAACCCATATAAGCTCCTTGGCTCAATCCTGGTTTTTTCTCTAAGATGCTCATAGCTTCTTTCTCTAAATCAATATCTGATTTTTCTGTTGCCTCTTCTATCGTCATCCCTCGGGATATTTTCTCCATTATAGTTTTAACATCCGCTTCCGGAATTTCATTTCTACGAAGCCTTTCTAATATTCCTTCCATATTCTCCGTAGATAAATTCACCTCAGACGTCTGAAAAATAGTAAGCATTTTCGCAATTAGATTAGGGTTGTCGTACTCGTGACTAAGTTCCTTAAATTCTTCTAATTTTCCTCTTTTTAAAATCAGTTTAATCATTTCAGGATTAAGCCCAAATTCTTTAAGATAAGACATATTTTCACTTCTTAACTTTGGAAGATTGTTTTTAGTTTCGTTTATCATCTCACGAGAAATTTTCACGAGTGGGTGATCTGTCTCTGGATACATTCTTGCAGCTCCAGGCATTGGTCGTAAAAACTTCGATGTCCCGTCGGGAAGAGCATGCCTCACTTCATTCTCACATGTCCCACTTTCGATGCACCTCTGCTGTCTTTTAATTTCTATATCTATCGTTTTCTCCATCATCTTTGTATCTTGAAATCCTTTTATCTCAACTCGCTTGCTACCTCGGATGGAAATATTAACATCTTGCCTTATCGTCCCAATTCCTCTACGTACATTACATGCCCGCAAGATTTCCCCAAGTTTTAAGGCAGTCTCTTTAATTTCATCCGGGTTGTTCATGTGGGGTCCTGTAGCTATTTCAACTAACGGGATTCCGAGCCTATCCAATTTAAAAGTGGGAATTGTTCCATCCACCTTTCGTGCCGAATCTTCTTCGAGCATTAGGTAGTCAATTGAAATCCTTTTTCCCGAGGATATTTCGACATAGCCATCATAAGCTATCATCATTGTTCTCTGAAACCCAGAAGTATTAGACCCGTCTGTCACTGTTTTTCTCATAACCTGCGAAACTGGGAATATCTTACAATTCAAGAGGTGCGCAATTTGAAGCGCAATTCTCAACGCTTCCTGATTTATGCTTCGTGGTGGCTCCTCGTCAATTTCGACTAAGCAGTTCGTATCATAGACTCGATAAAGAAAATCTTTATTTCTATTCGCCTCGTGTGTCACGGCCACATCAACCTTACCAGTCTCCCCAATGACAGGGTTCAGCGTTCTGCGAAGTTCATACTCGTAGTCATCTTTTCTTAACAGCGACGGGCAATCACAAAATAACTTATGACTATTCAACTGCTGATGAATTTCTAATCCAGATTTCAATCCAACGTCTTCGTAATCTATTTTTCTCTCCATATAAAATCAATAATGTTAAGGTTTAAATAAGTTGTTTCCATAAAAATTATGGAGGTAAAATGAAATTAACTAAGATTAATTACGGCTCAGCAGTCATTTTTGGGATTATGTCGTTCTTCCTTTATTTGGCTGTAGGAATTCTACAATGGAGTATGAGAAGTACTCTTATGGCTCAAGGTGTATCCGTTCATGCTCTTCAAACTTTTGTAGAAGCTCCGATTATCGGAGGGGTTGCTGGATACTTGATGATTCTCTTTGGAATTGTTGTT
This sequence comes from Candidatus Woesearchaeota archaeon, assembly GCA_964428375.1. Taxonomy (GTDB): domain Archaea; phylum Nanobdellota; class Nanobdellia; order Pacearchaeales; family GW2011-AR1; genus JAGVXH01. Next base: position 9,761 of record CAYRXX010000012.1, read on the forward strand.
TACAACTTCATAGCGAGAAGATATCCAATTAGCTGGAACGTAAAAAAATAAAATTCCACTAAAGACTTTCTAACATTTTTTTCTTTTTATTCCACTGTTTGTGTCCCAGAACCCATCCAAGCTTTACGAGAGCTGTTTCGCTCGTTTCTTTCAAGAAAACTATTCCAGTTTTTTGGAGTTCTCTCCCGGAAGAATAAACGTTCGGGTTTAATCTTCCATATATCGTTTGAGCAGTAGCACATATTATCATTCCAGAATCAATTGCCTTCTTTATTTTAGGAATCCAGTTTCTACCAGAGTTTTTCCCAGGGACATGTCCTAACCCCGTGGTTTCTAAGATAATTCCTTTATACCCGTTTTCCTTGTAATAATCCAACAGCGACGGGTCTTGCCCTGGATATATTTTTATTATCGCAACCTTATTAGAAAACTTCGTGTCAATTTTGGGTTGTATGTCAGAACGGGCGTTGAAACTTTTCAAAATCTCTATTTTCTCTTTTGTAATTCTTGCTATTGGAGTTGTATTAATTGCTTTAAAGGCCCCCCGCATAGAGGAATGCATTTTTTTAGAATTAGATGCAGGGATTGCGAGACAGGAAATATCTTCCGAATTCTCATGTCCGACCAACGCAATCTCTGCAATATCTGATATTGCAAACTTGGCGGCACAAATTAGATTTAAGGCAGCATCGGTAGAAGCACGATCAATAGAGCGTTGAGAATATGTCAAAGCAATTGGCTTGTTTAAATCACGTATGAAATAGTGAAGTGCCGCTCCAGTATAATGGAGGGTGTCGGTGCCGTGAGTTAATATTATCCCGGAAATAGAATCATCATTCAAATATTTTTCACAAGTCTCCGCTAATAGTTTCCAATCTCGGGGAGACATGTCCTCGGAGAATTTCATAAATGGACTTTCAATCACTGGATTACAGATTTTTTTAAGCTCTGGAGCGATAGTTAAAATTGCTTCTTTGTCTGTCGAAATTACGCCTCCAGATTTTGGGTCAAGTCGAGAAGAGATAGTCCCCCCAGTAATTATAATTGCAACATTGGGTAAGGAGGGGTTATCTCTCGCAATGTTTGCTGACGAAGAAATAGGGGCAATACTTTTTTCAATTACCCTTGCATTCAGAACTTCTGACTCTCTTACCCCAATATTATATCCAGACGGCAGCTTTAATAAAATTATATCTGAATCGTAGGACTCGAGCGCGTGCCCTACCCATTTTCTATATTTCGTTTGAATTTCTATTTTATCCCCCGAATTAAAGGTTTTGGTTTGCATTTTAATTTAAGAACGAAGAGATATAAAAAGGTTTGGAGGTCACAGCTTTTCGCTCATCTCAATAATCTTAACAATAATTCTTAACGTCCTATAATCAAAGAGCTTGTCTTTTTTCGGCACAGCTTCTACAATATCCACAGCCACGAGAGACTTTATCAGAAATAGTCGTTTTAGAATATAGAAAAATTCCTTAGAAGAAAGTCCAGCTGGCTCTGGATAATTAACGCCTGGAGCGAAGGCTGGATCTATCGCATCAATATCAATTGAAATATAGAGATTGTGTCCGTTTGCCCGTTCGGTGATATAGTCGGTCATGGCTTGTAAATCTAAGATATCATTAAAAACTTTTATCTTATGTTCGTATAAAAACTTCTGCTCCTCGGGTTCAACTTTTCTGGTTCCTACTAAAATTATCTTATCCGTTGGGAATCCGTCTTCGATAATTGCTCTTAAAAATTCCTCATGTGTAGGCTCAGGGGAAGGAGTCATGCAATCTGGATGTGCGTCGAAAACAACAAGGAAGGGGTTGGGATGAGTTTCCCGAAACGCTTTAAATAATGGGTAGGTTATAGAGTGATCTCCACCGATAAAGAGTTTTCGTCCGTCTTCTTTTAATATTTTAATAGCACGCTTATAAAGGACATTCTCGGATTCTTCGATGTTTCCATTATCTACTATTATTTCCTCAATGGGATTTTCAACAAACTCTTTAATTTTTTGAGGTGTCTCATCTGGTCCCTTCAGCCCCAATGCGTTAATGCAATTTGTAGAGTAAATTTTCATTTCACAACCTCAGTTTCTAATTTTTTGTAACCAAAAAAATCCGTAGTATAATTGTAAGCCCCAGCATTTAAAAAAACAATCTTATCCCCAACCTTTGGATTTGCGAGTTTCACTTTGTATCTAAAAATATCGTCTCTCGTCGGAGAGTTGCCTTTAATCAAATAATATTCTCCGTCTTCATTCTCTGGCACCTCATTTTCCAATAGCATTTTTGTCCCAGTTAAAACATTGTCTATTGCACAATTATAAATTGTCGTATTAATGACGATATTTTTGCCCTGAATTTGAATTATCTCGACGACAAGTTTTATGCACGGAGAAGCGATAAATCGCCCTGGTTCAATAACACTTTTTACATTATATTTATCCAAGAAGGTTTTAGCATCAACCAATTTTTGAAAAATATACGGCAACACCTTCGAGGTATAACTACGATACCTCGTCGGCAAACCTCCTCCAAAATTTATTACGTCTATGCTTTCGAGCGACTTCACACTAAGAGAATCTTTTATCTCTTCCTTTATTTCCCACTCGGATGTGTTCTGCGACTTTCGATGAATATGCACTCCGAGTTCGCCAATTAGAGGATTAGAACTTACCTCAGAAATTATTTCATTCACCCTCCTCGCTGGCATTCCATATACAAAATATTTTCCCGTCCCAATTCGATGTTCTTGAAACTTCATCCTAAGGGAAATATTTATTTTCTTGTCCAATTCTTTCGAGGCTCGCAAAATTCTTTCCAAATCAATCTCGTTATCTACGACGAATGTTTTAACTCCATCCTCAATGATTTTTTTTAAATCCGCAACGGACTCTGCTTGTGTAAAAAAAGAAATCTTAGACCTATCTTTTATCATTTTAATTTCTCCCTCTGCGTGAATTGAAAAATTTACCGAAGGTGCAATTTCCTGAACAATGTTTCCTACTTCTCTGTTTGTTTTGTAAGAATAAGAAATCTCCAAGCCCAACTCTTCAAGTTTTTTTATCTGAGAGAGTATTTTTGATTTTGAAAGAAGAAAATGCGGATTCATTACAACATTCCTTCCTTTTTCATCTCATCTAAAACGCTCGTCATCATTAGCGGGAAAGTTATGCAAGTGTCCCCATTTACCGTCGCTGCCTCCGCGTCATCTTTCAATTTCCCCCACGATTTTGCCTCTTGCGTCGTCGCCCCAGACATAGAACCAGAAGAAGCGTGAGAGGTAGTCATATAAACAGCATAATCAAAACCGCCAGATAACAACGCCGCAAAAATTGCATAATGTTTTGAAATAGAACCACCCAAAGAAATCAGTCCCTTCTTGTCGTCAAAAGACAAATCGGTAACAACTCTCTCCATATCTTTTATCGTGTCAATTATAAAATCGTCGTGCTTTTGCTGGAACATAAAAAGTTGAAATCCGAACGAAGAATCTGCTATCCCAGGACAATAAATCGGAATGTTATTTTTGGCAGCCTGATAAAGTATAGAATTCTCGTCGTTGATAAGCAGTCCAATTTCGTGGAGCAATTCAGAAACAGGAAGTCGTTTCTTTTTCTCATATATTTTAGACAAATACTCCCCCATTTTATCCTCAAATTTCATATATGCCTCGCTCCTAATAATTAAGTTCCCGACTCTATTCTCACCTCGTTCGTGGAGGGCAGTATCGTCTGCGTTGAAACTGAAAACCTCGAATTCTTCACCAAAAGATTTCATAATGTCTTCCTCGATTGACCCAGACGTCGTCACGAGGATGTTCGGAATTTTCAATAGGCAAAGTTGCGCGAAAAAACCCCTCAATCCAGAGGTTACCATATTTGATGTAAATGTCAAAAAGACTTTTGCCCCCGAACGTTTCATTTTCAAAACAACTTTCGCAGCCTCGTTTAATTCAATTGCCTGATACCCGAGATTTCCAAATGACTTGACCATTTCATCGACGGTCATGTTCGGGTGATACAAAAAATCTTTTACTTTTTTCATGAGAATGATAGAGTTATGACTAAGAAAACTTAGTTGGTTGGGATTGGAATTGCTAAACTCATGATTAGAAGAATGCGTTGCGGTTTTTAAGTTTTTGGATTGCG
>CAYRXX010000013.1:0-13867 GCA_964428375.1 Candidatus Woesearchaeota archaeon
GAGTGGGAAGATGGGTGTTAGGTAAATTAATAAAGTAATATTTATATGTTTTATTATGGCAGAAAAAAACTTTCCAATTAAAATTGGGCTTGAAGTCCATGGATATTTGAGCACACACGAAAAACTATTTTGTATGTGCAAAACCAACTCTTTAGATAGCGACGCTAACTCTAATATTTGCCCAATTTGCACTGGGACGCCAGGCTCAAAGCCAATGGCTCCGAATATGGAGGCGATTAAGAAAATGATTCAAATTGCTTTAGTTTTCGGGTCTAGAATCAATTACAAAAATATCATCTGGCAGAGGAAACATTATGATTGGGCAGATAATCCGAAAGGATACCAGACGACAATCTCGGGAGCTCATGCGAAAGTTAACGCAACTGGGGGGAAATTTAAGGGGATAAATTTAACAGAATTACATCTCGAAGAGGACCCAGCACAATGGAATCCGGATAGTGGAAAAATTAACTATAATAGAAGTGGATTGCCACTTATTGAAATTGTGACAGAGCCCGAGTTTTCTGATTCGGAACAGGTTGTTGAGTGGCTAAAATCCCTTTTATTATCTTTAAGTTATATTAAAGCAGTGCGGAAAAATGCGGGTATCAAGGTGGATGTTAACGTTTCGACTTATGGAGAGCGAGTTGAGATGAAAAATTTAAACTCACTTGAAAAAATTAGAAAGGCAATTGATTATGAGATTGTGAGACAGGTTGAGAACCATGAAAATGGCATTGAACAAAAACAAGAAAGCTTGGCTTTTGATGAAAAATTAGGCAAGACCATTAAGATGAGGTCAAAAGAAGGTGCCGCCGATTATAGATTTATTCCTGACCCTGATTTGCCAATTTTAAAGATAGATAAAAAGATTGTTAATGAGATTAAGGCTAAGATGCCAGAAATGCCTGAGGTGAAGTTGGCGAGACTTTTGGATAAATACAAAGTCAGCGAGAGTGATGCTAAAATTTTGACCAAGAATTTAGAGTTGGTGGAATTTTTTGAGGAACTTGTTGAGGCTGGAGTTGATGTGAATAAGAATATGAGTTGGGTAACAATTGAGTTACTTCGGGTTTTGAATTATAACAAAAAAAGTTTAGAAGATGCAGATGTTGATATCAAGTCCGAACATTTGGCGGAGTTGATTAAGGCGGTTGAGGCTAGGAAAATTACGGTATTAAAAGGGAAGCAAATTATGAATGATTTTGTGCCGAAGAGTTTTTCGTTGACAGATAACAAGAAAGAATTTTCTAATATTAGTGAAGAGGCGGTTGAAAACTTATGTAAGCAAGTTATCGACGAGAACGAGCACGTTGTTGATGATTATAAGAGCGGGAAAAAGGTGAGTCTAAATTTTTTAATTGGACAGGTAATGAGATTATCTGAAAGACGAGCGGATTTTAGGGTTGTGACTGAGAAGATGAGGGGGCTGTTGGATGCAAGTTAGAAGAGCTGGAATTAAGGATTTGAAGAGAATTCAAGAATTGAACCTTTTACTTTTTGAAAAGGAGCATAAAGAATATGATGAGTTTCTTAATTTGAATTGGACTTTTGGCGAGGCTGGGGAGAAAGCTTTTAGAAAACATCTGATTGAGAAGGATTCCTGTGCCTTTGTTGTGGAAAACGATAATATAATTATTGGATATTTAGTTGGAAGTGTATGTAAGTTGGAAGAATACAGAAATGCCCCAAAATCCGCAGAGTTAGATAATATGTTTGTTTTAGAGGAATACTGAGGAAACGGTACAGGTAAAATGTTATACGATGCATTTGTTGAGTGGTGCAAAAACAAAAATGTCAAAATACTAAGCGTGTCAGCTTCTGCGGAAAATAAACAAGCTATCGGATTTTACCACAAAAATGGCTTTGAGGATTATAGTTTGGTTTTGGAAAATAAAATATCTTAAAACTAACAATTTACGCGACTATCCTATACAAAAGCGGTAAATTCTACATTTAGTGTCGGGAATTCCCAGCATTTTCAGAGACAACTCCCATTCCAAAAATATGTTTCCTATTCATAAACCGATATAAATAAACAATTATCCCAATGACGACAATTACCACAAAAAGGAATTTTCCTATGTGTCTCGTCGCTATTTCGTAACTTTTTCCGAAGAGATACCCGACGAGGACGAATGTTGTCGCCCAACTAATTCCGCCGACGACATTATATATAAAAAATTTGGGGAATGGAACATCTGTTGAGCCAGCGACGAACGGGGCAAAAGAACGTGTCAGGGAATTGAATCTACCGATGACCAGAGTTTTCCCAGTGTGACGATTCATTAATTTCTTTGTTTTCCAAAAATATTCTTTCTTAAAAAAGAAATATTTTCCGTATTTTGAAAGAAACGCATAGCCGTATGTTTTACCTATGAAATATCCGACCAAATCCCCGAGAATTGCACCGACGGCAGCGAAGAAAATGACATCTCCGATATCCAAAATTCCCAACTTTGCGAGAAATCCCCCGACGATGACGACTGACATTCCCGGCACAAACAATCCAACCAAAGGCATAGCTTCTAACATCGCGAATAATAGAACGATCCAATATCCCCAATGATTTAAAACAGGAAATGGAATTCTCAAAATTTTATCGGCGATTGACATGGGAATAAAACGTAAGCCGAATTTATAAATCTCTTGAATACAATCTAAAATATAACAAAAAACGAGCGGGACAATGAAGGAGTATACGCAAACATTATAAATTTAGAAGTCCTCAATTATTATGGCAGATTTTAAAAATGAATTTTCGTGGTCGAAATCCCGAGACAATATCTTCAAGAAATGCAAGCGTAAGTATTTTTTTAATCATTATGGATTCTGGAACGGGTGGGCTGCCAACGAAGACGACAGAGTCAAGCGTATTTACTATTTGAAAAAATTATCAGCAAAAGAACTCTGGCTCGGAAGTCTTGTTCATGAAGTTGTGGAATTCACATTGAGGCGATTTAGAGCAGGAAGTCCGATCAGTTTAAACCATGCTCTCTCTATAATGAGGAAGAGGTTTGACAATGATTTTGAAATCTCAAAATTAAAAGAATACACCGGCTTTAAAAGTTCCGCTCATCGGTTTTTTGAAGATGAGTACAATATAGAAATTAGCGACGAGAAACGACGAGAATTATTTGAAAAGGGACAATTATGTATTAGAAACTTTTTTAATTCGGATACTTTCATGGATATACGCCAAGGGAAAATTGAGGATTGGATTACGCTGGAGGATTTCTTAAGTTTTAACTTCGAAGGAACCAGAATCTTCCTTAAAATAGATTTTGCTATGAGAGTTGGTGATAAGATTATTTTATTTGATTGGAAAACTGGAGCGGAAAGGCGAGCAGATTTTGATTTACAACTGAGCCTATATGCTCTTTATATGTCTGAAAAATTTAATATTCCAGCGACGAAAATTGAAACTCAGATCTTTAATCTGGCGATTAACAAGGTGGATAGTTTCAAGATTGACGAGGAAAAGCTAAAAACAATGAGAAAATATATTCATGACTCCATCTTAGAGATGAAAAATTTACTTCGGGATACTTCCAGAAATGAAGCGACCGAAGAGGACTTTGAGAAGAATAAGGGCTTTTGGTGTAATAGATGCAATTTTAGAAAAGTATGCGACAAAACAGTTTTCCCAAAATGGAATTTATGATTCAGATTCTTGAATTTGTTTTACGTAGGCACTTGCAGGAGTCGGAACATCAGGAGAAACCTCTATGTATCTTTTTTTAGATTTAACAATCAAAAATATTACAACAGACAATGCTAAGATTAAAGACAGAGTTATAATTATTGGCCAGAAATATGACTTAACCGACGTTAAAGATTTTGTTGATGGCAAGACATTTTTTTTCACAGATTTAGAAACATTGGATAAGTTGATTTTGGGTGGCATCTTAATTATCGGAGCGGATAGATGTTTTCCTTCCGTTACCTCTACAGAAAATACCCTATCTTTATTTGAAGATTGGTAGTAAAATTCAGTTTCATTTTTATAATCATACTCCGTAGAAAAAAGAATCTTATAGTTCCCCAACGAGACGTTTTTTGGAATTGTCAAATTGAAAGTCACACTTTGTGAATGTCCAACATCAAGATTTAGAATTTTTTTGCTTTCCCTTATCCCCATTTTGATATTATATAAAACAACCAGAACTACGGGCTCGATTTCACTTCCAAAATTAGAGACTTTTACGACATACTTAGCAGACTGCCCTTGTGATAAATTCTTCGGACCAGTTACATTATTAACTATGATTATTTTTTGCACTTGCCTTATGTTTATAGTGGTTGGTTTACCAGCGCTAAAAGCCTTTAAGTCAGTACAAATACTTTCGTTGTTTTTATCAAAAAGTTTTGCGTAAAGATAATATATTTTCCGAGTAGGATTTTCCAGCTGAAAAGCAAAGGTTGCCGTTTTCGATTCATTCGTTGGAAGAGATATTATTTGTGTAAGATTCCCCACATCACTTGTTATATTTCTTTCTTCTAATCCACTATCCAAGAAGAAAAGTCTTAAATTAAAATCTCTCGTTGTGAAATTCCTGTTTTCTAGATTAATATCTATTTTTACTTTTTCGGTCTGTCCCCACGTCCAGTTCGTTTTGCTTGCTTGGGTGGTATCAGATATACTTGTTATTTCTAATTTATTAATAGAAACAACTTGGCTACATAACTCCTGTGCAGAAATTAGTGGTAATAATATCAAGGCGATTAACAACAAAAACGCAACGGTCTCTTTTCTCATCTCTTTTTATTGGCTACAACTTATTTAAAGTTTGCCAAGGGTTAAGTAAAAAATAAAAAAATAAATTTACTATCTGGTCCGGATTACTCCTTGGACTCAGTTGATTCTTCAGCGTTTTCTGTTGCTGGCTCATCCGAAGCAGCGTCTTCTTTTGCTTCTTCGTCTGTGCTGATAGATTCATCATTCTCAACATTGGTGTTGATCTGAGAAGAATCTGCCATTGGAACTTCTGAGGGCTCATTCGAGCCTCTCATAGAGTTTCCGTCTCGTGGAACCATTGGTCGAGCTTCACTAACTGTCAATGCTCTACCTTCGATTTCTTTCTCATGCATTTCGGCGATTGCCTTTTTAGCGTCGTCGTCTTGTGCAAAAGTCACGAATCCGAAACCTTTGGATCGTCCAGAAAACTTGTCTTTTATCAAAACAGCTTCGGAGATTTCTCCGTATGAAGAAAACAGTTCTTTGAGTGCTCTGTCATCAACAGACCACGGTAAATTTCCTACGTATAATTTCATTTTTCCTCCTGTGTTATTTAATAATTAGAATGTTCATTTAGATGCTTGTTTTACATAATTTGATTGGATTGTGGGTTTTTAAGTGTTTGGGCTAACGGCTCTGTTGAAAAAGTCAAATAAATAATTTAATAACAAACTTCTTCGATAGCTAACAATGTCTCTCACCAAACTGTCCAAATCGTCGAGCATAGTGCGAGAAACGGACATTGATGGAACAGGAAAAATCTAACAATTGGACTCTACTTTTCCCCAAACTATAAAAACCCTTTTCTCTTAAATTTAAAATGGAAGAGGTTTATGATATTTTAATTTTAGGTGCGGGACCAGCGGGGCTGACCGCAGCAATCTACACAGGACGATACAATATGAAGACTCTCGTCGTGGCTGCCAGTTTCGGAGGGACAGCAAACTTAGCGGGCGAAGTTGAAAACTGGCCAGGATTCCTCGGCTCGGGAATGGAACTTATGAAGAATATAAAAAACCAAGCTGAGAAATTTGGAGCCGAATTTTTGGAAACAGATTTTGAAAAGGTTGAAAAAGATGGAGATATTTTTATTCTACATTACGGAGACAAAACGGTTAAGGGGAAAAGCTTAATCATTACCCTCGGGACTGAGCATAGACAATTAAACATCCCGGGAGAAAAAGAATTTTTAGGGAAAGGCGTTTCTTATTGTGCAACTTGCGACGGGAATTTTTTTAAGGATAAAATCGTCGCTGTTATTGGCGGGGCGGACTCGGCAGCGAAAGCGGCTCTGTATTTGGCGGACATTTGCAAGAAAGTGTATATTATTTATAGAAAAAATGAAATGCGATGCGAACCCATTAGTTTAACTGCAATTGAGAAAAATGATAAAATCAGTATTATCTATAACGCAACTCCCGTAGAAATTCTGGGAGAGAATGTGGTAAAACAAATCAAGATTAAGGATGAAAAAGGAGAAAGAAGCATTGATGTTGATGGTGTTTTTATCGAGGCTGGAGCAGTTCCTGCAACTGAAATTTTGAAAGATTTGGAATTAAAAATGGAGAAAGGGTATGTTGTTACGGGGAAAGATTGCAAGACGAATATTGATGGTGTTTTTGCAGCGGGAGATGTTACGAATAGCGTGATGAGACAGATGATTACGGCGGCGGGAGAGGGGGCTGTTGCGGCGAAAGGCGCTCACGAGTTTTTGATGAAATAAAATTGGGCAAGGCTTCTGTGTTTATTGTAAAAATAGAATTGCTTGAGTTGAGCACGGATTAACAAAAATATATCCTATTCTATTACGATAAAAGTTTTTTTAATTGATAGAAACTTAGCTAATCTAATTTATAATATTGGACAGCCACGACACAACAATGAGAAAACTCAGTCACGGGGAAACCATCCCTTGAGTCCTGCATCTCTCTTGATGGACTATAAGAATAAGCATTTGCATCTTTCGGTGCTCTCCTTTTTGCCTCGCTATCTATATATTCTGATTTGGAAACAATAAGCACAGGGTCTCCAATAATTCTTCCCGTTTTTACTTAACCAGATAGTAATTTCATTTCGCCTTCTGCATTTACGAAAAGCTTTTCTATATTACTCATATTAAAAAGGATATTTCTAATTACATCATTATTAAATTGTTATATTTCTATCTCCTATCAACCATACACTTTCGCCCTATGTTCAAATTTCAAAAGAATTAATTCGTCTCCTTTCATCGCATATATCAAACGAAAGGATTTCACATAAATCGTCCTTTCGCCTCGTGTATATTTCAGAGATTTGCCCACCAGGGGGTTATCCATTACTTTCATTATCTGCTTTTTTAATTTGCGTAAAAGTACCTTATCCAACCTCTTCGTTTCTCTAATAAATAATGGAGATCTCGTTACCTTCTTTATCATTACCAACTCTCCATTTCTGATAGAAAGTCTTTGGTTGAAAGAGTCACGGCTTTTCCGTCGTCAATCGCCCCCCAAATCTTATTAATTTCTTTGGCCTCTTTAATCTCTTCTGAATTTAAACCCTCAACCTCTTTCAAAATTATGAGTTTCCCGTGTCTTGAAACTATAAATGGAGTTCCAATGCTCATATTCGATCTTATTGAATCTGGGATTACCACTTGCCCCCGGCTGCTTAATTTTGTAATTTCCATTATATAATAAGAATATCTTACTTTTTAAACATTTACATCCTTTCCAATCTCGCAATCCTTTTCGCAAGTGGAGGGTGCGTTTGAAACCATTCTTTTTCTTTCGTAGGTTTTGCCAAGAACAAGGGCGAGACTGCTCCCGAAACCTTCATTGGAGAATTATACTGAATCTTCTTGAGGGCACCTATCAACCCCGTCGGTGTTCGCATAAATTTCACGGCGGAAGAATCTGCGGCATATTCTCGTTTTCTTGATATGGAAAGCTGGACCAACATTACGATTATTGGGGCGAGGACAGCGAGGGCAATCCCGATTATCATGAATATTGCGTTATTATTGTTTCTATCATTTCCCCCAGCAAATGAAGACCAGAACAAACTTCGTAAAAACATTTCGGAAATTATTGCAATCATTCCGACGAGTATCGCTGTCAGCGTCATAAACCTAATATCGTAATTGGCAATATGTGAAAGTTCATGAGCGAGAACTCCTTCAAGTTCTTGTTTTGAGAGTTTGTCCAATGCTCCCGTGGTTACGCAAATCACGGCATTTTGAGGATTTCTGCCCGAGGCGAACGCATTAATCTGCTGATTTTCCATAACATAAAGTTTCGGTTTTGGAAGTCCCGACGCCAAGCACAATCCCTCGACGATGTCATTATATTGCCTGTATTCTGAACCTGTTGCTTTTTTGGCTTTCACCGACGCTACCGCCAACTCCGCCGATTTATAATATCCACCAACGACATAACTTAAAGAAAAAATTATCCCGAAAATCATTATCAGAAAAAAATACTCTTTGCCGATTGTGAGGGCTATTGCGTAGGTTAGTGTTATTAGAACAGCGAAGACAATCCCGATTAAGAGGACGGAATTAATTTTATTTTTTCGGATTTCCTCACGGAATGATAGTCTGTTCATTTTGATATGTTGTTTTTTATATTTATAATTTCTATCTCTAATCTTGGAATATCGTGTTTTGCGATATTAAAAATCAAATCCGTATTAAGCCCAAAATAATGGTAGGTTATCTTGTCTCTCGTCCCTGCAATTTTTTTCCATTCCACATTTGGATATATTTCTTTTAATTCGTCGGATATATTTTTAGTCGCTTCGCCAATTATTTCCAACTCTCTCGTCACCGCACTATATCTCATTCTATTTGATAGAAATTCCTTGAGAGTTATGCCGTCGGAAAATTCCTTTATGGCGTCAATACTCTTGAGTATATGAATCAAAAACACTTCGTCTGATTTGTCTCTCATAATATTTTTATTTCCTGTTTTAATATTCTATCTTTAATTAATGGGTTTAGTGAATCATAGCTTATTAAATCTATTTTTTTGCCCAATTCTTCTGATAATTCCATCTCAAGTCCTATAAATTCAAATCCCATTTTTTTATTTGGGGTCACCAGAATATCTATATCTGAACTATTTTTATTCTCACCAATAGCATAACTGCCGAAGATTCCTGCATTTTTTATTTTGCGTTTTTTTAATATCTTTAATATTGGACGCTTGATTCTTTTGAGATTAGTGAATATTTTTGTTTCATTAAGAATCTTGTCCGCCTTGTCTGACCTAATCAAACGCTCCATTTCAGAAAGGTTTTTGCCGAGATATATTCTTTCTTTTTTAAATTTATTTCCAACCCTTATTGTTTTGACTCTATAAAAATATTTTATTTTATTTCTGTGTTTGACTTCATTGTATGCCATAGAACCTGTACGGGCACATTATTTATAAGAATTATATATACCGTAATATATACATCAAAACACACTATATTAAAAAACATATATTAGAATTCAACTTTTGGAACCGCCTTCGCTGCTTCTGGGATTTTCAAATAGTCTCTTGTCTTAAATCCATAAATAGAAGCAAACCACATACCCGGAACTTTCTGTGTCATGACATTATATGACATTATTCCATCATTATAATACTGACGAGCATATGCAACCTTATCTTCTATCGACGACAATTCCTCTTGTAGTTGTAAAAATGTTGTGTTCGCTTTCAGATCTGGATATCCTTCTGCTATCGCAAAAATTGATTTTAACGCAGATTGCATCTGATTCCCAGCTTCCATTTTTTTGTCCATTCCCTTTGCCGACAACAACGCCTTCCTCGCATCAGTTATTTCTTTTACTATTGTTTTTTCGTGCTTCATGTAACCTTTAACCGAAGACAATAAATTAGGAATTAAATCCGAACGTTTTCTTAGCTGAACATCTATTTGTGATAGGGAATTATCTATTTGCTGGGAAAGTGTGACAAACCGATTATAGTAGCCAAGAAATACTACTACCAAAACAGCAAGGACAATTATTAAAACCCATATCATATTTTATTTAAATCAATTAAGCTTATAAATGTTTTTGCTTTAAAATTTGAGGAGGAAAAATGGCACATAAAATAACAGTTAATGAGGACACCTGTATTGGATGCGGAGCTTGCGTCGCTACTTGCCCTGAAAGTTTTGTAATGAGAGACGGAAAATCTCACGTTATAAAACCGGAAGTGGAGGAGCTGACTTGCGAGAAACAGGCAGAGGCAGGATGTCCAGTCGGAGCAATTAGCGTAGAATAATTTGCGTCATAGCGACGGCAATTATCATACTTTGAATCTTATAGTAAGTCTTATAAATCAAAACAGCCTCTCCTTAATATGTATCTGTTGCCCCAAGAAATAGAAGTCTGGTATATCATTCCTGCGATTCGGAAAGAACTAGCCACGCTTCTTACAAAAGAGTACGGGTTTAGTTATGAAAAGGCTGGGAAGGCAATCGGAGTTAGCAAACCTGCTGTTAGTCAATACCTCTCTAACAAGCGAGCGAACAAGGTTTGTCTGGATAAAAAAACGAGAGAAGAGGTTAAAAAGTCGGCCAAGAGAATTGCAAAAGATGTTAGCGTATCAATGACAGAGATGCAAAGACTTCTGAAATACATGAAAGATAATCATTGTTCGTGTGACGTCTGTAAACAATATAACAAAGAAGTGTTAGATTATTGTAATTGTGAGCCACAGTATTGAAGATTTCTGAGAACTATTTAGTAAAGGAGTGAAGCTGTTGTAATTGCGAGTTAGTAAGCTGAATTAAAATTATTTTTTTGCCGCTTCTTGCTTAGCCTTCCATGCCGCTTCTCGCTTAGCTTTCTCTGATTTTACGATATCGCTCTTAACAATCCATTTAACCTTCTTATTCAATCGTCCCATCTCCATATTCTTACGGCATTTAGAACTACAAAAATATCTTACAGAATTATCCTTTTGAATAACCGTTGTTCCTTTTGGAAATTCGTATGCTTTTTTACAAAAACTACAAGTGGGCATTTTATTTGCTCCCCCGATGAGGTCTCTTCCCCATCCGTCTTGCTTCAATCTCCGTTTCTCGTAACATTAAGATATCTCTCGGTTTTATTGGACCACGAACATTTCGTCTCATAGATTTACCCCTGTTTTTACCTTGTAATATTTTACAACTAACCTGAGTAATTTCTCCCCTTGTTCCTCCACGAGCAACACAAGCTTCAACAATCGCTGGAACAGCCCCCTCCTCGGTTAATTTTTCCGAGCCCTTCGAGCCACTAGCTTTTTTATCATTATTGCTTTTTTTATTATCTTTCTTGTCTATTTTTGCCATTATATTATTTATGATTCAACACCCCAACCTAAACACGTCTATCAGAGACGAGATTAATCTAGAGAGTCAAAGTTAGCTTCGCCTTTTTCTAAGACAGCAACCGCAGCAGTAGGTCTATTGATCCCAACGGAGATTCCTAATTTCTCTTTAGAATCGGCTACAACAAACTTGATGCCTTTTTCCTTAGATAGAATTGGCAAATGCTGTGTCAGCTCCTTGGGGTCAATATCAGACGCAACAACAACCAGCTTAGCAACTCCACGTTCGACCGCTTTGGTCACTTCGTTCACGCCTTTGTCTACTTTACCGGTCTTAACCGCTTTCTCTATAACATCGTATATTGATACCATTTTCGTTTCCTATTTAGTTCCAGAAGTAATCCTCAGGATTCCCTTCATTGGTATAGTTTAAGTGAGATTTTGGTTTATAAAACTTCCTATCTCCATCCAACATTAACATCGTCTGTTCTCTCTCTGGGGGAAATATCGACGAGGTCATAGCCTTTAGTCCCGAGCCCAGCGTTGAACATCTTCAATCCCAAATATCCAATCATGGCTCCATTATCCACAAGCAACTCCCATGTCGGGGAAAAAAATTTCACACCTCGAGCCTGACACATTGCCTGACACATTTCTTGCAATCTCTTATTGCAACCAACTCCTCCTCCAATTAATAACTCTTTTTTTTCCGTATGCGCCAATGCCCTTTCCGCCACCTCAACCAGCATCGCAAAAACATTTTCCTGCAAGGAATAAGCAATCCTCTTTTTATCTTCCCCTTTGTCTATTAAGTTCCTTATTTTTGTTTGTATCCCAGAAAAGGAGACATCCATCCCCTTGACAGAATAGGGCAACTCTAACAACTCCTCTTTATGCTTATACTGCTCTGCAAGTTGCTGAATCTTAGGGCCTCCTGGAAATCCTAGTCCCATTGTTCGTGCAATTGTATCAATAAAATTCCCAACTCCTAAATCCAAGGTTTCTCCAAAAATTCTAAATTTACCGCCCTCGAAGGCGATAATTTGTGTATTCGCACCACTTGCATAAAGCATGACTGGATCAACCGCACCAACACTTTCCCCGACGACAAGATGGGAAACGCAATGATTAACCGGGATTAAATCCACACTTAATTTCTCTGCCAATTTTTTGGAAAAGGACATTCCCTCTAAAAGACATGGCGCCAATCCCGGAGCCGCAGAAAAAGCAACTGCCGAAATATCTTTCTCTTCAATACCTGCAACTTTTAGAGCTTTTTTAAGAACATCCTCAGACACTCGGGTATGATGCTTTCTGACTTCCATGGGAATCATGCCACCTTCACTCGATGTCCACGAATCTCTGATATTCGACAAAATATTTCCGTTCAAATCCACAACCCCAATTCCAAAAGTATGCGCCGTAGATTCAATACCCACAATACACTTCATAATAATATCGAGACGAGGTTATTTTTAAATCTAATTAGTCTCTTAATTTCATTATAGCTTCTGCTATATCGCCGCCAGCCTCTTCTAATGCCGTTCTAACTAAATCTTCATCCTTGCCTGTTTGAGTTGCGACCATCTCAACATCTTCCACACTAAATGCCTCAACACTTTCTTCGAAAATCTCTCCAGTTACTTGAAAACTTTCCTGTCCTTGCATCTTGATTCTAACTACATTTGGATTTTCAATAATTAAATTACCTTCGGACATCTCAAAAACAACTCGTTTAACAGGAAGTTCCTCTTGGCTGATTCCCATTTTTTTCATCATCCCCTTCATCTGCGAGGGATTCACTCCGCCAAACATTTTAGTAAAATAGCCTTAGCCCTAGGACGAAAACAATTGTAGCTATTATCATTCCTATGACAGCTCCAGGACCAAATTTAAATTTAGAATCATATTCTTCGTTGTATCTCATTAACCCGCCAAATCCGGCAGGCATCGACATTGAATTATCAGCCATGTAAGGATTACATCTAGTAGCTTTATAAGTTTTCCTAAATTTTATCGTAATAACAAAAATGCTAATGAGATGCTAAGGGAAATATTAAAAACTCCGTTGGACTTGTTTTTTGATGAAAAGAACTATGGCACTTGCTGTTTTGATTATGCTTGTGGGGTTTGCCTCTGGGGTTTCTGCCTTAAACAGCATAGGAACATCTTCAACTTCTTCAAACGGTGTATTTTTTTCAGACGGATTCGAATCGGGGAATCTAAGCCACGTCGATGCGGTGAGTGGTGCCAAATGGGACGGATCGGTTTATGCGAAAGTATCATCGCAAATTGCACATTCAGGGAAATACTCATTAAAGTTCTCATTTAAAGGAAATCCAAACTTGTCCTCCGACGCTTGGTCTCAGCAGTATTTTGACCTTGGAGCACAATATAATGAAACTTTTATTAGATATTATATTTATTTTCCTTCCAATTATGTGATTAGAGACGCGACTGGAGCAGACAATACTAAATTATTCCTACTGTGGGGGAATAGTTACAGCAAAGATATGAATAAAATTGCCGTAGAATATGATAAGGATATGCATTTTGGGTTTAAAGCTAAAGAAACTGGCTGGCCTAATTTTTCCCCAAGTTGTTCTGGCGCCACTGGTTATGTTAAAAGTATCTCGAAAACTTCAACGGGTATCTCCGACATGAAAGGTAAATGGACAGAGATAGAGATACACGCACGAAGAGATACTGGATCAGGAGACGGTATTTTCCAAATGTGGATTAATGGAAAGTTGGAGATGAATGCCAAAAATATCTCTTGGATTGGAGCACCGTGCGGGTTAAATAAATTTTTCAGACACGGGTATTTGATGGGCTGGTC
>CAYRXX010000014.1:0-11407 GCA_964428375.1 Candidatus Woesearchaeota archaeon
ACGCTTTCGGGAGGACTCGAACCTCCGACATCACGGTTAACAGCCGTGCGCTCTACCTGCTGAGCTACGAAAGCATACTAACCAATCATAAAAAGCGTATTTAAAATTAACTATCGTGGTTTTCTAATCTGTTATCTTTTTTCTTAGTCCTAACCCGGTCATCATTCTACTAATATTTGCGTTCTGTCTTTCCAAAAATCCGAATACATTTCCGTGTTTTGACCCTCCAATTAGGCTTTCTATACCTTGAATTGTTGTGCTTAAATGCTCTGCATCCACTATCACTCCGATATCATTCCCGTTAATTACAATGGCTGCTCCTGTTAGTTTTTCAATTGTTCTTTTAGCACGACCATCGCGTCCAATGATTCTTGATCTGACATCTTTAAGATTTTTCCGTCTTGTGTGTTCTTTTATCTCTATGAATTCCAAGACAAACTCTGTGTTGGATAATAATAATGCGTCGTCTGTTTCAAATCCAAAATCTATCGCTCTAACGATATTCTCTACTAGGAACTCATTTAATTCTGACCCCTTAATTGAAATTTGATTTTTGCCGAAGCCGATTTTAATTTTTATCTTATTTTCAATAGGTGGGACTGCGCGCTTTATTTTTTTCATATTTTCTACGGGTATATTTCTCATGAGAAGGTGACGTCTGGTAAGTTTATAAAATTAAGGCTTATTGAGTTTCGCCATCTTTAGTCTTAAAGCATTCAGGATAACACTAACTGAGCTCATCCCCATGGCAGCTGCCGCGATTATTGGGCTTAGTAGATGTGGATATAAAACCCCCGCCGCTATTGGAATTCCTAATGCGTTGTAGCCAAATGAAAATCCGAGGTTCTGTTTTATATTTTTAATTGTCGCCTTGCTTATTTTTATAGCAACGGGGACATCTTCTAGGTCGCTTCTAACTAATACGATGTCAGCACTTTCTATCGTTACGTCAGTCCCCGCACCAATCGCTACTCCGATGTCTGCTTGCGTTAGAGCGGGGGCATCGTTGATTCCGTCGCCCACCATCATTACTGTATTCCCGTCTTCTTGCAGTTTCTTAACGTGGCTGGCTTTTTTCTCTGGCAAAACTTGTGCGAAAATATGATTAGATTCAATGCCTACTTTTTTTGCTATTGTCTTCGCTGTCTGTTCGTTGTCCCCTGTAATCATATAAACTTTAATCCCAAACTTTTTCATTGTTGCTATAGCTTTTTCTGAATTTTCTTTTATGGTATCTGCCACTGCTATTGCTCCAATTAATGTTGTGCCTCTGGACACGAGGATTACACTGCTTCCGTTTGATTCAAGTTTTTGAATTTTTGAAGCAGGGAACTTACCAATCTTAATATTATTCTCTTCCATTAAAAGACGATTACCGACTCTAATCTTTTGATTTTTTATTTCCCCAAAAATCCCTTTTCCGACTTCATCTCTAAAACCAGTTACTTTCATCAATTTGATATTATTCTTTTGTGCTTCATTCACGATTGCTTGTGATAGTGGATGTTGAGAGTTTTTTTCCAGCGACGCTGAAATTGCCAATAGTTCTTTTTCTGTTGTGTCCGAAAAACTTAAAACTTTTGTAACTTCTGGTTCGCCTTTTGTTATGGTTCCGGTTTTATCTAAAACAATTGTGTTAATTTTATGTGTTAATTCCAAAGCTTCGGCACTTTTAATTAAAATATGGTTTTCTGCCCCGAGCCCAGTTCCTACCATAATTGAAGTTGGTGTTGCTAATCCCAATGCACACGGACACGCCACGATAAGAACTGACACGAGAATTGTGAATGCGAATAAAAATCCGAAAGTAGAAAAGAAATACCACGATAAGAAACTCACGGAAGCTATCGAGATTACTATCCAAACAAAATATCCAGAAATAACATCTGCCAGTCTTGCTATCGGAGCTTTTGAGCCCTGTGCTTCCTGTATTAGTTTTACAATTTTTGCAAGTGCCGTATCTTTCCCGATTTTTTCTGCTCTGAATTTTAGGACACCATTTTTATTTATTGTTCCTCCAATAACTTGGTCTCCTTTATTTTTTTCTACTGGAAGACTTTCTCCGCTAATCATACTTTCATCTACGCTTGACAACCCGCTGATTACAACTCCATCAACAGCGATTGCTTCTCCTGGCTTGGTAACAATTATATCCCCCACCTCTAATTCTTCAATTCTTATATTGACCTCTTTCCCGTTTTTAATTACCGTCGCTGTTTTTGGAGCAAGTCCCATCAATTTTTTTATCGCCTCGGAGGTTTTCCCGCTCGTAATTGCTTCGAGATATTTTCCGAATAATATAAGTGCTATTATGGCTCCTGCCGTTTCAAAATATAGACTTGAAACGAATTCTGGATGCCCAGTTAATATTTCGAAAGTGGCATAAATTCCGTAAATATAAGCAGCTCCTGTTCCCAATCCGATTAAGCTATCCATATTCGGAGAGCCTTTGAATAAGTTTCTAAATCCCACCGTATAAAATTTATAACCAGCGACGACGATTGGAAGCGACAATACGACCTGAATCAATGCGAATCTTATTGGAAAGGATTTTGGGTTAAGAAAATTAGGAATTAGCGACGAGCTTACGAGATGAGCCATTGCCAGATATAAGATTGGGAACGAAAAGATTACAGATACTATTAATTTTTGTTTAAGTGTTTTCAGCTCTTTGGCTTGAGCTTTTTTTTCTTTTTCATAAATGTCTTCTCCTTCTTCGGCGATTATCGCCTTATATCCAGCATTATCGATTGCTTTCCTCATTTCTGCGATGGTTACCTTCTCTGAATTATACTGAACTTTTGCGTAACCATTAGCATAATTTGTCTCGGATTTTTCTACCCCCTCTATCCTTTCTAGTGCATTTTTTACAACTCCTGCACAATGCTCAGATGCCATCCCAACTACCTGAAATTTTACTTCTCGAGATTCTAAATCTAATGGACTATAGCCATTTTTTATTACAACATCAAATAAATCCTTCTGACTGATTTCATCGTCGTTATAATCAACCTGCGCTGATTTATTCGCGAAGTTTACAACTGCTTTTTTTACTCCCTTCGTTTTATTTAAGCCTGATTCTATCCCAACAGCACATGAGGCACAACTCATCCCGTTTATTTTAAAAGTTTTTTTAACCATTATCTTCCACAACAACATCCCCCAGCTTTGCGACAATTCATGGAAGCTTCTTCATATTCGTTCGCGTGCTTATCGCAACAAAATGGTTTTTCTTTTTTTTCTACAAAAATGGGATCTTTGACTTTTCTTAAAACCTCTTCATTTCTATTAATCTTCTTCCCACAGTGTGCACATTTCTTCTTAAATAAACTCATCACTGGTGCCCTCCTTTTTATTATATATTTTAAATACCATCTATAACCCTCCTTAATTTCTCTCCAATTTCGCAAGCAATCTCTTTTAGTTTTTCGTTCTCAACCATTAACATTGCAATCTCTGGATTTACTGAGGAGACAATTGTTTTATCGTCGTCTGATGTATAAATGATAACATTGCAAGGCAACAGCAACCCTACTTCTTTTTCGGATTGAAGTGCTTTGTATACGAAAGGGGGATTATATGCTCCCAGTATTATATATTCCCTATATCCTCTACCTATTTTTTTCCTGAGAGTTTCTTTCACATTGATTTCTGTTAATATCCCGAAACTTTCTTCGCTAAGATTCTTTTTTACCCTCAAAACTGCCTCATCAAAATCTATTTTAATCTCTCTTGAATGCCCGTATTTCATTTTCTACTCCTCGCAGAATTTTCTATTTGCCTAAAGAGCCATATTATTAATAGAATAAATACCGTTGCTGTAAGTACCATAAAGAACCAACCCAGAAAGGCCATCCCGAAAAACCAGCTCCCTCCGGACATCATACCATAATCGCTATTTCCTGCATGTGCCAAGGCTCCCTTTATGAAAAATAATGTTGCTATCCCAGTTGCGATTATCGTTTTGTTTGTTCTCATTTTTTATCACTCCTTTCGCTTCTCAGAATATGGACACAAAAATTTCCCATGTGTTTATCGATTAATTTCATTAAGGGGGCAATTGTTTTTTTATTCAAAGTGTAATAAACAAATTTTTTATTCCTCTTTCCCACTACAAATCCGCATCTTTTCATCCTCGCAAGATTATGTGATACTGCAGTTTGATTCATTCCTAGTTCACTTACAATTTCTGACACATTCTTCTTCCCTGTCCTTAATAAATTAATTATTCTTAATCTTGATTCGGAGAAAAGTGTCCCGAAAAATATTTTATATGCTCCGTATGCCTCGTCCTCGCTGAATCCTTCTGAACAACAAGATTGTAATATGCATTTTTTAGTCATATGATATAAACAACCATATGACTATTTAAATGCTTTGAAAAAACAAAAACAGGATTAAAGCATGTCTTT
Source organism: Candidatus Woesearchaeota archaeon (assembly GCA_964428375.1). Classification (GTDB taxonomy): domain Archaea; phylum Nanobdellota; class Nanobdellia; order Pacearchaeales; family GW2011-AR1; genus JAGVXH01. The sequence goes on from CAYRXX010000014.1 coordinate 4,413, forward strand.
AACTTTCCCGTTTTTTTCTTCGTATCTGATACCTTTCTCTTGCAGTGCGTCCTTCATATTATCCCCAAGCTCTCCAGCGATAACCAGTTGTACCTGCTTATTTGCTAACATATAGGCTACTGAAAAACCTGCTCCACCTCCGCCCATAGCAAATGGGTTTCGTATCTTTTCTGTTATTTTCCCGTCTACAAAAACTAAGTAGTAAGGGGCTCTGCCTCCTCTTTGGCTGATTTCGGAATTTTCACTGTTCCCGTCCGATGCGATTGCTATTTTCATTTTTTTATCCTCCCGAATTTAGTTAATTTGAAACAATTCATTGAATATAGAGAAAACAATTGCAGTATAATCACGAAGGCTAAAATTACTGGAGCATAGCGACTAAAAAAGGAAATAGAAATCCCTGGTAAAATTAAAGACACAGCTCCCATCCCAATCGTTGCTCCACATATCGGTGCCCCCATTCCACAAAACTGAAGAGAAATAATCCCTATTCCGGTTAAAATAGCAACGGCAAACGACTGCTCCACTCCTCTGGCTAATTTTATTCTTTCATGGATGTTTTTAATAATACAAGTAAAAGTTAATGAGGCAGTTGCAAGAAACAAAAACCCTATTGTCATGTATCTTCCATGAAATATCCCGCGGGGCATCATGGCAAAAATCCCGAATAGAGACAACACGAATACAAGTCTGCAGTAGTTGCTTTCGAATATGGAAAACAAATATGGTTTATTCATCTGTGACTACCATTAATTTATTTATTATTATTCCTTGTGCCACCGATGCTAATACCATTATAAAAGATAAAATCATAATGTATTTCCAAGAGAAATACATAGCCATCAGTGGGAGTAAGGGTATTTTAATTGCCCGATTATATAAAAAACATGCAATCATACCATAATTCAGTCCTTTGTCTTTTAGTTCCGCTAAAAGTGGATACCACATATAAATTGGGCCAGCAGATAAGACTCCCGCAATGATTACAAATGCCCACTTTTTTAGTCCCTTACCCTGCATATGCTTTACCATGAATTTGGGTGTTATGAAGTAATTTATCAAACTCATTAAAATCAGGATTAGAAGGAAAATAGGAATTATTTGCAAAAAGACTTTGGAAAAAAAAGTTATGCTGGAAAAAAATATTCTTGGGGAAAAAAAGAAAAACGCGAGATAGAAGAAGCTGACCGCTATTGGGAAATACCATGATACCGAAAGCTGTTTTAGTTTATTTTTAATTCCCATTATATTATCTTTAGTATTAATATTGTAGCAATTGCGACAAGCACTGCCATAACAAATGATATTGCATTTCTTAGTAGGGCAAATTTTTTACCTAAAATTGCGGACTCTGCTGGAAGCTGGATTAGTCCGACGGTTACCCATGCCACCAAGAATGCAGTAACAGCGACGAGAGTCACCCCCTGCCCCAACATTTCTCCTCCTATGATATAACTTGTAATCGGATTACCAGCCGACAGGCTTCCGATGGTCGTTCCTATTACGGGATCGATTATTAGATTTTTAGCAAACACCTTGGAATAGAATGATTTCGGGATTAAAGATGGGAGTAAACTAACAAGCAAGAGTGTTCCAATGATTATAGGAAACACCTTCCAAAGCCCAGATACTGCTTTCATTATTGCTTTCTTCATGTCATTCTCACCATTTTTATTTTACACTTAGGGCAGGTCATTTTAGCACAAGGATGTCCTCTCATATGGGGCTTTTCATATTCGCAAGATGGGCACCTACAGACTGTTTTAGTTAAAAGTCTCCTTTGAGAATCAAACTGAGTTTTTGATATATCTAACTTAAAGTTTCCTCCCTGAATTCGGATTGCGTTTCCATTAACAATGGCGCCTGTTAGGCTTTTCCGTCCAGACTTAATAATTCTTGAAAGTGTGGACTGGCTTATCTTCATTCTTTTAGCGGCATCGTCTTGAGACATCTCTTCAGAGTCGATTAGCCTCATGGCTTCTATTTCGTCGAAACTTAGCATGCTTTCCTCTAATCCAACTAGGGGAATACCAGCTGGCTTAAAATATGTGGTATCTGGTCGGAAACAAATTCGCCTTACTCGTTTTGGTCTTACCATTTTTATTATGAATTTATATTCATAATACTATTTAAAGTTTGTGTTTTGGGTGTATATTCATAAAGACTGCTATTTGTCGAGAATTCCAGTCCGAAATCTTTGGGGCAGTTGAAAAAGAGTATGTCTTTACTCTACCCACAAGCACCAAAACAGCGACGGAGAATACCAAGAGATATTTATTAAAGATTTTATTTTCCATATCTTAACGCCTTGTAATATAAATCTATGATTAATTTATTAAGCTTTTGTAATTTCTCTCTGGATGAAAAGATTACAAAAGAGGAGATACCAGCGACGACAACTGAGCCGAGAATATCAAAAGGATAATGAACTCCGCAATAAACTCTTGCAACTCCACCGACGACGCCTAACACAGATAAAACAATTCCTGCTCTCCTTGTCTTTTTGAAATATAAAAACATAAAAGCTATTGAAAGCATAAAGGTTGTGTGGTCCGACGGGAAAGATGTGTCTGGTAAATGATTTATTAAAAGTGTGCCTATGTCATCCATAAAAGGTCTTGGGTGGAAATAGAATAAGGTGATTAAAAAATTCAGAAGAATACCTAACACTGCCGAATATCCCGAATACAAAGCGAATTTCTTTTGCCCGTCTTTGTTGAGCCACAAATATATTAAGAATAAGACGAAAACGAATGGGAGATATTTTGCCATCGCTATTCCGAATTTATCTAAAAAGATGTTTGTTCCAGCAAATTGATTTATTGCGTTGAAGATTTTGATGTTTAGGTGGTTTAACATTTTCTACAAGGGAATATGCACCCCCAACTTCTTCAACAAAAAATTATACAGCACTATCGTCGCTGTGACTATAAAAACTAAGACTACTACTTTATATTTGTTGAAATGTTTGTGGTATTTTTTACGCTGTTTGTGGGAAGCTACATCTACCATCTCGTCCCCGAAATAAATAGAGAACAATGTCCCGATTAGTGACAAAATTATAATACCCCAAAATGGAAAAGGCTGGGATAAAATATGATAGAACAGCTTTAATATTATCGTACTATTGTATTCTGATGGTATGTAAAAAAACGTATAGACGTTTATTCCGAACGCAAGGACGAACGCGAACAGCTGAGTGTACATCATTCTTATGCCCATTAACATTCGGACGGGGAAGGCAATGAGAAAACCAGCGTCGGCAATCGGGGTGCAAAAGATAAAAAAAGTCCAGGTTAGAATTGTGACGAAAAATCCGTTTTCGGTTCCAAGTTTAATTGAAATAAAAACGAAGTATGCGACGACGATGGCGACCAGTCCGACAAATTTCAGGAGGGAATGTTTTTTTGTTTCGTGAGTCCAATATTTGGAAAGTTTTGGTCTGTTCTTGCTGTCTTTCATTTGTTGTTAAGGGGAGCGTGTTATATAAGGTTTGCTTTGGGGGGTAACGTCTCTGCATACGTCAGTGGTTTGGAAAAGGTTGTTGGGGAAATGGTTAAAAACTATTGATTCTTTGTATTTTTATGAGATTGGTTTTAAAATTAAAATCGAATGGGAGTGTTTCTCGAAGTGAGGTTTTTGACTTAAATTTGGAGTTTTTGGACTCATTATCGACACCGTTTTTACTGGGTCGCAAGACACCATGTCGACTCGCCCAAGTTTCATTTGCCAATCTTTCTGCATTTGTTAGGCAATCAATCGCCCCGTAAAGGACAGTGCATGTTTTCATAGATATTGCTCCAGAGATGACGTCTAATAAAATTTATAAAGCAACTTTTTCTGATAAGTAGATGTTAAAATGGCAAGAATAATTGTTATAAATTCTGGAAAGGGTGGTGTCGGCAAGACTACCACTACAATCAACTTGGGCGCCAGTCTTAACAGGCTCAAAAAGGAAGTTATTATCGTCGATGCTAACCTGAACACTCCTAATATTGGACTGCAACTTGGAGCGCCTATTGTTCCCGTGACGTTAAATCATGTCTTAAACGGGAAGGCTTCAATTGAAGACACAATCTATGAACATCATTCTGGAACTAAAATTGTTCCATCGTCGTTATCCATTAAAGAGCTGACAAAATTTAATCTTAAAAAATTACCAGAGGTTGTAAATAGACTTGGGGAACTTGCGGATTATGTTATTGTTGATTCTGCTGCGGGTTTTGGAGAAGAAGTTATGGCGGTTTTGGATCTCGCGGATGAAATTATTATAGTTACTAACCCAGAAATGCCTGCGGTTACCGATGCTTTGAAGGCAGTGAAGGTTGCGAGGGAAATGGGGAAAGAGGTTAATGGGGTTATTGTTACAAGGTATACTGGTGCAAGATATGAGATGCCAATTAGCTCCATTAAGTCCATGTTAGAAACACAAATCATTGGGATAATCCCAGAGGACAAGGCAGTTAAGGAAGCATTAAATCTGAGAGATGCGGTAGTACATACTCATCCTAAAAGCAAGGTGTCTCGTAAGTATCTGGAAATTGCGAGGAAAGTCAATGGGGAAATGGTCGAGGAAAAAACTGGGTTCTTTTCTAGGGTTTTTGGGATCTGATAATTACGTCGTGAATTTTATTTGCATAAATTAAATCGTATTTGATATTCCTCAAAATGTGGTGAGTGTTGTGTCTATGGAAATCTTTTGTTGCTTTGTATTAATTTTGATAATGGGAATTGCGTGTCGGCAAAAAAATCAGGTGCCCCTCATGGCGTATTTAATATAGTTGATGTTTTGGACATTATCCCTCTTTCTTTAAAATGTAATTGAGCTAAGTTCAATGTCTTCATTGAATCGCAATCGTCATCAACCAGCAAAACATTCTTTACCTTTTTGTTATAATTAAATGTCATTGACACCTTTGGTGTCTTTTGTGATTGCTTTAATATCCTTGGAAAAAATAGTATCTGCCCTGTTTCTATTATTCCTACATATTTTTTCTCCCTCGATACATTAAAGATACTGTATGCTAAAAAACTCTTTTTGTGTTATCCAACTATACTTCCAGCTTCTATATCTTTATCTGGAGAAATTAATGTTACTATCTTCTTGTCTTTAGTTGATGCTGCAAGGAGCATACCCTGAGATTCAATTCCTCGAAGTTTTCTTGGGGCTAAATTTGCAATTATTATAATCTTCTTATCTTTCAGATCTTTTGGAGAATAAAATTCTTTTATTCCTGCACATATTGTCCTTTCCCCTAGCTCTCCTACATTCAGAGAAAGTTTGTAGAGTTTGTCTGCTTTCGGAATTTCCTCTACTCTCGTAATGTGAGCTACCCTTAGGTCTAACTTCGCGAAATCTTCGAATTGAATTGTCTTTACGTTTTCCATTGTTTTGTTTTGAATCCCGGATTTATTAGTCTTTCGGGAGGTTTCTGATGAAACAGAAGCCTCTATTTTTGAAAAAAGAATGGGTGATTTTTTTATTTTGTTAGTTCTGAATATTTCGGAAATCTTTTCGGCGGTTGATGGAATAAATGGGGCAAGCAGTTTGGCAATCTCCCGAAGTGCATCTACCACCTGATAGAGGACCTTTTTGTCATGAGTTTCCCATGGCTTTTGAGCTTGAATAAACTCGTTAGTCTCGTCGATAAATGCGAATATTTCGCTCAGGGCTTTGTCTATTCTAAACTCGTTGAAGTGGATTTTTATTTTGTCTATATTAAGTTTTTCTAATAGCTGATTTTCTGTTTTTTCTATCCCATATTTCTCCGCGAGTGCCGAAGTCCGTGATACTAAATTTCCGAGCTTGTCTGCCAGTTCGTTATTGTGACGTGCAATTAAAGCAGATTTGCTAAAGTCTCCGTCTTCCCCAAAGGAAGCTTCCCTAAAAAGAAAATATCTTGCCGAGTCTAATCCAGCTATCCCAATTAATTCGTCTATGCTTATTATTTTTCCTCTGGATTTGGATATTTTTTCTTTATTTAATGTCCACCATCCGTGTGCAAATATTTGTTTTGGTAGCGGTATTTCCGCAGACATTAAGAACGCTGGCCAGTATACTGCATGAAACCATAAAATATCCTTGCCTATAATGTGAAGATTCGCTGGCCAAAAGTTTTCTTTTCCCTTCTCCCTCGTCGCTGAATAATAATTAAAAAGAGCATCAAACCACACATATGCTACGTGCGAATTATCGAATGGGAGTTGGATTCCCCAATCGAATGACGCCCTAGAAATGCTCACATCATGGAGCCCTTCTTTTATACGGTTTATTATTTCCTTCCCTCTCCTCTTGGGCAAAATAAACTCTGGATTATCCTTGTAAAAAGCTAAAAGTTTATCTTGATATTTGGACAGTTTAAAAAAATAAGTTTCTTCGCTTAATTTTTCAACTGGCTTTTTATGGATAGGACAATTCCCATCGTCAAGATCTTTTTCCGTAAAGTAAGACTCGCAGGCCGTACAATATAATCCTTCGTATTTCCCCTTGTAAATGTCTCCCTTGTTAAAACATTTTTGCAATATTTCTCCTACAACTTTCTCGTGGTCAGCGTCGGTAGTTCTGATAAATCTATCATATTTAATATCTAGTTTTTTCCATGCAGATTTAAACTCTGGTATTAAATCGTCGGTGAATTGCTTTGGTGTTTTTCCAGCTTTTTCTGCTGATTCGACAATTTTCTTCCCGTGGTCGTCGGTGCCTGTTGTGAAGAATACGTCTTTCCCTTGGCGCTTGTTCCATCTTGCTATAATATCTGCTGCGATTGTCGTGTAGGCGTGCCCTATGTGCGGAAGGTCGTTGGGGTAGTAAATAGGTGTTGTTACGTAAAATTTTTCTTTCATTTAGTTATGTGGGAAAAAGATTATTAAAGCTTGTTGGTTTTTTATTATATGCGCGAGTAGTATAATGGTTCGCATGCAAGCTTCCCAAGCTTGAGACCCGGGTTCGATTCCCGGCTTGCGCATGCGGTTCGAACCCGACGGGTTTCCCACGG
>CAYRXX010000014.1:11507-13812 GCA_964428375.1 Candidatus Woesearchaeota archaeon
TCGATTCCCGGCTTGCGCATGCGGTTCGAACCCGACGGGTTTCCCACGGCAAATTGTAGGTATATTTTTATATTGGATTTTAATTATATTTGCATGAGTAAAAAGGCATCTGAACAGAAAAATCCGATAATTCAGAAAAGAGTTAGAGAAACAATGGGGCTGAGTATAAAGGATGGGGCATGGACTTCGGTTGCCACTAATTCAAGTATGTCTTATTTCTCTCCTGCTGCCATTGCTATGGGTGCCACTTCGGTGCAAATGGGTATTTTGTTTGCAATAATTAGCTTGCTCCCCAATCTTGTGCAATTAAAAACAGCCTCGCTGTTGGAACGATTTCGTAGAAAAAATATTGTTTTAGCGGGAGCTCTTGGTAAAGTTATCTTAATTATTCCATTTCTAATCATTGGATTTTTGCACTGGCGAGGGGTGCCTTATATGATATGGGCATTTATTTCCGTCGTGGGATTCTATTATGTCTGCACTGCCGTACTGTATCCTGCATGGTTTTCGTGGATAGGTTCTGTTGTTCCAGGTAATGAAAGAGGTGCTTTTTTTTCGAAGAGAAAACGAGTCCTGGGATTCTTTGGTATTATTACTATGATTTTGAGTGCTATCCTTTTGGATTATTTTAAGAAAATCGGAATATTGCGAGGAGATTTATTGGGATTTACATTAATTGGATTTGGGCTCTTGTTTGTTATTAGTGGTATTGCAAGGATGTTTTCTTGGTGGCTACTTAAAAGAGAATATGAGCCAGCAATCAAAATAAGGAAGAGAGACCATTTTTCTTTGAAGGATTTTTTAGAGCATTCCTTAGGTACTCCGTTTGGAAGATTTAGCTTGTTTGCTGGGGCATTTACTCTGGTCGTAGGAGTTTCCTCGCCGTTTTGGTCGGTATATATGTTACGAAACCTTAATTTTTCTTATATCTGGTATATGCTTATTACTGTTTCGGAACTTGCCTTTCAATTAATGTTCCTGCCATTGATAGGAAAATTCTCTGATAAGTTTGGGAATATAAAATTAATGAAAATGTCTTCTATCCTAGCTGGGGCGGTTCCTCTCCTGTGGGTCGCGTCGTCTTTCATAAAAAGCGATATTCTTGTCAAGATTTATTTGCTGACTATCCCTGCTATCATCGGAGGTGTTGGTTGGGCTGGTTATAATTTGGCTTTGAGCAATTATGTTTATGACGCTGTTGGAGACCGGAAACGAAGCTTTGGGCTATCTTACATGAACTTAATAATTGGAGTTGGTGGCTTCCTCGGGGCTGGAATTGGCGCATTCATAGCATGGACGAATGTTTCTTTTATGGTTCCAATATTATTTATTTTTACAATCTCCGGAATTGGAAGGATTGCCGTTGGTATTTTTGGATCTAAATTCCTACATGAAGTTAGAAATGTTAGAGAATTTTCGCCTCGATTTTGGGTGAAAGAATTCGCTCCGATGAGGGGGGTCGCTATGGAAATTCATAATTTGGAGCACCTCACCGAGAAGGTAGAATATTATGTTGATCCTCGTAAGAAGGAGGGATTTGCTAGAAGCGAGAGACTGAAACAAGAATAGGTAGATTTAAGTAGTAATGGGACTTTTTAGTAAAATGTTCGAAAAAAAATGCAAGAGCTGTGCAAAGAAGGTAGATAAAAAATTTAATTATTGCCCGTACTGTGGAGGCTCGCTTAAATCTGGAAGTTCTAAAGATTTCGGAATGCTTGGAGCGAGCGATGAGGGAGAAATGAAAGAAGATCAGAAACTTCCTTTCGGTATGGAGAAGATTATGGGGGGACTTGTTCGGCAATTAGAAAAACAGCTTGGGAATCTTAATATTGATGAACGAACTGGAATGCCTAAGGGGTTTAGGATTCAAATTGCAACAAATCCGATGGGACAACAAGTAGTCCAAAATAATCCGCCGAAAGAAAGGGCTCCTGTTATTGTTTCTAAAGAGGAGATGGAAAGGCGAGCGAAACTGGATAGGGTGTCTGCAGATTCTAAGATTAAAAGACTTGGAGATGTCATTCTATATGAGATTGATACTCCTGGGGTGAAGAAGAAAGAGGATATTATAATAAGTGAACTTGAAACAGGAATTGAGGTTCGGGCATACTCGAAAGATAAGTGCTATATTAAGGTTATTCCCCTGAAGGTTGAGTCGCTGAATTGGAGAGTAGGAGAAGAGAAGGTTTTTGTGGAATTTAAGGGGTAATTTGTTTGAAAATAATTTTAGGGGCACCGCCCCGTTCCGAGTTTCTTTGAAACGAAGGTTGAAGCGTAGGTTCAAATTCATGAGGCTGCCAGGATT
>CAYRXX010000015.1:0-13724 GCA_964428375.1 Candidatus Woesearchaeota archaeon
TTGCAGAAAATTTCCCCAAATTTGGCTACGCCAAACTTCTCATAATCCCGATGTTATGTCTAATTAAGATCACTTTTCTTCCCTGCTCAAGAAGACGCGCGCTCGATAGCGTCGATATAGACAGATTTATAAACTTGAGCAACTTTAATTTATCATGAGGTGTTAGCACCTCAAGATGCTTAATTCTTGAAATAATAAGAATGATACAAACACCTATAATTTGGAATGTAACTAACAAATGTCCCTACACTTGTTCTTTCTGTTGTTTGGATGCAAATAGTTCTATAGGAGATCTTTCTTTAGAAGATAAATTAAAAGTCATTGAGAATTTAGATTCCGAGACAATTAGAATAGATTTTTCTGGAGGTGAGCCTTTAGTAGATTCAGAGAATTTAGAAATTCTTAAAGTTCTTTCAGAAAAATTTGGAAGAGAAAGAATTTCTATTACAAGTACTGGAAAGGGTTTAGAAAGAGTTGATTTAGAAGAGATTGCAGGCTATGTTTCAGAAGTAGGATTCACTTATGATTTTCCTAGAGAATCTTTTCCAGATAGGCCCAGAGGTTACAATAAATATAATCTTGAATTAGCAAAAAAAGTTTCAGAAAGAGGAATTGAAACAATGGCTCAAACTCCACTTATTAAACCAAATACTGCCCCTGAAATAATTGAAGAGATATGTCGAAATTTAAATAAATCAAAAATTGATAAATTATTATTAATGAGATTTTCAGAATCAGGAAGAGGAGCCTCCAGAACAGATTTATCATTGAATCAAAGAAAAATCAACAATGTTCTAAAAAGGTATAAGAATTTAGAGGCAAAATATGGAAGTCCTAAAATAAAAATAACTCCCTCAATAAAAGGGGAATCAGTTGGAAAAATATTTAATTCTCTAAATATCTCCAATCAAGGATTACTTTTATCAAATCCTTGGTCTTATAATCCAAAAGGAGAACCAGAAGAGTATTGTATTTTAGGAAATTTAATAAAAGACAGGTTGTCTAGAATAGCTGGAGCAAATGTTTATCAAAGATTTTTTACTCAATTAAGAAGGAATGTATTAAAATGAAAATAAGAGAAATAAAAACAAAATCAATTTTAACGAAAAGCAAACTGCCAGAAGCGGATTATGTAGTAAATCCATATATTGGGTGTCAGCACGCTTGTATTTATTGTTATGCAGATTTTATGAAAAGATTCACAGGGCATAATGAGGAAGATTGGGGGAAATTTGTAGATGTAAAAATTAATGCCCATGAGACAATAAATTTATCAAAAATTCCAAAAGATTCATTAATTTTATTTGGTTCTGTTACAGATCCTTATCAGCCGATAGAATCAAAATACCAGATAACAAGAAAATGTTTAGAGAAATTATTAGATTCTCAACCAAAAATAGAAATTTTAACAAAGTCTCCTCTTGTTTTAAGAGATATAGAATTGCTAAAAAAATTTAAAAATTTAAGAGTAGGCGTTTCAATCGGAATTTTTGATGAAAAACTTGCTAGAGAATTAGAACCTTATGTGGCATCTCCCAACCAAAGAATTGAAACATTGAGAAAACTTGATGAAGCAGGAATACAAACTTATTTATTTGTTTCTCCAATTTTTCCAGAAATTTCTGATATCTCCTCTCTTTTAGATTCCACTAAAGAATATGTTGGTGAAGTTATGTTTGAAAATTTGAATATAAGGGCAAATAATAGGGAAAGGATTTTAAATTTCATAAAAAAAGATAAACCTAGATTAGAGGAATTATATGTTGGACTTTCAAATAATAAAATGTATTGGAAAAATCTTGAGAGAGAAATTGTCCAAGAATGTGAAGAGAAAGGAATTAAATATAGAATGTTTTTTAATCACGGAGAAAAATGAATAAAAGAAGTTTAGAAGAATTTTTGCAAAAAGCTAAAAAGAAAACATTTGCCTCAGTAATTACTCTGCCCAGAATTAATTTTGATAAAAGCAAAGAATATATTTACAAGGAGGGAAATTGGATTTACAAGGATAAATATTTTGGTTCCCTTGTTGATACTGGACAAGAACTTGTTTTTTATAAAGAAAGACTGGTTTGGTCGATGTCCTATCGGGGAGGAATGATTGCTGGAAAGGAAAATTTATCTAGGAAATGTTTTTCTTTTTTAAAACAATGTTTAAGAAATGCACCTTTAGAATTTCCAGTAAGAGGTCCAATGAATTATAAAAAAGGAAATTTTAAATATGAAAACTCTTGGAAGGGAAACATAGAAGATTTTGTTGGAGAGGAAACAATTTTTTTAAATGGGGAACAAATCTATTTTAGAAATTATCTTGGTGGAATGGGAAAACCTCGTGAAATAAATTATTGGAATTACAAATCTTGAGCAACTAAATCGCACGCGTCAAATACAGCCCACCCCAGAAAAGTGATTTTAACTCTGCGAGATTATTTCAGAATTTCTTGCCACACCTTGCAGGCTCTCGGCTTCGCCTCGGAAGACATAACAGGGATTTAAAGGAAATTTCCTGCTGAAGTTTCCCAAATTTTTTCTACGAAAAAACTCACGAGGTCATTTCGATTTCATCTCCATTTCGCTCGTGCTTTTAATAAATTGAAAGTCTTCAAATCCCGATGTTAAACGTAATATTCCTACTTTCTCCGTCGCTATTTAAACTTTTACCTTCGGAGATAAATCTCAAATTCTGATTTTGATATCTTCGTTTGACACTTCAATGCTAAATTGAAAAATCGCATAACACACTGATTAAACGAAATTGCTGAAAATAAAATCAATACAAAAGGTGCTGACAATACATTAATAAAATCGATTACTTTGTTTAGTGCAGAAACTATTGGGACAATAATAAGAAAAGAATTAGGTTTCTTGTAGCGGGAAAAAACAAATTTATATTCTTTATAAAACATCATAGTTTTAGATTCCCTAATAATATCTGAATTTTTTTCTTTAATTTCATTAATAAATTCTCTTAACTGTTTTAAGGATTCAACTTGAACTCCAATTTCAAAATCATCTCCACCCAACACCTCATTATCATAAATTACCCTTGGATGCTGCTTAATAAATTCCCTAAACTTATTTTCTTTTTCTTCTGTAACATTTTGAGTTCTAATAAATAATTTAAAATATTGTTCATTGATTTTTTCCAAGTCAAACATTGTTCTGTATCCTATAATTACCTTATTTTTTTCTAACTGCTTAATTCTTAAAGAAGCAGTTTTGGATATGAAAAAACAAAATATCTAATAAACATTATTACAAATATCAAATCTAAATCAACAAGTCAAAGAGAATTTCATTATTTGTAATATCTTTATATTCAATACCATTTTTGTCAAATCGTTTATTAAGGGTTTCAAAACTCTTTAAATTCTTGCTCTCAATTCCGACCAACGCTGGACCTTTTTCTTTGATGGTCTTTTTTAAATATTCAAATCTTACAATATCTTCATCTGGGCTAAGGATGTCTAAAAAGTCTCTTAGCGATCCGCTTCTTTGGGGAAATTCGATTATGTAATATCTTTTCAGTCCTTCGTATTTGAGAAACTTTTCTTTAACTGCCGACAATCTTTCAAAGTCAAAATTACCTCCGCTTACAACACAAACGACAGTCTTTCCTCGAATTTCATCTTTCATGTCTTTTAGTGCATCGATAGATAATCCACCCGCTGGCTCTAATATTATCCCGTCTTTTTGTAGGAAGTCTAACATTGTGCCACACAATCTTCCCTCTGGAATTTTATAAATTTTTTGAACAATATCCTGTACTATTCTAAAAGTTTTTTCACCTGGTTTTTTCACCGCTGCCCCATCCACGAAAGTATCCATTTTTTCTAACTCTAAGGGTTTTCCAAAATCAATAGAATCAGACATCGAAGGCGCACCGAGGGGTTCTACTCCGATTAGTTTAGTGTGCGGACTTTTATATTTAAAATATGCTCCAATTCCAGAAATTAATCCGCCTCCGCCAATTGGCACAACTAAATAATCTATTGGTGCTGAAGCCTGTTTTAATATCTCAAGTCCAATTGTGCCTTGCCCAATCATGGTTTTGACATCATCGAATGGATGTACGAATGTGGAACCAGCACGATTTGAAAAGGCAATCGCTTCTTTTTGAGCATCGTCGAAGGTGTCACCAACTAATTTAATTTCTACAAAACTTTTCCCGAATTTTTTGGTTCTTTGAATTTTTTGAACAGGGGTGGTTTTTGGCATAAAAATTGTTCCTTTTATTTTAAAATATCTACAACAAATAGCAACGCCTTGTGCGTGATTTCCTGCACTCGCGCAAACAACTCCCTTTGCTTTCGATTTTTCAGGTATTGAATTTATAGCATTATAAGCACCTCTAATTTTATAAGAACGAACAATTTGAGTGTCTTCTCTTTTTAAAAAAACATTGCATTTGTACTTTTTGGAAAGCCGTCGGTTATATTCTAATTTTGTTTCCTTTACAATTCTGGAAAAATCTTTTTTAGCCTTCACAATACTTTCAATATTAAGATTATTAATCATAAAGGCAAAAATTATAGTGGATTTTTATATCTTTGCTTCACATTCTATTTCTAATTTTGCTCCAAGGGGCAATTCCGAAACTCCCACCGTTACCCTCGCTGGTTTATAGTCAGTAAAATATTTGCCGTAAATCTCATTCACTTTTCCAAACTCCGATATGTCTGTCAAATAAATTCTAACTTTTAAGACTTTGTTAAAACCAGAGCCTATCTCTTTTAGCAAGGATTCTAAATTTCGCATAATTCTATTTGCTTGTTCTTCTGTCGTTTGGGTTTCATCAAATTTGTTAGTTAGGGGATTAATAGCTATTTGCCCCGACAAATATGCCATGCCAGTTTCGTCGTCGATGATTGCTTGAGAATAGGGTCCGACTGCTTTTGGTGCCTTGTCTGTCGTTATTTGTTTCAGTGTCATTTTAATTTGAGTAATTTGAATTTTATAAATTTATATGATAGCAACCTTTAAAATCCCAGCAACACTTATCCCATAATGAAGAAAGTAACTCAGAGATTCCCATATTCTCACTCATTCGAGGGAGATGAAAAATGAAGAAGGCAGCGAAATTTGTTGTTCGAGGGACAGTCCAAGGAATATTTTTTAGGCAATTTGTTAAAGAGCACGCCGATGATTTGAAGTTGAGAGGGTTTGTTAGAAATTTGGAGAAGGGGGAGGTTGAGATTGTTGTTGAGGGGGAAAGTGAAAGTATCAAGAGATTATCTGATTTTTTAAGTAGTGGTCCTGCACATGCACAAATTAGGGATGTTAGAAGTGAGGAGAGAAAATGGTCTGGGGATTTTTCGGAATTTAAGATTATTAGATTTTGATTAAGTAATTTTATAAAGTGACTTCTTTTAATATGGAAATGGTAGAATTGAAAGGCAGAGAGAGGCAGATGGTCGAAGAAAGAATTAAGAAGATTGCTAGGTTAAGAGAGGAGGGAGTCGATCCATATACTCATCGATTTGAACTGGAAAATGAAAGGTCTCATTCTGAAGATATTAAAGCTAAATTTTCTGGTCTTGAGGATGAGGGGAAATCAGGCGTGGAGGTTGTAGTTGCTGGGCGAGTTATGACAAAACGTGCATTTGGGAAGTTGAATTTTTTTAATTTGCAAGATTTGAGCGGGGATATCCAGATTGTTGTTCAGAAAAATGTGGATGCACAGGAGGTTTTCGCAAAGTTTAAAATAATGGATTCTGGCGATATAGTCGGGATTAAGGGTGAGGTTATAAAGACGAAGAGTGGAGAAATTTCTATTTTGGCTAACAATATTTTTATCTTGACTAAATCGATTTTGCCATTGCCAGATAAACATGGTGGGTTGAAGAACGACGAAGAGAGACTTAGAAAAAGATATTTGGATATTATAATGAACAGTGACGTGAAAGAGATGTTTGTGAAAAAATCTAAATTTTGGAATTCAATGAGGACATTCCTGTTAGAAAGAAATTTTTTGGAGGTCGAAACTCCTGTGCTAGAGAATTCGGCTGGGGGTGCAAGTGCCACTCCGTTTATTACGCATCATAATGCGTTGGACTTGGATGTTTATCTTAGAATTTCTATGGGCGAACTTTGGCAAAAAAGATTATTAGTTGCTGGTTATGAAAAAACTTTTGAGATTGGTAGGCAGTTTCGAAATGAAGGGATGGATGCTGAGCATTTACAAGATTATACGCAGATGGAATTTTATTGGGCTTATGTGGATTATGAAGATGGGATGAGGATGTGCGAGGAAATGTATAAGGAAGTTGCGATGGCTACGATGGGCGGGTTAAAATTTGAGGCGTTTGGGCATAAGGTTGATTTAGGAAAGAAGTGGGAAAGATACGACTTTGCGGAGATTATTAAAGAGAAGACAGGTGTGGATATTTTCAATGTTAATAAGGGGGAGGTGGAGATTAAGTTGAAAAATCTTGGAGTTGAGTATGATAGTTCTGGCGATAAGTGGAAGCTAGTTGATAACCTTTGGAAATTTTGCAGGAAGGATATTTCTGGTCCTGGTTTTTTAGTCGGACAACCTGTTGAATTATCTCCCTTGGCGAAAAAAGATAAACATGATTCAAGAAAGACGGAAAGATTCCAAATTATCCTCGCAGGGAGTGAGTGTGGCAATGGTTATAGCGAGCTGAACGATCCGATTGATCAGGAAGAAAGATTTGTGTCTCAAAAGGAATTAAGTGAGGCTGGAGATGAAGAAGCTATGTCTCATGATGAGGAGTTTGTCGAGGCATTAAAATATGGAATGCCTCCGGCTTGTGGTTTCGGGGTGAGTGAGAGGTTGTTCTGGATGATGATGGGGAAGCCAGGGCGAGAGTGTGTTGTGTTTCCGCTTATGAGACCTTCGGGGGATAATCTTGGAGGCAAGAATAACGATGATAATTAAAGAGATGGAAATGGTGCTGGATTATTAAATGATATTTATTAGTAGCTTGTTGGGGATGAGCAGGGAATTTCTTTCGTTCTGGGGATACATTATCGTCTTTGTTGCGTTGTTTTTAGAAAGTCTGCCTCTTCTTGGTTCTTTTGTTCCTGGCGGAATTGCTATACTATTAGTTTCTGGGTTTTTAGTCAGGCTCGGTTATTTCTCTTTATGGAAAATAATTTTGGTTAGCATAATGGCATCGGTGGCGGTTGATTCTTTTGGCTATATTTTGGGCAGAAGTAGGAAAAAAGGATTTTTTTGTCGACGTTCTAAGATATTTTTAGTTAAAAGTGAAACTATTGAGAGAGTCATGGAAATAGTAAATAAGCATACGGGGAAATCACTGATACTTGGGAGAATTAATCCTGTTACAAGAGCTATTGCTCCGTTTGTTGTGGGAAATGAAAGAATATCTTTTCGACGATTTTTTTTGTTTAGTATTGCAGGTAGTTTGATTTGGGCGGTAATCTTCGTTTCTCTTGGTTATGCTTTAGGGTACAATTATAAAATAGCTGAGACTACTGGGAGGTATGTTGTCCGGATTATGTTGCTCTTTCTAGTTGGGTTCTATCTTTATTATTTTAGAAATTTATTTAAAGAAGGTTTTGGTAGGAGAAGATATGGGAATTATTGTAAGAAGCAAAATTAGAGAAATGTTGGATGGGCTCAATTTGGGAGAGGATTTGTTAGTTGAATTAGAAAAGAAAGTGGAAGGGATTTTGAGGAAAGCTTCTGAAAGAGCGAAGGGGAATTTTAGAAGGACTGTTTATGCTCGAGATTTGTGATTTTCACAAGTATTATAAAGGCAAATTGCGTCATAAATATAATGGAAGAGTCGGTGAAGATTGATGATTTGTTTAAGAAGTCGTGGGATATGTTCTCATCAAAGTTTTGGACATTGGCTTCGATAGGTGCATTGTTTGGGTTTTTGCCAGTTTTTATTTTTAGTATTTTGGAGCGACAAGGTCTTTCTGCTGTGAGCCATCCCCTTACCCTTGCGAGTATGATTAACGAGATGTGGATATTATCGCCTTGGATTTTTACGATTGCTCTTGCATCTATTTTTTTGAACGTCAGCATAATTTATTTTCTTAATAATAAGAAGGAGGGTAAGGATATTAGTTTTGGAGAGTCGTTAAAAGGTGGATGGAGCTTTTATGGGAAAGGATTGATTCTTGGATTTTTGCTATTCGTTTTCTTGGTCCCTCTTTACTTTTTATTGCTGGTTCCTGGCTTGATGTTTCAAATCTATTGGACATTTGCTTTTTATATTCTAGTAGCTGAGAACACCTCTGCTATGGGTGCTATTAGAAGAAGTTATGAAATAGTTAAGGGCCGATGGTGGCATGTCCTGTGGTTTGTTGCGATTCTTGCCTTAGTCGTTGGGTTGATAAACTCCTTGTTGTCTATGGCTTTTGTGATGCTAGGAGTGGTTGGGATTTTTCTAAAAAATATTCTTTCTACACTAACTGGAATCTTTACCTTAATTTTTCTTAATAATTTTTATTTGGTATTGAAAAAGAGTAAGGCATAATTTTATAATTGTTTGTGTATCTCAATTGAGATGGATAGTGATGTGGCGTTTAAGGCTAGTGTTGGCGATGATGGCAAAGTTGTTTTGAAGCGTAAAGATAAAATTAGAAGTGGGTCGAAAGGTAAGAGTGCTGGGACTGCTTTTGAGTTGAAGGTTAGAAAAGACTTGGAAGAAAAAGGATGGATTGTGGATAAGTGGTCTAATAATGTCGAGTTCTCGTCGATAGAGGGGGTCGCTATAGCGAAGATTATTCCTGCAAGGAGAGTTTTTAAGAGATTTGGAGTTGGTATGGGGGTAATGACAATTGGCACGGGGTTCCCGGATTTTATTTGTTTCCAAGGAATGAAGGATGGGTTATATAAGATAATTGGAGTTGAAGTTAAAATGAGCGGGACATTATCTCGAGAAGAGAAGTTGAAAAGTAATTGGCTTTTAGATCATGGTATTTTTTCTGAGCTTTTGGTTGCTTCGAAAATCAAGGAAAAAAATAGGGTGCGAGTTGAATATAATAATTTTTTGGAAATTCAAAAGAGAATGAAAAAGTAACTATTTTTTTTGGTTTCCGAGATATCTTTTCCAAATGTTTTTGAATAATTGGTTAGTCTGGAGTTCTTTAAACGTGCCTTTCCCAACAATTTTGCCCTTGTCAAATATGTAAATGTAATCAAATTTGTTTAGTAGGTGAAGGCGATGTATTGAGGAGATTATGGTTTTGTTTTTGAATTCTTTGAAGATGTTTTCGTGGATTTTTCTTTCATTAATAGAATCTACTGAGGACGTCGGTTCGTCCAGAAGAACTATGTCGGAGTTTATTGATGCAAGAACTCCTCTTGATAAAGCGAGTCTTTGTTTCTCTCCGCCTGATAGCGAAACTCCTTTCTCCAGCACGTTAGCGTCAATCCCCTTTTCTAGTTGTGCTACAACGGAGGAAAATTGGGCCATTTCAATTGCATCTTTTATTTTTCGTGTTGAGTACGACGTTCCCATTGTTATATTGTATCTGATTGTTTCGTTAAAAATTTCTGGGTCTTGAGGTATAAGAGTTACAGATTGCTTCAGGGTTTGAATCCCATATTTTAGTAGTTTGTCATCACAGTATATTTTTGCTTTTTGAGGTAGATACAATCCTCTTAACAATGTCAATATTGTAGATTTTCCAGAGCCAGATTCTCCTATGAGAGCTATTTTTTCTCCTCGCTTAAATGAGAGGCTTATGTCGTTTATATGCTGAGAGTTGCCATTTTCATTATACTTAAAACTTAAATCTTTTATGTCGATTTGTTTCCAGTGTTTTGGAAGTTGCTTACTTATTTTATTTTTTATTTTATTAAAAGCGTCGTCAATGGGTCTTACCGATTCTATGTCTGCGGCTCTTCTTGTCATGAGTCCGTAGAATTGAGCCAGCTTGAAAAATGCTGAGCCTACCTTTTCTAAATAACTATATAGCATAAAAAGAGTCCCAATAAGGATGACTCCCGTTGTGTGGAAGTCTGTGTAGGATTGGTATATTAGTGCTAGGACTGTCATAATGCTTATTGCAAGCTTTGCAAGTCCCCATTTTGTTGTCAGGAGTGTTGATGCTTTTCGAAAAGGGATATATCCTGCTTCTATTTTTCCGTCTATCTTCTTTTCAATAATATCTTTAATGCGTAATGTGACGACGGTCATGATATTGCTAAAATAATCGAATATTGAAGCCGAAAGCTGATGCTCATATTTGTTAAATTTCTTGTAGTTTGATTTTACTTTTTTATCTAAACTCATTGATATGAGAAGAATCGCAGTGCAGGAGATTAGTGCAAAGAGTCCTATTTTGACGTTAATGAAAAATATTAATCCTAATGAACCGAAGATTTTTAGAGAGGTGAAAACTATTTCGTAGGATTCGTGTTCTGCGTAAGATGAAAGAGCCAGTCTTGCTTTATTTATACGGTCTATCGTGTTTCCAGAATGATTGTCTTTATGCCATTTCATTGGAAGTCCGAGCACCTTTCTTACTTTGTCGTTAGTGTAGTTCTTGTAGGTCTGAAATCCTATTAGTTGCTGGTATATCCTCGCTGTTCCGTAAAATATCCAAAAGCCTAACTCTATGAAGAAGAGAAGCGATATCATGAAGAAAAGATGGAGCAGTTCTGGTCTTGTGCTGACCTTGCCGTTTTGAATAGAATTGAAAATTGTTCCTATTAGCCATGGGGAAATTAGACTCAGAAGTCCTGCAACAACAAATAGAAACATGTATAGCAAAAATTTATTTTTGTTTCTCCCGAGATATTGCCATTCGGTTTTTATCATGGTTAATATTGGGTTTGGATTTCTGTCTTTCATCTTTCAAAATCGAGAATTGAGTTTTTAAATATAGGTTAGAACAAAAAATTCCACCAGCTTTTTTCTGGTTTTGGCTTAGTTGTGCAACTTTTACAACTTCCTCCGCAATCTATCCCAGTCTCATCTCCGTCCATCCTTCCATCGGAACAGTATTCGCACGAGACATCTTTTCTGTTCCCAAAATAGATATTCAGGTAGTTTCTCTCTCCAGTTGCTTTTCTCAGAATTGCAAGTGTTTTATTTCCTTGAGCATTGTAAACTTCAAGGTAATTTTTCCCACATCTCTTTACTACTTTTGTGTATATGTCTACTCCCGTCGAGCATTGTCGTGTTTCTTCGTGTTTTTCAACACATCTATTTTTATCCGCACAAATTCGCGACTGTTGCCCGGATATTTGCGTTATCGTTTTTGTTTGAATGTCAGTAAAATTATAGTTTATATCGCATGCTGTCCAATTTCCACAAACAACATTTGGAGAACAATCGTTTGTGTTTGTGCATTGTAGCTTTTTTGGGACATTATAGAATGTTCCACACTTATTCAAGTCTTTGCATGTTGGAAATGTGAATCCGCTTTTGCAGCTGGACCATTGGCATTCCCAATTTTCCACACATTCCCCGTTACATGTCTTTACTCGTGTTGGAGAGGTTGTGGACACGGCACATTCGCTTATGTCATTGCAACTTCGTCGCTGAACGCCATTGTTGCATTCCCCCCAATCCTTGCATATCCAATCTGACTTACAGGTAGATTCCCATATTTTTTCTTTATTCGCTAAATTCATTGAAAGTAAGTCTGAGGCGAAGTCTCGTGTTTTATTAATTTTTATAAAATCAGAAGAGTTGGTCCCTCCAATTGATGCAATTGAGATGTGGATATTTTTACCGCCAGTTCCAATTGGGCAATAATTTACGAACACATCTTTTTGTTTGCAAATTTTTTTAGGAAGTGATTCGGATATACCTAGATTTATATTTAGAACAAGCGGATTTTTATTGGCTGGAATCTGATATTCTTTTCTTTCTCCCTTCTTGGGGATGGTTCCTAACTCGTAATATTCTGATGCCAAATCCACAAAAGACACTTTGAACTTTCTTACTGCGTAGCTAGAATTCTCTCTTTTAATACTAAGAAAAATGGTTTTTGACGACGGGTCATAACATGATGCGTATTGAAATCCGTCGAGTTTATTTACATCTGTGCAACTATTGTGCGAGGGGGACTGTGTTGTTTTTCCCATTGTCCCAGTATGTGGCAATCCTATTATCATCAAAATTGTGATTATCCCAATTATAGTTAAGATGCTCCAATTTAAAATTTCCCAAAAATGGTTTTGTATTTTATTTTTAAGTGTTGCCATTTATATTTCAGCCTCGAGAATTTCTTTTTCGAGTCGTTCCTTTTCTCGTTTTATGATTCTTTGGGCTATTCCGTTTTTATTTTGTGGGAGCTTATCATTCCTTGTTCTGACGGTGTTGTTAGAATGAAGATACAATGGACTTATTATTACTTGTTTTTTTCTATGTAAGTTCGATCTTCTTGTCGTGAGATGTGTTTTTTTTATAAATTGTTTTACCTTTCTTAAAATTTTATAATTAACTCTTGGATTTATTTTATGTTGAGATTTGATATCACGGTCTATTATCTTTCCTCCCCCTTTTCTTATATTTGTTTTTATTTCTTCCAATATCCCATCTATTCCGTCGGCAAAACTTGGCATATTGTCTATCGTGCTATGGATATTTCCCTTGTCATAAATTTTAATTAGAAGTTTTTCCATTTCTCTAATTTTCTTCTCTGTTAGATGTTTATTTGAATAATAGCTTTCGAACATGTTTTTACAAAAAACTTCCTCTTCTTCCTCTTCTTGTTTCTTAAACTCTTCTTGCAATTCTCCATAATCCATAGAAGTGGGTAGTTGGTATTTTTCTTTAAAGTAATTTTTCGCCATTTTGCCGATTAGGTCTATCTTTTTTAGGGGACTGGTATCGCTATTAAGAAAAAGAGATAATTTTTCGAGTGGAGTTTTTTCTTTCTGCGGAGCAGTTTGTATCTCTACCTTCTTTTTAATTTTTATTTCTATGTAAATAAGTATAGCAGCGACGACAATTGCTCCTAATATGAACCAAACAAGGAACGCTACTATGGGATTTGACATTAGCGGGATTACCATATACACCTCATGATAATTCGAAGAGAAGCTGATATAAAAAGCTTGCCACGATTTCAAAAAGAGATGTTGTAGTAAACATGGTATTGAGAGGGGTGGGCTTGTTTTTTATTAAGTAATAATTCTCTGCTCTGTATCAGTCGGCAATTAATTAAATGAAGATGGGCATTATGTTTAATGAGAAGTATACATAAGTTGTTGATTGTTGTCGGCATTGCTTTACTTGTGTTTTTGTCTCTTCTCGTCTTTAGAGAGTTGGCACCGTCGGAGATTGACGATATCAGCCCGGGTATTCCTTGTTCCGCTCAACGAAATTTGGTAATGCAAACTAAAACGCTCTGGGTTATTCCAGATTTTAAGGGCGTCCCGATAAGTAATAATAAAACTTGGTGTAGGGAAATTTTGGCATTGAATAAAACTTTGGGGTTGCATGGAGTGGTACATAGTTATAATGAATTTGGAACGGATAGAAACCAGAGTTATTTAGATAAAGGGATAAAGATTTTTGAGGCGTGTTTTGGATCGAGACCGACGGAGTTTAAGGCTCCTCAGTTAAATATTTCTGCGAAGAACAAGGTTTTGATTTTAAAAAATAATATGGTTTTAAGAGGCTGGTTGAATCAGGTTACACACAAGGTTTATCACTGTAATGACAGCGGGAAGTTTTCTAATAGGTTTATTGGTTGGGTTTAGTTCGCGAGAGCCAGAATTAGATAAAATTAAATAGTTCTAAGATATTAATATTTATGAAAAA
>CAYRXX010000016.1:0-10337 GCA_964428375.1 Candidatus Woesearchaeota archaeon
GATGTGAATTGTGAATAAGTTCAAATCCCCTCGGGGCCATTATATTCGCGAAAACTGATTTTGTTGTTTTATCTATGATGAGGACACACGACATATATCACAAAGTTTAAATATATTGAAAACATAACAATTCCATCACGTCCCCGGTATGACCTATGGGAATGCCGGGCTTTACTTTATTCTCGATGGCAACGGTAATCACTAAACGAAATGCGATAGTGTTTGTTGACGGCAATAATTGGTATCACAATGTCAAATCAATCATAAAAAAGCCACGTGGAATTGATTTTGGGAAGTTAGGCGACCTAATCGCAGATAAGTTTGGATTAAAGATTTTAGAAATTAGATACTATAACTCTGTCCCAGATATAGAGCTCGGTGAAGAAAATTATTATAAGCACATGGTTTTTTTGGCTGGGCTAAAAAGACGCGGAGTTGTTGTAAATACTCGAAAATTGAAAGTAATTAGAAGTGGAGGGAAAAAATTACGAATTGAAAAGGGCGTCGACGTGAAAGTGGCTGCAGACATGATCGATTTTTGCTTAGTTGCCGAACGTTGCGATGTATGTATTTTAATTTCTGGTGACGCAGATTTTCTTCCAGCTATGGATATTATAAAAAAACAGGCGAAGGAGGTGATTACAGCGTCGGTAAGCAAGGGATATTCTCGAGACTTAAGAGCTGGGAAATTTCGATATTTAGTTTTAAAAAGGGATGACTTGGAAAAATGTATGAGGTAGGAAATATAAAATTTTAATAAGGACGATTTTGTTTGATGGCGATGAAGAAGGAAATTAGCGAAAGTAGCAAAATATCTGCTGGGAATTTGATGGAAGAAGCGTCGGCCACATTTGAAGAATGCTCTCACTGTGGGTTGTGTAAATCTAACTGTGGGGTATTCAAAATTCTAAAAGAAGAACATCTTTCCCCGAGAGGGCAAGGAGATTTGTTAAGAAAGGGGATTATGGATAAAATTTTGTTCGAATGTAATCTATGCAAAGCTTGTGAAGAGAGCTGTCCACTTGACTTAAAGATTTGTGAGGCTATTCTAAAAGCGAGAGAGGCGATGGTATTACTTGGCAAAGGACTAAAGGAAAACGAGAAAATAGCGCGTTTATCTATGGATACTAAGGTCTTTAATAAGAAATGAAAACTATCTACGGGCTAAACTTGGCACGTGAAATTTACGACGAACAATGTGTTTATTCTGGAATTGACGGTGTTTCTTTGCAATGGAAGATAATTTTAAACGCATTAAATCACAAAACTGAAGGCAAACGACTTCTGGATTTAGGATGTGGAGCCGAAAGCGGGAACATGGAATCCGTGAAATATCGTGGGGAATATGCCCCATGGCTTGGAAGATTTATAGATTCTACGAAACAGTCCCACGGATTGGAATATATCGGAGTTGACTGTGGAGATTTATCTCGTGAAGTTTTTCTAAATAAACAGCTAAATCTTTTAGACAAGAAATGCCTTGTTCGTGAATTTCAAGAAAATTATTTTGATATCGTTACTGCGTTTATGTTATTTAATTCCCCAGAATTAGAACGAGTAATCAGCGGAAGAGACCGCCCCAATGCCTCTTATTTTTCGGGCAAAACGCTTGTGGATTCTCTTATTCCGCAATTAGAAAAAATAATGAAACCTAATGGAATTCTAGTTTGGTATGGAGGGGATAAGTCCCTAATTGTGAGCGAACCAAAATTCTAATTTATCCTTACTTCTCCCATAGAGCTTCACAAATCCAACCCTCTCAAACTGCACGATATCCCCAATCTTTAGTTGTTCTAATTCGAACTCTCCCAGTCCTTTTTTGATAGTGCCATTTGGCATCATGACCTCCACATTAATGTTATTAGGCGTCGCTGGAAGCCAATTCAGAAACTTTGTTCTCTTATTGGTTGGCTCTTTAGAAACAAAAGAAAAATCTAAAGGATTTATTCCAACCTGACTTGAGTTAAAAGTTAAAAGATGAATTAATCGGTATTCCTGATTATCCATTAGGTCGAAGTCTTCTTCTGATATTAAAAAATCCTGAGTTGTTTGTATCGTCCTTTCCCCTAGCGAACCATTTGGATGACGTGGAATTTTTGTCTCAAAATATGGACAACCTTGAATTGTAATCTTCGTCGGGTTCTCAACGAAAAAATACCGTGGGACATCTGCGAGAAGTTTTCTATTTAAAATATAAAGGGTTTCAATCGGGGCAGTGATACTCGTTTTTCGTATTCCAAGTCCTAAAATAAACTCCCTTATCGCTTCGGGCTTAATCCCTCTGTCTCTCAAAGATTGCACAGACCAAGTTCGAGGGTCGTTCCAGCCGACGTATTCCTTAGATTTAACTTTTTTAGCAGAACCCGATTTAGAAATTTTTAATCCTTCAATTGCGAAATGTCCATTGTAAATACTCTCTGGATTCTTCCACCCGAAAATTCCACGAATAAAATCCTGAACTCTCGTCGACATATAATGATCCACGCCTCTCAAAACATGAGTAGAACCAAAAACATGGTCGTCAATTGCCCAAGAAAATTCCATTGATGGATAAACCCTAAATTTGATTCCCGTTCTCGGGTGTGGTCTGTCCGAAATTTTGAACATTACCCTGTCCCTAAAAGCAGGGTCGGGGTCTTGCATATTTGTTTTTAATCTAACGGTCATTGAGCCCATTTTCGCCTTGAACATTTTCTCCCACCTCTTCATTTGTTTTTCTGGCGGGAGTTCCCTGCAAGAACAAGCAATTCCCTTAACTTTTAAATCGTGCATTGTTTCTTGATCGCAATCACAGACGTAGAGATAACCCTTTCTCAACATTTCCTCGGCATATTTATAATATTTTTCAGTTCTATCTGATTTGTAAATAATCTTTTTGTCGAACTTAATGTTGAGCCATTGGACAGCTTCTTCAATTAATTTATAGGCGTCAGGTTCAATCTGTTTTTTTTCGGAGCCAATTGTGTCGTCCATAACAACTAAGAGTTTGCCGTCATACATCTTAACATACTCATCATTGAGAATCATTGTTCTAACATTGCCAATGTGTAGCGGTCCCGACGGAAATGGTGCCATTCTCATCACGACTTTCCCAACTTCTGCATTCGGCAATTCTTTCAGTCCCTCCCGAATTTCTCTTTTAGAAACTTTAGATTTCGCCGTCGCTGATTGTCGTTTCTGCTCATCCTCGGACATTCCATTTACCTCCTGAATAACTTTTTTAATTACGGGCATAATATTTTTTATCTCGGATTTTTCTAAACCCTCTGCGAACAAACCTGCTAAAACGGCTCCCTGATTAGCCTTGCCTCCGTGCTTTATCGCATTTTCCAGAGCGTATGCCTTTATCACGTCTTTTGATATTTCTGTCATATTATATAAAAGAAAGTGGGAGTTTTAAATGTTACCAGCCCATAACTCCGACGCCACTATCGGATGATTGATTGACGCCGATTTTCTTTTCGAGAAGTTCGATTCGATTTTCAAGTTTGTAAATTTTATTGTCAAGCTCCGTTATTTTTGTATCTACTTCTCGCTTGTTATATCCATCGGGTTTTGTTGAGAATTTTTTAGACTGAGTACTTGTTGTGGGATTCATAAATCCGAATAATTCTGAGTTGGAAGTCGGGGCTACATTTTCGGGAGTTTTATTCGCTCTAAAATCAACGAATCCATCTTTATTTGTTTGGATTGGAATATCATTTTTAGGAATTCTAATAACTCCTCGTCGCTGTAACTCGCGAACGTCAATCATTTTTCTTTTTTTCCTGAATATCATAGTTAAAAGCGGGGAGTGGAGTTAATAAATTTATTCTATCGGTTGGGAAAATTTAACAAAGAGGTGTCCGCTGGGAAGCTACAGAAGAAAATAGAGAAAAAAGTTTTGGGCGGGCATATGAAAAGTTGAGTGAGGGAGATAAAAAAGAGTTGAGTGCGATTAGGGATGAGATAAAAAAGTTTGAAAAAGAAAACGCTGGTTTTCCGATTGAAGATAAAAAACTTAAGGAGAGGATTGTAAAAATTTGTTTAAGATTGATTGAGGAGACGCCGAATGATAAAATTTCTATGATGGAAACTTCCCATATAATTACTGAGAATTTTATTTGGGATAATTATGGGGACAATTTGGACGAGGCGGTTGATATTGCCCGGGAGTTGGAGTTGCCAGAGCGTTATGTTTCTGGGGATGTTTTCAGAATGTGGGAAAAAATGGAAAATAAATTTCAGCAATATCTTTCTGGGTGAATGTTATTTGTTAGGATTTTGAGATTAGATAGAACAGCGACGGAAGAGTTCGTTATTTTATACCCCACAATATTTCATCTAATAATTCTGGGATTTCTCGTTTCGCCAATTTCCCACCAACCCCCTCCACCGCAGACGTTAATATTAAATAGTATCACTGACAACCCTTTTCATGGGTGATTCAAAAGATTTGAGATGGGCAATTAGCAAAGTCATGAAAAAAGCACACAGCCCCAGCGAGTTAGCAGAGATGGGTATGTTTGATTATGATTCGGGGAAATTTAAACCCGTGTCTTCGCATTTTCTTAGTTTTGAGTCCCAACAAAATCAACTCGAACCAATCTACTATTGGATTTTGGATTTTGCGGCACAGGTTGGTTGGGGCGAGATGAAGAAGACTATAGATAATTTTATGGCGTCACCTGGTTCTGGACAGTTCAGCGAGATGAATATGAAGGCAACTAAAATGCAGGAGGAGGGAATGAAAATTTTAGGAGGAATGAACCAAATTATAAAATCTATCTTGAATTTGATTTATGATTTGAAAGAGTTTGAGTTGAGGCTTGGGAGTTACGAGGATTATCATTCGGATGATAAGAAAAAAAAAGAAGCTGGAGTTTTGGCGTTAAAACAGATATGGTTGGATAATGTTG
Organism: Candidatus Woesearchaeota archaeon; assembly: GCA_964428375.1. Taxonomy (GTDB): domain Archaea; phylum Nanobdellota; class Nanobdellia; order Pacearchaeales; family GW2011-AR1; genus JAGVXH01. The sequence continues at coordinate 4,899 of CAYRXX010000016.1, forward strand.
ACCTAAAAAGAGGACGAGGTTCTATCCATCAAATGGCAGCAGAGATGGGATTTAGTACGATTCGGGAGGCTTTTATGATGGCAAACTCTCGAGATGATCTTGAAAAGATGAGTTCGGATAGCGACGGTGGAGTAATTAATAAGAGTGTTATGAGGATATTAATTCCGAGAATTAACGAGTTTCTAAAATGGGTGGATTATTCCGAGAAAGAATTAAAAAAACGTTTCAGTATAGAGAAGAATTATCTACGTAGTCAGGTTGAGACAGTAAAACTGTATTCGTCATGGATGAAACCATATTTAGAGTCTGCAGAGAAACTGAGGCAAAAGGGTTTTGAGAAAAGTGCAGCATTAGTAAATGCTTTTTCTACTACGATGTTTGAACTACAACTATTTAAGTCCAAAAAGATTGGCGTGGACACAAGATTCAGCGGATATAAATCACGCCGAGATTACAATAGAGTAATAATCATAACAATGAAATACCGAGGACATGTCTCTCAGAGAGTGACTCAGAAGGGAGATTATGGATTTGGGATGGGAGGAGTTGTAGATGTAGATTTTAAATCATACGCCTTGAATAGTGAGGAATTGCTGGCAGCTAAAAAATTATTAGAAAAATCTGATTTAGAGAGTAGCATGGAATTTTCTTTGGATGTTGCGGGAGAAGCTTTGGCGTCCTTGAAGGAGGATTTAGACTACTTTCTGAAAAGTAAAGATGAGCGGGATAGCGAAGATGAAAATAATAAAACCAAAAAAAATGTAGATATTAATCCCTTCACTGCCTTGTTCGGATTAGGCAGAAAAAAGAAAACGAAGAGCGAAAAAAAGGTAGAGTTTGTAGAGGCGGAGGATATTAAAAAAGATAATTTTGTCGAGAAGATTATGCGTGGATCTGCGATGGACAAAGCTGCGGGATCCCTTTATACAATTTATGATGTCTATAAGAAATCTCATGGAATGGCCTCTGCCCCTGCAGCTGGATTTGATAATTATGATAGTGAGGCTTCTGGAGAGTTGGGAGAAGGTGGAGCCGTCGGGATTAAAGATGTTTTTTCTGGGCGTGGTGGATAATTCACAAGATAATTAAATGAACTTTGGTTATATTTTTTATGGGAGTTAAAGAAGTAAGGGAAATAAGTAGTGGCATTAAGGAAATTGATGTGTCAGATGTCGTTGAAAGTGATAGTAATTGGGAAGAAGAAAACTCTGAAAAAGAAGAAGACAACGAGGAAGAATCGGATTTCGTTATCGGAAATACCATCTTAGGGAGCGATGGTTCTAAGGGTTGGGATGAGGGAGCATTAGAAGATGTTGTTGAAACCGAAAGTACAACCGATTGGAATAGAGATTCCCCAGATGGGGGCTTCAATTATGAAGCCATAAATGGAGGTGGTGGAAATCTGTATGGAGCTGGTTCGTCAGGTGGAAATCTGTATGGAGCCGTTGGGGGGACTACCTCCGGGAACTTTTATAATGAAGTAGGAAGAGGGGGTGGGAATTTGTATAACGAAGGTGGCGACGGAGGAACTAACGAAACAATGTATAATGTTCTCTCTGGGAAACGGAAGAGTAGTGACAAGGCATCTCGTTTAGAAATCGAGACAAAACAATCTAAGCGAAAAATAGATAAAGTTCGCTTTCCTTAATTTTTAATGAGCAGTGGTAATTCGTCCGATGGTAAAAAGGGCGAGCTCCCACGTATTATTGTTCTTGACGACGAGATAATTGTTTTAGAAGAGGATTGGGTAGAAAAGAATGTTAAGACAGAGAATATCGAATACGATAAACCCAAAGAAGACGAGGATGTGCTATCACAAAAAACTTTAGAAAAAACTTTGGAGGCAGTTGAGCAAAATGCGGAAGTAGATACTATGGGATTAATGGGAAAGGATTCCACAGGGTTTTATAATTCGGATAGAGATATCGGAGCACTATATAATCCCACGAAATACGAAACAGAAAATACTAAACTCACCGACGACGACTTTATAGATATAGAAGCTTCTCGGAAGAAGGGGTCGTCTTTGGAAATTTCTGGATTTAGAGATGAAGAAGCCGAAAAACGGCGGAAGTCAAAATACTGGGTGGGTTAGTTTTAAATAATAAGTTGTTGTAGTTTTTATAGGTGAAAATGGCTACAAATTATGAAGGATTTTATGATGGGGGCGTGTCCGCTCTTAACCCAGAATATGGGACGGTTGGATATCACATGAGTGCAGCACAGTTGGGTTTCCCAGGTTCTCCTCAAACTGCGAACCAGCTTGGAGACACTATTAATGCAATCAAACATGGAACAAGGGTTTTCGAGGTAACAATGTTGCAGCCCGACGTAGGAGAAACAATCCCAACGCAACATTTTGATGAGATGAGAGCTCTTATGAAATTAACAGGGGTAAAACCATCATTACATGCACCAGTTATAGACGCTGTGGGCTTTGGAGAAAAAGGATGGGGAAAAGAAGAGGGAAGAATGGATAATGAAAGGAGAATGTTTAACGCTATAGAAAAGGCACAGCGATTAGACCCCAGCGGAAATATACCGATTGTTTTTCATGCAACAAATGGAACTCCTGGTTCAATTTGGAGACCTGGGGATAAATCCTCGGGAGAAAAAGAGAGAATCCTCGAGAGTGGTTCAGCCATAAACATGGAAACAGGGCAAGTCCAGACGATTAAAAGAGAATTCAAATTCAGGCCCGAATATCCAGAGCTACTAAAGCAAGGTGGAGAACTCTATATGGATGAAAACCATGAAATTAAAGTTAATCCAATCGAAGGACGCCAGCCAGGAAAATTATTTGGGGTTGAGGGCTCTATTGACAGTATGAATAATGGAGAATGGGAGAATAAACTGATGGAGGTTGCACAGATGGCAAAACATTCCAACGAGATTATAGGTGTGGCCCCATTGAATCTTGGGAAATACACTAACGCCTTTATTATAGAGGAAACTGGAGAGATTATCGAACCCGCGGAAAACGGGAAAAGCTGGAAGCAGTTACCGAAATTTGATTCTGAAACAGAGCAAGTCTCCTCTTATAATAAAATTAGGAACGCTGGACTTTTTGTAGAGAATGCAGAACTCGCTTTTGTTGGTGCTTTTAATCAAGCCTATAAGTATGGGAAAGAAGAACAGAAAGAGAAGCTTGAAAGGCTATCAAAAAGATATTCCGAAAAAATCAGAAATATTAGCGATGTAATTCCAATTTCTAAGGACAAAAATGCTGTTAATATTTGGGCACCCGTTAAAAAACAAGAACTTTTAGAAGAGTCACTTAATGAATTAAAACAAATCACAAGGAGAGATACTCCCTCTGTTTGGAGACTCAGCGAAGATTTAGCACTGGATGAAGCCTCGAAAACCTTTGGAAATTTAGCATCAAAATCTTACGCAGAATTTCAAGAAAAATCCCCCGTCATTGCTATTGAGAATCCTCTTTCTACACAGGCCATATCAAGCGCAGACTCTTTGAAAAAGTTAGTAGAAAAATCTAGAGAAAATTTTGAAGATTATCTTGTCAAAGAAAAAGGGATTAATAAAAATAAGGCCAAGGAACTGGCAAAAAAGAAAATTGGTGTAACATGGGATATTGGGCACTTAAATTTAGTAAAGGGACAGGGGTTTGACGATACTGAGGTTTTGAGACAAACGAAATTAATTACCGAGGACAAATCCATGGTGAAACACGTTCATCTTACTGATAATTTTGGTTATGCGGATACTCATTTGGTCCCTGGGATGGGTAATGTTCCAGTAAAAGAAATTTTGGAGCAATTGGAGAAGACTGGAAGGTTTGATGAAATGCGAAAGATTACCGAAGCGGGCGGAATGATTCAACACTTTAAGAAACTGCCTCACTCTATGACATTGGCAGCATTTGGTTCTGGGATTTATGGCATCAAGAACTCACCGACGTGGAATCAGGCAATAGATATTCAAGGAAATTATTTTGGAGGATATGGGACATTGAATCCTCAAACACATCATGCCTATTTTGGTGCTGGATTTACGACGATGCCAGTTGAGTTGGGGGGACAAATGGCAGGGGGACAGTCTCGATTTGGCGGAGCTCCGATGGCGTGAGCGTCATGTTTATAAAATATGATTACTCTTTACTAATGAAAGATGGTGAAAAAGGTTGTTAAAAAAAAGGGCACTGAAAAGAGCAAGATTCCAAAGAACGAATTATCCACGATGAAGATTGCTGGAGAGCGTGAGATTGCAATGGATTTTGCCATGAAGACCTATGAGAAATTTGATCAGATGATTAAGTCTGTAATTTTGTTTGGGTCTTCGGCTAAGAAGGTGGCCGTAGATGGCTCCGATATAGACATTATTATTATTATCGACGATGTCTCGGTTCGTTGGGATGAAGAACTTATCGCTTGGTATCGAGAAGAACTGGGAAAATTAATTACTAAGAATCCTTATAGAAAATCATTGCATATTAATAGCGTTAAGTTGTCGACGTGGTGGGATGACATGATAAAAGGAGACCCCGTTGTAATTAATGTTCTCCGATATGGAGACGCACTTGTTGATTTCGGAGGATTCTTTGAACCATTAAAAATATTATTGAAGGAGGGCAAAATACGCTCGACACCAGAATCTATTTACACACTTTTACAGAGAGCCCCTGGACACATGGCAAGAGCGAGACAATCTATGACGGCAGTCCTCGACGGGCTTTATTGGACAATGGTAGATTCTGCACATGCTGCTTCTATTTCTGCTGGGATTATGCCAGCGAGCCCAGAGAATATTGGTAAAATTTTGTCGAAGCGGTTTGTTGAAAAAAAACTTTTAGATAAAAAATATGTAAAAGATTATGAGGAAATTCACAGTATCGTAAAAGCGGTTGCTCATGGAGAAAAGATAAAAGTTCAAGGCAGCGAGTTGGATGAATGGTTTAAGAAGACGGATAATTTTCTAGGTGAAATGGCGAGGCTTGTCGATATTCTAATTGAAAAAAAATAAAAAAGGGCTAAATGACTTACTGTTTTTTAGTCTGGGTTGCCATTGCAGTTCTTGTATAGGCTAATCCTATTTCCTCATATATAGCATTTTTGCCCTCGGGAGACATCCTGTTTATGTCGCTCTTAATAATGTTTGCAAATTTATCAGGAGAATACTGAATACTCCCCTTCTCTTGATTTACAACATACATCGCATCCACAATTGCTTCTTTCGTCATCCTACCTATTTCTTTCTTAGCATAATTAACTACGGATTCTTGATCGGTCCTCATAACAAAACTTGCCCAATCTTGATTATCATACTTCATTGCAAGTGCTTCTCGGACGCCCTCTTCCCTCTCCACGGCTTGTTTCAACGTTTTATATTTTGCGTCCCCTATCCTGCTCATTGCCATGCCTTGAGCTTCTCCTTCACTCAGCCTTTTTGCCACACTTATTGGGTTCTTGGATACCTCAGCGA
>CAYRXX010000016.1:10437-13427 GCA_964428375.1 Candidatus Woesearchaeota archaeon
TCCACTTTATTTGCCATGTCTTATTTAAGAAATCGAACTTTATAAATCTTTCTATTTTGTAATATCTAAACAGTAGTGACAATTAATCTACCATTTCGATTTTTATCTTTACTGTCCTCGGAATAGAAATTCTCATGATGCTATGTAAAATTTTATCATTTGATGGGATATCCACAATTCTTTTGTGAATCCGCATTTCATATCTATCGAACGTCGCTGTTCCGTCTCCACAGGGAGATTTTCTTGTCGTAACCTTTAACCTCTTCGTTGGCAGTGGAATTGGCCCAGATATTGGAACACCCACTCCGCTGGCAATAGTTTTTATCCTATCGATAACTTCGTTGAGTTTGTTAATATCTACACTCTGCAGTTTGATCCTTACGGTCGTCATATTTTAAAGATAAAAATTAGATTTTTAAACCTTGCTGTTGTAGCTAAAATGTAAGCAAAATTATTCTGCCAAGAAAAACCTGCCAATAATAAGCAATAGCGAGAATCACCCACGGGAAAATATAGTCGGCAATTAATTGCATTCTTTTTCTGTCTATGCCAATGTTCATTTTTTCTAAAACAAAAGAATAAAGGGTCATCTCTCCTCGTATCTTCGTTGCGAAGTTTCGCCTGGTAAGAAGGTCCTCTTTAAAAATAATTAATTGGACATAATATGCCAATATCCCCACGAAGATTAATTTCCATTCCACCCAAAAAGGGGAGCTCCAGACTATCAGGATAAGAATAAATTGGAAGAACAGACTAATCTTCGAAAAAGTAACTTTCATAATAGCTTATCATCCCGAAGTTTATAAATTTTATGTCATCATCTATTTTCTGGAGTCCAAATATTTTCCCACCACTCAGAAACTCTTCCGCTTAAAATTTCCTTGCCTAATTTCTTGCCAGATTCTGTTCTCAGGTTTTTATACTGGATATTGCCATCTCCCGAATAGTCCTTGTCCGAGAGCCAAATCGCTGCCTCCTTATTTCCCTGATGAGAATATTCTTTCAATAAACAAATTTGATCAAGTAAGTCTGCATCCTTTGCGACTATCGATTCCCTACTTTCTCTTTTTTCGAAATCTTGAATAAAATTGGAAAAATCATCGAAAGGCAAATTTGACAATTGATCTTTCGAAATCTCGTCTTCAAAAATTTTAATATATTTTTTATGGATATAATTATGGTCACCGCTCCTTGTTTCTTTCACGTCGTGCAAAAGTGCCATCATTGTTGTTTTGTATGGGTCCACTTTTTCCATCTTAGCTAAGAACCATGAGATGACGGTGACTCTATAAGAATGAGACGCGATGTTGTCGGATAAATCCTGAGAAAGTAACGCTTGTTGGTGGGAACGGGGAATTTTTCGTAATGTGCCAATTTCAAAAAGAAAATCTGTTATTCTTTTCTCGTTTGTTTTCATAAAGAAAAGAAGCAGTGAATGTTTTTAATTGTTGTTATGAGAAATATTAAAAAGTCTGTTGGGCTTATTTTTTGATGAAAAGGGAAACATCTTTGCTTGTCCTTCTAATAGGGGTGCTGATTTTCACTGGTATAAATATTCAGACAGCCTTTGCTGCCACGAAAACACAAGATTTGGTTTATGTTGACTGCGCAGCTGGGATAGACCAGCCCACTTGCGGGAACATCTCCTCTCCTTGCAAAAGCCTGTTCTATACTGCTCCAAAAATGGATGGGGGTGTCGATGCTGAGCGTCCAGATATTATGTATATTAAAGGTAATTGCTCAGTAAATGGCTCAAATAATTACAATGCTCCAACTATTTATCCCAGAGGAAGCTATGTAGAATATACTACATGGCCTGGGCAACCTCAGGCATTTATAGACGGAGGAAGCAGCCCAACTGGAACGATTTTAGGTTCAACCGCTGTCCCATGGTATACAGCAGTTAATCATATTACGTTAAATAATTTAAAAATCAACGGGGAAGTCTCTTTTAGGGGAACAGCAAATCTTGTAATAAAAAACTGTGACTTTTTTGGGGGAGGGACTACGGATTTATACGATCTTGGAACATGGTGCGATGTCCTGTTTATGGAGGGATGCCCAGACAGCCTAATCATTAATAATAAATTTCACGACCTTGTAAGCAATACTCCAGCTTGCGACAGAGTACATTCAAATGCAGTCACCCATTTTTGGGGAAGCAACAATAACAGAACTGATAATACTATCTTTGAATACAATTCCTTTTATCGAATCACTGGTACACCGATGATGACTGGGCTATATTTTAAGGATAATCCAGAAACAGTTACTGTAAGATATAATAGTTTTACCAATCTTGTAGACGGAGTTATGGTTGGGGGACAAAACTCCTATGGGCACAACGTAAGAATTTATAATAATATATTTAACAAGTGTGGCAGTATTTCTGAAGAACGAGGTGCATTAGTTATGGGGGTATGGGTGATAGATAATGTTGCATATAATAATGATTTTATTAATAGTATTTATGCAGATATTAGTGCGTGGAATTCAAAAACCTCCTATGACACCTTTGGGCTTTGGAATAATTTATTTTACGACACTAATCCAATAAGATTTTTCTATATCCGATACGCCGCTAACCTATCTAGTGAAATTTATTACATGGATTATAATAGCTACTACAGCCATTTAAAAGCCCCAATGTGGACAGATAGAGTAAATATCTCGGGGAAAGAAGGGGCAACTAACTTTAACTCTCTTCAAGAATGGCAATCACATATTTCTACTCTAGGTATTCAAAATCTTAGCGAATCTAATAGTGTTTATACATCCCAGCATCTTTACAATACTAGCGGGGGGAGTGTCACAGATTTAAGATTAACAAATACTACACCCGTAGAAATTAAAAATATGGGGCGTGGGGGGAACTATCCTTCATATATAGGAGCATGGGACCCAAACAAGCTGATGTGGATTGGTTATTGCGATAAAGGAGTTGGGAATTGTAATGTCAGCGGAGAAGTAACTGAAACCCTCACCTCCCC
>CAYRXX010000017.1:0-4883 GCA_964428375.1 Candidatus Woesearchaeota archaeon
CCTGTGTAGAAAATATTAAAAAGTAGAGAGACGCTAAGGAATTGTCCTATGAAATTAAGATGAAAAAAATACAAGCAACTTTAATAAAAAATCAGGTAACGTCCAATTCTAGTGAAGCTCACACCTTGTTTCAAAAATCCAGTTTTGGGGAAAAGGTCGGGGAGAAAGTTCTCTATTCATTGGCGGAGGCGTTTTTTTTAGTCGAGGAAGGAAAGATGCGGGTTCTCGATTTTAAGGGAAATGTGATTTCGGAGGATAAGTTGCAAGGAAAATTTCATAGATTGGACAAGAACTTTTTGGTGAAGTATCCTGTTTTTAAGGAATTGCGAAAAACTGGGTATGTCGTGAAAACTGCGTTAAAATTTGGGGCAGAGTTTAGAGTTTATGATAAGGGAGCTCGTCGGGGTTCTCATTCTAAATGGTTGTGTTATCCTATCCCCGAAAACAAATCTATAAAGTGGCAAGATTTTACGGCGAAGAATCGGGTTGCACACGCTACGAAAAAAAACCTATTAATTGCCATAATTGATGAAGAAAACAAAATATCTTATTATGAAATTAAATGGACTCGAATATAAAAAACCTTATAACTCGAAGTTCTCTTCAATGTAAATGATAGACATTCAGGAAAAGAAAAATAAGATATTGGAATTTTTAAAAAAGCATGGGCCATCGCTCCCTGTTCATGTCGCGAAGACTATTCAAATGGATCCTGTTTTTGCCTCTGCTATTCTTTCCGAGCTTTTGAGTTCGAGGCTTATTAAAATATCTCACATGAAAGTTGGTGCGTCTCCGCTTTATCTGTTGTCTGGGCAGGAGGAAATGTTGGAAGGCGAGACGGAAAATTTGAAATCTGTTGAAAGAGAAGCTCAGGAAAAATTGAAGGATAAAAAAGTTCTTGTGGATAATGATGAGGAACCAGCGACGAGGGTTGCGTTGAGGAATTTGAAGGATTTTGCTGTCCCGTTTAAGTTTAAGGATGCGATTATGTGGAAATATGCCTTTATCTCCCAAGATGAAGTTGATGAGATTCTTTATCCCAAAGAAAAAGTTGTTTCTGTCGAGGAGGATGAGAGCTCAGAAAAACCGCAGGTGGAATCCCGAGAGGAAGGGCGAGATGATGAGTCTTCTGATGAGGTTGTTCCGAAAGCATGGGAAGTTAAGAAAGACGAGATAAAACAAGCCAAAGAAAAGTCCAAGTCGCCAGAAAATATATTTGATGACGTTAAAAAGAAGTCGGCACCGAAGACGTTTATTGAAGAGGTTAAGCGGTTTTTAGAAGAGAGGGATATTTCTATTGTTTCTTTGGAGGAAATTGATAAGAGGAAGGTTACTGCAATAGTTGAGTCAAATGGAGAGCGGTTTGCGTTTTTTGCTTTTAATAAGGCAAGGGTTGATGATGCGGAAATTTTAAAGTGTTATAGGGTGGCGGATAAAAAAGCGATGCGATATCAGATACTTATCCGAGGGGGATTGACTAAAAAGATGACTGAAACTATTTCGGCACACCAGTCTCTTTTGAAGGTGAATAAGTTGGGGAGATAGGATGTGTGATGTGGATTATTGTTTTTAATTAGGTGACTACAAAATAATCAAAATGTAGCCACCCAGATGTAAAAGATTTAAATATGTAGTCACCTATTATATATATTGAAAAAAGGGAACAGGGGAAAAAGACGAAATATTATTTGGCTCATTCGTATCGTGAAGGTTCCAAAGTGCATAAATTTAGAAAATATCTCGGGGTTGGTTTAAACAGCAGGAAGTTAAAAGAGAGAAAAGAACTCGCAGAAAAGCTAATCCTCGAGGAGATACACAAATATAATACAATAAAAGACCCTTTGGATTTTGAATTAACGAAGCAGGATATTAGAGAAATAAAAAAATTAGAATCGAAAATTCCACCGAAGATAACTCATTTATCTGAAAAAGATTGGAAGGTATTTTCGGAGATTTTTGTTTATAACACCAACGCCATAGAGGGGAGCAGATTGAATCAGAAAGAAGTTGCGGAGATTTTAGAGGAGGACAAATGGCCGAACAAATCCAAAGAAGATATTGCCGAGGCTTATGGGGTAGATGAAGCGATAAAATTTATCAGGAAGACGGAAGAGGAAGTTTCAATTAAATTAATTAAAAAAATTCATAAAATCGTTTTTAAAAATTCCAAATCTTTTGCGGGGAAATTGGGGAAAAGGGGAGAGGAAGTTGTTGTGACGAATAAACTTGGGCAGGTTGTTCACGAGGGAGCACCGCAGACTCGGACAAATTATCTGTTAAAAGAATTGATTAATTGGTATGATAAAAACAAGGGAAAATGCCCTGCATTAGTTTTAGGAGCAGTCGTGCATAATCAGTTTGAAAATATGCATCCTTTTGCCGACGGTAACGGGCGAGTCTGGCGGATTCTTTTGAACAATATTTTAGTTAAGCACAATCTTCCGCCGATTAATATTGATTTTAAAAACAGCTCAGAATATTATAAGACATTAAAGGAATACGAGTTCAATAAAGATTTGAAACCGACGATAAAACTTTTTTTAAAGGAGTATAAGAGGTTTTCTCGCCGAATACAAAAGTCTCGTTTAAAATAGTTTATGATTTTCTCTGTTGGTATCCGTTGTGTGGGCGAGTTTGAAAGGGGTATAGAATGTCAGTTAGAATTGGGATTGTTTGAGTTCATTTAGTGCTGACTCCGACAACCTTAAAACCCCGCTTCCTCTTTAACAATAATGGAACGATTGCAAAAAATAATTGCCAATTCCGGATATTGTTCGAGGAGAAAAGCAGAAGAACTAATAGAAAGGGGCGAAGTAAAATTAAATGGCATCGTCGCTAAACTCGGAGATAAGGCAAATTCGTCAGATAAAATCACCGTGGATGGGAAAGAGATTTCTAATGACAAAAAGAAATTTTATTATATCTTAAACAAGCCAAAAGGAATTCTCGTGACAAAAACCGACCCGAAAAACCGACGGATAATTTACAACCTAAAATCTCTCTCAAAACTGAAAAAAGAAATTGGAATAGATTTAAACTATGTCGGACGGTTAGACGCTATGTCGGAAGGGCTACTAATTTTAACAAACGATGGAGAACTAAACAACAAGTTCACTCATCCGAGTCACAGCGTCGAGAAAACCTATTCTATCAGAACCGAGCCAGTTATCTCTCGTCAGGATATTGCAAAACTGGAGGGCGGTTTGATGATAGGCGAGAGAAATTTTTTTGCTAAAATCTCGAATGTGAATAGTAATAATTTCGACATTACGATAAAAGAGGGAAGAAACCGAATTATTCGTCGTGCGATAGAAGATTCTCTCGGTTATAAAATATATCAGTTGAAGAGAGTCTCGGAGGCAAATTTGAAACTCGGAGATTTAAAATCGGGTGAGATTAGAAAAATAACCGACGATGAAGTTAGAGAGATGATTCGGGAAGCATGAGGTAATAATTAAATTGCTTCTGTTTTTTGCATGCTGGGACGGTTTATAACTGAATACAAGACATCACGCTAATTTGTAATTCGTCGGCAAATCATTTTCTGAAATAAACCGCAAAGCGTATGAGATTTTCGATTAGACACAAACCCTTTAAACCTCCTCTCTTTCAACTTCTATGGCAAAACTTCTTGGAATTGACGACGCTGGACGAGGTCCTGTTATAGGCTCGATGGTTTTGGCTGGGGTTATTATAAATCCGTCTGATGACGAAGTTCTCAAATCATGGGGAGCCAAAGACTCGAAACTTCTTCGCCCAATCCAGAGAAAACAGGTCGCAGAAAAAATCAGGAAGGAATTCGAGCACTATGTTGTGACCTCTCTCCCAAAGGAGATTGATGCTTCTTCAAATTTAAATTATCTCGAGGCGATTAAGACTGCGAAGATTATAAATCATTTTTCTAAACTCTCGGATGAAAAAATAAACGTCGTCGTAGATTGTCCCTCTGTGAATATACAAGCATGGTCAATGGATGTTCAACGACTTCTAAAAAATCCGGAAAAGGTAAGTTTGGTTTGTGAGCATAAGGCGGATGCGAATTATCCCGCAGTTTCAGCGGCATCGATTTTGGCGAAAGAAAAAAGGGAAGATTCTGTAAAAAAACTACGGCAAGAGTTCGAGATTGATTTCGGCTCGGGATATCCCGCCGACCCAAAAACCAAAGACTTTATTACAAAAAATTTTGATGATGAAAAATATAAAGATATTATCCGTTTCTCGTGGAATACCGTTAAGAAACTTGTTAAAGCGAAGAGCGTGTCGCAGAAAAAGTTGTTTGAGTGAGATAACAAAATAAATAAAGCTCGTTTCTATGGATATATATGGAAAAAGAAGAAGAGGTCAAAGAAGATAGCCCAGAGGGGATTTTCGACGAGGAACTTGAAGAAGAAGGCAATGAAGGGATTTTTGATGATGATTTAGATGAGGCGGTCGAGGAGGATTTGATTTCTGGAATAACACTTTCTACGGCATCTGTGACTTCGAACTGGAAGAAGCAGGGCTTGGAAGATTCTGTGAGTGAGGCGGTTTTACGAAGAGATTGGAGGAGCGAGCAGGATTTTAAGGGGGGAGATTATGAGGAGAAATCGCAAACGGTTTTTTACGAGGAGAAGGGGGATGCGAGATTGTATAATGAGGAAAACGGCAAGGGGAAATCGGGGGATAATTACATAGAAGGAAATCGGGGAAGGTATGATGATTTTAAGGCGAGTGGGATAGATGAGAATTCTATCTTGAAAGCGGATGGGTTTGCAAGGAAGAAAAGGGGTTGAAGTATGTGGTTGAATATGGTATATTGGAGTATATAGGTTTTGGGAAAAAAAATAGAAAGACGACGGCGGAGGGGCTCCGTCGTCTTTCTGGTTGAGGTTATTTTTTTTGGG
>CAYRXX010000017.1:4983-6480 GCA_964428375.1 Candidatus Woesearchaeota archaeon
CCGGGAGTGTTTGGGAACTCCCTCTTCTGTTCCGATGCTTGAAAAGTCTGAGAGAAGTTTGAGTTGATGGGGGCGTTCAGCTCTGCAGTCGCCCCTGAATTCGCGATTGTACTCCCGGCGAAAGCGGCTGCTGGGAATAGAAATAGGATTGATGATAAAAGGACAATAAGTTTCATGATAATCTCCAAAGTTGGGAAGATGCCGAGGGTAAAATTTCCCATCGACATCTTCCTGAGTTAATTAGTTTTCTTGGGAAACAGAAAAAGATTCGCTATGGGCGATTGTTCTGTTCCCATGGGAGGAGACAGAAGAACTTCCAACTGTAGCAGCTATACCAGATCCGGATGCCCTTCTGTGTCCGTGTGCGGAATAGGAATATTTCGCGGAACCGGCTGTCCACGCAAAGGCGTGGTTGTTTTGTGAGAACTCGGAGTGGGAAACTTCCCCAGCACCGGCGACCCCAACAAGCTTGTGTCTCCCAGTAGCTTTTGACAGACTCCTGCTCCCTGTTAATGCAGTTGCATAGGAGGTCTCCCCGGTTCTGGAAGTTCCTGCAAGGGTTGAGGATCCTCCTATAGTTTTTGCCTTTCCATCTGCAAAAGTACGCCCGGATGAATGATACCCGGCCATACTTTCTTCTGAGGCGGAAGCTGTAGCCTGGGAGGCATCTTTCCCTGAAAACGTCCCTTGAGCGGCCAAACCTCCAGCTTCTACATGGGAAAACCTGTCTCCAGTTGCCATGGAAACTCCCTTCACTGTCGCCTTAGTCATTCCACCTCCCAGCGTTGCATGTCCCCGCACCTTACCGGTGGCGTCGGTTGATCCGTAGGCTACGAAATTCCCTCCTGCGACGTAATTTGTTTTCCCCGAAAACATAGAGTATCCTCCAGATATACCTCCTCCATAATCTTGGAGCCTCTGGATATTCGTTCCGCCCTGTGTATCCACGGGGGGAGTGGCGAGAGCCGGAACTGCGAAAGACATAGACATAGCTATTATTACTAAAAGTATTTTATTCATTTTTGTTACCTCGTTTTAAGATTATTAATAAAATCTTCTTCTTGTCTCCTACTTAATCTACTCCATAGGCACCACCTCCTTTCTTGTCTTATATTTAATAAAAATAAAATCAAAGGTCTTCTGGTTTTCTTTCGTAGAAACAACAACGCGAACCGATATCTCAGTCCTCTTCTTGCCAACCTGGCGTCCGATTTTAAAAACCCGATCGACGCCAATCCCCCCATAAACAACATGAGAGATAATAAAGGGGAACTTATCATCTCCGTATTTCACGGTATACACAATTTTCAGTGTATACTCCTTTTTCAGTGGATTGACAACTCGAATCCGTCCACCGATGTAGTTGATATCAGAAGGTAGGTAATAACTTTCCCCTACTTTCAAATAATGAGGAAAATTATCTTCCTGCCCTTTCTTTTTCGTCTTCCAGTCTGCGACTACCGCTTCAACTCGCATCTGTGTAGATGGAGAGTGGGA